>NZ_JAMYOM010000020.1:0-148743 GCF_040319805.1 Mesorhizobium sp. M0848 | reverse complement strand
CCCACTCTAGTTCAATACAAGTCGAGTCGTCTAGTCGTCTAGTCGACTAGTCTCCTAGTCCCCTACTCCCCTACTCCCCTACTCCCCTACTCCCTGCGAGCATCATGGCCTACCAATCCCCGATCTCCCCCGGCCGGTCCTGGTATGAGGACACAGCCGGTCCGAGACCTGAATACCCGGCGCTGGATGGCGACCGGGCATGCGATGTCGTCATCGTCGGCGGCGGCTTTACCGGTCTGTCGGCGGCGGCGCACCTGGCCAAGGCAGGCACCAATGTCGTGCTGATCGACGCTTACCGCTTCGGCGATGGCGCCTCCGGTCGCAATGGCGGGCAGCTCGGCACCGGCCAGCGCGCCTGGGCCGAGGACCTGGAAGCCGAGTATGGCTTGGCCCGCGCCAAGGCGCTGTTTGATCTTGCCGAAGAGGCCAAGGCGCATCTCCTCGAATTCACTGCCGCCAACCAGATCGATATCGACTATATGCCGGGCCAGCTCTCGGTGGCGCACAAGCCGCGCTATGTCGACGACTACAAGGCGCATGCCGAGATCATGGCGAGCCGTTTTTCCTACCCGCATATCTCGTTCATGGATGCCAGGGAGACGGCGGAGCGGTTGGGCTCGACCGCCTATTTCGGCGGCACGCACGACACCGGCACCGGCCACATCCATCCGATGAAGCTGGTGATCGGCACGGCGCGGGTGGCAGCGCTTGCAGGCGCGCAGCTGTTCGAGGGGACGCCGTCAACCGGCATCATGTCCAGTGGCGGCAAGGTCAAGGTTTCGACACCGAGGGGGACGGTGACGGCGCAGAAATGCCTGATAGCGGTCAACGCCTATGGCGGCGCGCTCGAGCCGGTTAGTGCGGCGCACATCATGCCGATCGGTTCCTTCATCGGTGCGACCGTGCCTTTGGGAGCGGATTCGAACGTTTTGCCGGGCGGCGAGGCGGTCGACGATTCCCGCTTCGTCGTGCGCTATTTCCGCAGATCGAAGGACGGACGGCTGCTGTTTGGCGGACGCGAGGTCTATGGCGTCAACGATCCGAAGGATATCCACATTCACATCCGCCGCCAGATCGCGGAACTCTATCCGGCGCTCGGGGATGTCGAGATCACGCATGGCTGGGGCGGCTATGTCGGCATCACGGTGCCGAGAAAGCCTTTCGTGCGCGAAGTGATGCCCAATGTGATCTCGGCCGGCGGCTATTCCGGCCACGGCGTCATGCTGTCGAACTACTTCGGTAAACTCTATGCTGAAACCGTTGCCGGCAACCGCGACCGGCTGAAGCTGATCGAGGATCTGAAAATCCCGCCGTTCCCCGGCGGTCGGCGCTTCCGCACGCCGCTGCTGTTCCTGGCGCTCAACTGGTTTGCGTTGCGGGACAGGATCTAGCCGACCGACCTGATGTAATATTGTAATATTCATTGTAACATTTGTTGCCCGTGCGACGCATTGCGCAATTTCCCGCAAAGGCGCAGAATCCCCTATAATGGCGTACTGATGCCACAATCGCAGGCGAAAGCTGCCGGTTCTGGGCGATTGTTCGGGGATTGTTGCGGGACTGCCCGCGTTGTTTTTTTGACCTATGCGGATCAGACGCCGGACTTCCGGCACCGACCGATAGAACGTCGGCCCCGCTTATGGAGGTGGCAAGAGTGAGAGAGCCCTTCAGTTTCGGTACGCCGGAACGTCGGCGCTTTGCCATGCAGTTCGGATACGACATGCGGCCGTCCTTCTGGCAGGAAGTCCGTTCGAACTCGCATCTGGTGATCGCCGCGATCGGCACTGCCGCGCTGCTTGGCGTCGCCGCCGTGGCGCTGTGGCTGGCATTGCCGGCCAGCGACAGACAAGCGGCAGCGAGCCCCGAGCAGACCATTCCAACGGTTCCGGTGAAGACGACGAAAATAACCCCGGTTGGGGCCGCGGTCGCCGCGGCAGCCGTGCCGCAGGCGCGCAAGTCCGACGCTATTCCGACAACCGTGGCGGCCGCGCAAGCCAACATCTCCGCACTCGCCGCCAACGATCCGCGCTGGACCGGTTCGCAGCCGAAGGACGCCGCCACTTCCGATTCGACTGCTCCCAGCCAGGCAGCGGACAAGCAAGCTGCGGCATTCGCACAGCCGGCAGCCGATACCGATGCCGCCACCGAACTTGCCAAGGTAGCCGCGCCCAGCGCAGCCGCGGGCAACCACCCCGACGGCGCACAAACCGCCGCCATCCCCGCGGTGCAGCCGCAAGAGCCAGCGGCAGAAGGCGATGACAGCCAAGCCAAGGCGAAGCCCAGGAAAGCCGCAGCCGCCGGAACAGGGCGCATCCTGAGGGCCGTGACCATGCGAAGCGGCCCGAAGAAAAATGCCGCCGCCATCGGTACGGTGCCAGCCAAAACCTCGGTGCAGGTGATGAGCTGCAAGAAATGGTGCCAGATCACCTACAACGGCAAGACCGGCTGGATCTACAAGAGTTACATCAAGACCGGCGCCTGACGCCCACCGCTCTGCGTGAGGCAGGCCTGTTGTTCTGATGCATGTCGTTCTCCCAAACCGGGGCCGCTTTCGAGCGACATACATCAGGCTTTCAGATGCAGCGGCCGCCATCGACCTCCAGCGCCACGCCGGTGATGAAGGCGGCCTCGTCCGAGGCCAGCCAGAGTGCGGCGTTGGCGATGTCGAGCGGCGTCGAAAGCCGGCCGAGTGGGATCGATGCGCGGAACTTCTCGCGGATCTCGGGCGTGTCGGCGCCCATGAATTTCTCCAGCATGCCGGTCTCGCCGGCAACCGGGCAGAGGCAGTTGACGCGGATGTTCTTCGGCGCCAGTTCCACCGCCATCGATTTGGTGGCGGTGATCGCCCAGCCTTTCGACGCATTGTACCAGGTGAGGCCGGGGCGCGGCCGCAGACCCGCGGTGGAGGCCGTGGTCAGGATGACGCCGCCGCCCTGCCGCTCCATGATCGGCACCACGGCAAGTGCCGCGTGATAGATCGCCTTCATGTTGACGGCGGTTATCAGGTCGAAGGTGTCCTCGTCGACATTGAGCATGTCGCCGTTGCGATGGGTGTAACCGGCATTGTTGACCATGATGTCGATGCGGCCGAAGGCGCTTTTCGCGGCATAGATCATCTCGTCGAATTCGGAGCGCAGCGAGACATCCGTCTGGGTCCAGATCGCAGCTTCACCGATTTCGCCGGCGACGCGCTCCGCACCCCTGGCGTTGAGATCGGCGACAACGACCCTGGCACCCTCCTGCGCAAAGCGCCTGGCGATGCCCTCGCCAAAACCCGACGCAGCACCGGTGATGATCGCAACCTTGTTTTCCAGACGCATGTTTTTTCCGCTCATTATTGGTGACGATCAACGGGCACGTCATTGGCGCTCCTCCGCGCAAAGCCACGGCTTCTGACCGGATTGGCCGAAAGATGTGGGTCCATCGCCGATTTCTCCTTTGGCTTTCGCGTCGATCCCGCTCTATGCTGCAACTGCGAAGGCTTCCGGAGCCGCGCCTTCGACAAGCCTCCGGGTCATCGGACTGTCAAGGGGCCGGCGCATACACCCAGATGTGACACCATGGCACTGGAAAATTTAAATCGATTAGATTATATCAGCCGCGTCACAGCGACCGGCGTCAAAGCGGACAGACCATGACCAGCCAGATCATCCCCGTCGAGCCTTTCGACTTCATCATTTTCGGCGGCACCGGCGATCTGTCGGAACGCAAGCTTCTGCCGTCGCTCTATTATCGCCAGCGCGACCATCAGTTTTCGGAGCCGACACGCATCATCGGCACGTCGCGCTCGAAAATGAGCGACGAAGAATTCCAGGCCTTCGCCAAACAGGCGATCTCCGAGCACGTCAAACCGGCCGACATCGACGCCAAGGAACTGAAGACTTTTCTGGCGCGGCTGTCCTACGTCTCCGCCGATGCGACGAGCGGCGCCGGCTTCGACAAGCTTAAGAAGGCGATCGGAGACAGCGACCGCATCCGAGCCTTCTACCTGGCGGTGGCGCCGGCGCTGTTCGGCGACATCTCGCACAAGCTGAAAGAGCACAATCTGATCACGCCGAACTCGCGCATCGTGCTGGAAAAGCCGATCGGCCGCGATCTCGATTCGGCACGCAAGCTCAACGACCTGGTCGGCGACGACTTCCACGAAAGCCAGATCTTCCGCATCGACCATTATCTAGGCAAGGAGACGGTGCAGAACCTGATGGCGCTGCGCTTCGCCAACGCGCTCTACGAGCCGTTGTGGAATTCAGCCCACATCGACCATGTCCAGATCACAGTGGCCGAGACCGTCGGTCTGGAAGACCGCGTCACCTATTACGACAAGGCCGGCGCGCTGCGCGACATGGTGCAGAACCATATGCTGCAGCTGCTGTGTCTCGTCGCCATGGAAGCGCCGTCATCGATGGATGCCGACGCCGTGCGCGACGAGAAGCTGAAGGTGCTGCGGGCGCTGAAGCGCATCAACGGCAACGAGGCGCCAAAGCACACCGTGCGCGGCCAGTACCGCGCAGGCGCCTCGGCCAGCGGAGCTGTAAAGGGCTATGTCGAGGAGCTTTCCCACGACAGCAATACCGAGACCTTCGTCGCCATCAAGGCCGAGATCGGCACCTGGCGCTGGGCGGGCGTTCCGTTCTACCTCAGGACCGGCAAGCGGCTGGCAACCCGGGTTTCGGAAATCGTCATCGAATTCAAGCCGATCCCGCATTCGATCTTCGGCGACAGCGCTGGTCCGATCTTCGCCAACCAGCTGGTCATCCGGCTGCAGCCCGACGAAGGCGTCAAGCAGTTCATCATGATCAAGGATCCGGGTCCGGGCGGCATGCGGTTGCGCCAGATCTCGCTCGACATGAGTTTTGCGCAGTCCTTCGATGGCCGCGCGCCGGACGCCTATGAGCGGCTGATCATGGACGTCATCCGTGGCAACCAGACCCTGTTCATGCGCCGTGACGAAGTCGAGGCGGCGTGGAAATGGATCGACCCGATCCAGAATGCCTGGGAAAGTGCCAGGCAGGAGGCGCAGGGCTACACGGCGGGCACCTGGGGCCCATCGGCCTCGATAGCACTGATCGAACGTGACGGGCGGACATGGCACGAGAGCAATTGAACAGCGCCGCCTATAGCTGGAACGGCTTCGCTGAGCGCCAGGAACTGGCGGCAGCCCTTGCCGGCCATGTTGCAGGCAGACTGACCAAGGCGATCGCCGAGCGCGGCACGGGGCTGCTCGCCGTCTCCGGCGGCACCACGCCGGCAAAATTCTTCGCCGCCCTTTCGGCGATACCTATCGCTTGGGACAAGGTGATCGTGACGCTGGTCGACGAGCGTTTCGTGCCGGCCTCCTCGCCACGCTCCAATGCCGGGCTGGTAGCCGCCAATCTGTTGCAGAACGCGGCCAAGGCGGCTCGTTTCGTGCCGCTCTATCACGAAGCCACCAGCATCGAGGATGCGGCCTCGTCCGACGATGCAGCGCTCCGGTCCTTACCCTGGCCGCTCGATGTCGTCGTTCTCGGCATGGGGCCGGACGGCCACACCGCCTCGTTCTTTCCCGATGCCGACGATCTGGCAACGCTGCTCGAGCCGTCTTCCGACAGGATCGTGCTGCCCGTTCATGCGGCAAGCGCGGGCGAGCCGCGGCTGACCCTGTCGCTGGCGCGCATCGTCGAAGCCGGCTTCATCGCGCTGCACATAGAGGGTGAGGACAAGCGTGTCGCCTTCGACGGCGCGGTTGCGCCCGGGCCGCGAAAGCCAATCCGTGCCGTGCTCGACGCAGCACATAAGCCCGTAGAGGTTTTCTGGGCCCCCTGAATCTCGATTTACTCTGGTCCCGGCAAACGGCGGGAGGATGTTTCCGGGACCTCGCCTGAAAGGACCGACCGCCATGACCGCCAGACGCGACATCGAAGCCATCACCGAACGCATCCGCCAGCGCTCAAAGCCAGGCCGCGAGCGTTATCTCGGCCGCATCGCCGAGGCATCGAACCGCACCGCCAACCGGGCTGTGCTGTCGTGCGGCAATCTCGCCCACGGCTTTGCGGTGTGCAGCCCCTCGGAAAAGCTCGCGCTTGGCGCCGACAAGGTGCCGAACCTGGGCATCATCACCTCCTACAACGACATGCTGTCGGCGCATCAGCCGTTCGAGACCTTCCCGGCGCTGATCAAGGACGCGGCCCGCGAAGCCGGCGGCATCGCCCAGGTGGCCGGCGGCGTACCGGCAATGTGCGATGGGGTCACGCAAGGCCAGCCCGGCATGGAGCTGTCGCTGTTTTCGCGCGATGTCATCGCCATGGCCGCCGCGATCGGCCTGTCGCACAACATGTTCGACGCCGCCGTCTATCTCGGCGTCTGCGACAAGATCGTGCCGGGGCTGGTGATCGCAGCGCTCACCTTCGGCCATCTGCCGGCGGTGTTCATTCCGGCCGGACCGATGACATCAGGCCTGCCCAATGACGAAAAAGCCAAGGTCCGCCAGCTCTTCGCCGAGGGCAAGGTCGGACGCGCCGAACTGCTGGAGGCCGAGTCCAAATCCTATCATGGGCCGGGGACCTGCACCTTCTACGGCACGGCGAATTCCAACCAGATGCTGATGGAGATCATGGGCCTGCACACGCCGGGCGCTTCCTTCGTCAACCCTGGCACGCCGCTGCGCGAGGCGTTGACCCGCGAGGCGACGAAGCGGGCGCTGGCGATCACCGCGCTCGGCAACGCCTATACGCCTGTCGGCCGGATGATCGACGAACGCTCGATCGTCAACGGCGTCGTCGGCCTGCACGCCACCGGCGGCTCGACCAATCACACCATCCACCTGATCGCCATGGCGGCGGCGGCCGGCATAGCCATCACCTGGCAGGATATTTCCGACCTGTCGGAGGCGGTGCCACTGCTGGCGCGGGTCTATCCGAACGGCCTCGCCGACGTGAACCATTTCCACGCCGCCGGCGGGCTCGGCTTCCTGATCCGCGAGCTGCTCGACGAAGGCATCTTGCATGAGGATGTGCAGACGGTGTGGGGCGAAGGCCTGCGGCCCTATGCGGTCGAGGCAAAGCTCGGCGCCGACGGAGGCGTGGTGCGCGAGGCCTCGCCGAAGGCAAGCGGCGACGAAAAGGTGCTGGCGCCGTTCAACAAGGCATTCCAGGCGACCGGCGGCCTGAAGGTGCTGTCAGGCAATCTCGGCCACGCCGTCATCAAGACTTCCGCGGTGAAGCCGGAGCGGCGTATCATCGAGGCGCCGGCCAAGGTCTTCGACAGCCAGCAAGGGCTGAACGATGCGTTCAAGGCCGGCACGCTGATCGGTGATTTCATCGCCGTCATCCGCTTCCAGGGGCCCAAGGCCAACGGCATGCCGGAGCTGCACAAGCTGACTACCGTGCTCGGCATCCTGCAGGATCGCGGCCAGCGCGTGGCGCTGGTCACCGACGGACGCATGTCGGGCGCCTCCGGCAAGGTGCCGGCGGCGATCCATGTCACGCCGGAAGCGGTCGAGGAGGGTCCTATCGCCAGGATCCACGAAGGCGACATCATCCGGCTCGACGCCGAAGCCGGCACACTCGAAGTGCTGGTGCCGGCCGGCGACTTCGCTTTGCGCCGGACGGCGGATGCCGATCTCATCGGCAACGAGTTCGGTTTCGGCCGCGAGCTGTTTGCCGGCTTTCGACAACTGGTCGGCCGCGCCGATCATGGCGCCAGCGCCTTCGGCACGGCTTGACGGCAGTTCTGCGTAGTTCACGAAAAAGGGCGGCACATGGCCGCCCTCTTGCGGTTGTGCATACGATTCTATTGCACGGTTAGCTCGGCTCGCTCGCCGGCCTTGACCGTCACGTTGCCTTCTTTGGAACTGTTGTCGGATTTCTCCGAGACGACGGCGTAGTCGCCCGCAGGGATCGCTGCCTGATACTTCTGGTCGAATGCATAGCCAAGCGACTTGCGGTTGCCGTTGATGTCCTTCTTGGCCTCGAAAATCTCGATCTTCGAGGCTCCGGGCGCGATGATCGCCAGCACGCCGGCATTCATTGCGACCTTCAGATTCTGAGATTCGCCCACCTTGACAGTGAACGGCTGCTCGACGACGGCGAGATCAACCGTCGCAATCAACACATAGTCATCGGGTGGCAGATCGAATTTGCTGTCGGGTCCGTAGGCATAGGTCACCTCGTCTCTGGTTCCATCGATCTTCTTTTTTGCCTTGAGCACCTTGAAGCCGATGCCTGAACCGTCCGCCTTGTCGCCGCCGGCAGCATAATAAGCATTGGCAACGACATGGCCGACACCGGCAATCATGTCCTTTTCCACGGTCTTGCCGGCAGCCAGCGGAATCGTCTCGGTAGCCGCCCCCTGCCCGATCGTGACAGTCACCTTCTGGTCGCCGGCCGGCAACACGGCTTTCGTCGTCCCATAAAAGGTCGCGGGCATGTCTGCACCCGGATAATCGATGACGACAGCCGCGCCATCGACGACATCCGCCCCCGCGTTCGGTCGCGGGTGGATGATGAGCGTGCCGGCATTCAAGTTGAAAAGCGGCTTGTAGACCTGGCCGACCTCGATCTTGACCTTCTGCTCGGTTTTCGCCTGGCCGTCACTGGCCACGACGATATAGTCGCCCGGTTCCAGATTGGCCTTATAGGCGCCGTATTCGGTGCTGACGTAGTCGCCGCGCGTACCGTCGGGTTTGGCCTTGTGGATTTCCCAGGCGTTGCCGTCGGTGACGGGATCGCCGCCCTCGGCAAGCACCGCTATCGGCAGGAAATTGAATTCCGGTTTGGCCGGCTCCGGCGCGGGCGCTGGCGCAGGTGCCGGAGCCGGTTCAGGAGCAGGCGCCGCCACTGTCTCGGCAAGCGCCTCCTGCAACGCCTTCTCGTCGGAGGCCTGGATGTATTTGCCCCCGGTGTTGTCGGCGAGGCAGGCGATCTGCTTGCCCTCGTCGGCGGTGAGGCCGAAGCCGACGACATCGGCGGTGAAGTCGACGCCGGATGCCTCGAGCTCCTTGCCGAGCGCGCAGGGGTCGCCGCCGCATGTTTCGAGCCCGTCGGTGATGAGCACGACGGTCGCCTTGTCCTCGGTGTATTTCAACGCCTCGGCCGCCTGCTTGACGGCAGCGGTCAGCGGTGTCTTGCCGAGGAATTTCAGGCTGTCGGCAGCGGCCGAAATGGCGCTGCCCGAACCTGCCTGCGGCGGCACGATCAGCTGGATGTCGTCGCAGCTGCCCTTTGCACGATGGCCATAGGCCATGAAGCCGATCTCGTCGTCGGTGGGGACCGATTGAAGCACGGTTCGAAGCGACTCGCGGGCGATTTCGAGCTTGGGCTTGCCGTCGATCTGCGCCCACATCGAGCCGGACGCATCGAGAATGATGATGACCTTGTTTGCGGCGAAGCCGAACGTCGTCATCGACAAAAGGAGGACCGCCACCGCGACACCCCGTGCAAGTCCCGCCATCGAAATCTCCTAAATCCACCCCTGATCCGGGCGGCAAGCTATTTGACGCGGCGCCGGGACACAAGTCCGGGCGCCGGTGCGTAGGGCTCCGAACCCAGCTTGACAAAGACCAGACGGCAGCCAGTTCGGCAGTGCCGGCAGTTTTTGCGATAGGAATTTTTTCTTGACTCTATGCCCTCAGCTATGGTACATTTTCGTCCATGGTGCTGATTTGCGCCGGTGACCCGCCGCTCAGGCGGGTTTTTCGTTTGATGCACCCGTCAGCCTACGCGCAGCGAAGGCACCGAAGGAACCCGTTAACCCGAAATCGCTGCCCTGGTCCGATGCGCCGGGCCGAATGCCGTACTTTCAACGGAAGCGAAGTTCAGTAGGTCGTGCGGCGCTCTTCCGAGGGCGGCCTGCCGAATTGCAGCCGGTAGCTCTGGGCGAAGTAGGAATGCGAGGTGAAGCCTGTCGCGATCGCCACGTCGAGGATCGGCATGTTGGTCTGGCGCAGCAGTTCGCGCGCCCGCTCCAGCCGCAACCGCATGTAATAACGGCCGGGCGTGACGCTGAGATGGCGCAGGAACAGGCGCTCGACCTGGCGCACCGAAAGGCCGGCGGATTTGGCCAGCTGTACCGCCGACAGCGGCTCGTCGAGGTGGTCGGCCATCAGTTCGACGATACGCCTAAGCTTCTCCGACTTGCCGGTCAGGTCGCGTTCCGGCCCGACGCGCTGACGGTCGCCGGCCGAGCGGATGCGTTCGTGCTGGAACTGGTTGGCGACGCCATTGGCGAGGTTCGAGCCGAAATCGCCGCGCACGATCTCCAGCATCAGGTCGATCGAAGTGGTGCCGCCGGCACAGGTGTAGCGCTTGCGATCGATCTCGAAGACGTTGCCGGTGCAGTTGATGTCGGGGAAGCGTTCGACGAAGCCGGCACGGTTTTCCCAATGGATGGTGCAGCGATAGCCTTCGAGCTGGCCGGCCTCGGCCAGCAGATAGGAGCCGACCGACAGGGCACCCAGCGCATTGCCGCGCCGGCCCCAGCTTCGCAAAGCCGCCAGCACCTTGCTCTTGCCGGGGAATTCCGTCGTCAGCCCAACCGAGACGAACAGGATATCGACCGGCGGCAGGTCGGCAACGGCATAGTCGATCTTGAGCGGCAGGCCGTTGGAAGCCATCACCGGATCGCCATCGGCCGACACCGTCGTCCAGCCGTAGAAGTCACGGCCGAGCAACCGGTTCGCCGACCGGAACGTATCGATCGCGGCAGCCAGCGAGAACATGGAGAACTTGTCGACCAGCAGGAATGCGAACTGCCGGCCACCTTGAACGGGGTCCGCGATGACCGGCCGTTCTGAGGGAACACTGGGGTTCGGCAAAGCTGCGGCTTTCTGGCGGGTCAGAAGGACGGCCGTTTCAATCCGGCCGCAAGGTAGGCCGAGGCTAACGTATTGGCCATCAGCATGGCAATGGTCATAGGCCCGACACCGCCAGGCACCGGCGTGATGGCGCCGGCGGCCTTGGCCGCTTCGGCATAGGCGACATCGCCGACGAGACGGGACTTGCCCTCGCCCTTTTCCGGCGCCGGAATGCGGTTGATGCCGACATCGATGACGGTGGCGCCTGGCTTGACCCAATCACCCCTGATCATCTCCGGCCTGCCGACGGCCGCGACAAGAATGTCGGCGGTGCGGGCAAGTGCCGGCAGGTCCCTGGTGCGGCTATGGGCGATGGTGACGGTGCAATTGGCGGCAAGCAGGAGGTTGGCCATCGGCTTGCCGACGATGTTGGAGCGGCCGACGACGACGGCGTTGAGACCGGACAAATCCTTACCGCGCACCCGCTCGATCAGAAGCATCGAGCCGGCCGGCGTGCAAGGCACGAAGGCTGTCTCGAGTTCACCGGTGCCGAGCTTGCCGACATTGATGAAATGGAAGCCGTCGACATCCTTTTCCGGCGCGATGGTCTGGATGATCTTGCCGGCGTCGATGTGGGCCGGCAGCGGAAGCTGCACAAGGATGCCGTTGATGGCCGGATCGGCGTTGAGGTCGCCGATGATCTTCAGCAATGCCGGTTCCGAGGTTTCGGCCGGCAGCGTGTGCTGGACGGAATGAAAGCCGCATTCCTTGGCGGTGCGCGACTTGGACGCGACATAGACCTGGCTGGCAGGATCCTCGCCGACGATGACCACGGCAAGACCGGGCTTGGGCTTGCCCTTGGCGACAAGTTCAGCCGTCAGGGACTTGACCGTCCCCACAACGTCCCCGGCAACGCTCTTGCCATCAATCACTACAGCCATGGACTACCCTCAACACCAGAATGCCCAAGCGCGTCGCTTCCGAAAGCGACGCGCTTTTCGATCTTTCACAGCGTGGCATTTTCACGAAAATTCCAACATGCAATCCCGCCAAAGCGCCGTCCCATGCCGTTTACGCGAAACCGGCATGTTTTTGTACGGCGCCTGGAAGAATTTTGTGGCTCAGAAGTAGCGGCGCCGCGCGCGGCTCTCGGTCAGTTCGCGAACCGCTTCGCGGAATTCGCGCAGGCTGGCGCGGATTTCCTCGATTGGCGCTTGCTGCTCGGCATCCTCCACGGCCCGCGACGGCTCCGCCGATTGCTGATGAGGCTGAGGCGCCTGTTGCTGCTGGAGGGGCGGTTGTGGATAGGACTCGGAAGCAGGCTGAGCCGGATCGGGCTGCTGCCCGGCGTTGGCGGCCGGCATCGATGGCAAATAGGGATAGCCCGGCGGCTGCGCGTATCCCAATGGCTGCGCGTAGGGATAGAGCTGCGGCCCGGAATATGGCCGCTGCGTCACCATGGGAGGCGGCAGTGGCGGCTGCGCCGTCTGCTGCGGATGGCCGCCGGGCTGGAAAGGCGGCGCCGGGTATGCTGTCGCGGCCGCCTGCCGAGGCTCGAAGGCCGGCGCCGACTGGGGATAAGCGCGGTATTGCGGATCCTGCATTGGTTTCGCGTTTTCGGCAGAGGCCCATTCAACGGTATCGAACGGCTCCTCCCGGGATGGCCTGCGGGAGACGGACTTATGCAGTCTCGACAGCAAGGCACCGATCCGGCCGGGACCTTCGGCCGGCGAGACCTCGGCTTGCTGGACAGGCGGTGGCGCGGCCGGCGGTGGTGATGCAGGCGGGGGTGTCGATGGCTGCGGCGCTGGTGTTTGTGGCGGCGCCGGCGGCGCTGCCCGATATGCCTTGTCTTCGTAAGGCGTCCGGCGTTCGTCCGTGCCATGGTCGCGGCGCGAGCGCGAATTGGCGGTGTCACGCAGGCTCTCATAGGCGCCACGCATGGCTCCGAGGCCAATGCCGGAGGCAAAGCCCAGCAACAGGCCGCCGAGCGCGACCACGACCCGCGACGGCCCGTTTGCCTCGAGCGGCGCGAAGGCCTTCGAGATCACGTTGATGTTGGCTGTGTTGATGTCCTTCTGCTCGCCGGTTTCCTTGGCGCGCAGCAGATACTGTTCGTAGACGGAACGCTTGGCGGTCGCCTCGCGCTCCAGTTCGCGCATCGACACCAGGTCGCTGTTGACGTCGCCGCTGCGGACCTTCAGCTGCGCCAGGCGAGAGGCAAGGTCCTGTTCGAGCTGGACCGCGCGCTTGAGGTCGACCTGCAGCGACGAGCCTATACGGCGCAGCTCCGCGGCGATGCGGTCGCGTGCGCCGGCAATCTGGGCATTGAGCGCCTGGAGTTCGGGATGACGCGGGCCGAACCGGATAGCGGCGCGGTCAGCCTCCTGCTTGAGCGACGCATATTGCGAACGCAGATCGCTCATCGTGTTGGAGTTGATCTCCTCCGGCAAGGTGCCGGTGAGGACCGAATTGACGTCGACCGACCGCGCCGAAGCGGCCCGGGCATTCAGCTCCAGCGTGCGGGCGCGGGCAATCGACAGTTGCTCGTTGAGCTTCAGCATCTCGTCATCGCTGATGAGATGGCCCTGCGCGTCGACAAGGTCGTGCGTGGCCCTGAAATCTTCGACCTTGCGCTCGGCGGCCTCGACTCCCTTGCGCAACTCGTCAAGCCGGGCCGTCAGTTCGTCGGTGGCGCGGCCTGCGGTGTCCGACTGTATCTGGCCGAAAGTCTGCAGAAAGACATCCGTCATCGTGTTGGCGATGAGGGCCGATTTCTCGCCATTCTGCGTGGTGGCACTGACGGTGATGACGAAGGTCTTGCCGCCGCGCTCGACCGAAAGGCTCTCGGCCAGATTGCCGACAGCAAGCGCGCGGCGGCGGGCGTCGTCGACACCGCCCGGCCCGTCATTGCGGGACAGGACGGAGCGGATGAGCGACATGACGCTGAGGCCGCCGCCGCCTTGCCCATTGAATTCCGGATCATTGACCAGATTGAGCTTGTCCACGACCTTGTTGAGAACGGTGCCTGATGTCAGCACCCGGACCTGGTTCTCGACGATGGCCAGCGTTGCATCGGAAGCCACGACCGACTGGGTGAGGTCGCGATCGGTGAGCTTCAGGTCGCGTGGGTCGACGATCAGTTCGGTGGTGGCTTCGTATTTCTTCGGCGTCGACAGCGCGATGGTGATGCCGAGCGCGGCGCCCAGTATCGTCGTCGTCACGATCAGCAGCTTCGACTTGCCGACACCGCGCACGACCTGCATCGGGTCGATCAGCGGCTTCCACTGCTGGCTGTCCATGCCGTCGTTTCGGGATACCGACGCGTCGCCCGCAGCGTAAGGTTCCGATGCATGATCGGCGCGACGGGCGCCAGCGGTTTCGGCGGCACTGATTTGTGTCCGTGGCGTGGTTTGCGCGCGGTGCGGCGATGAAGCCCGCTCCTGATCCCCGTCGGTTGCGACCGGATCCGACAGTTTCGGGTTGCGCGCCTCGCGCTGCGAACGGGCGAGGCGATGACGGGTGGCGGCATCCTCGCGCCATGACGGGTCTGCCCGATCGCCTATCGAGACCAGGGACGCGTCGGGTTCGTCGCCGCGCACAGCCTGGCCAAGCGCCAGCAATGAGCGCTCGCGCTTCCAGTCTTCGCGGTTTTCCCTGTCGACCATCGTCTGGAACTTTACCTTTGGCGACCTGCAAACGGCGATTGGCCATTCGTTAAGCCACGCTAAACAGGCATGGAAAACAAAAGGTTAATTTTCCCGCGCCGAAGCGTCGGTTTCTCGCTTCGGTTGCATCTATTTTCGACACAAGCCCAAGCTCCAGAACGGCACGTTAAGTTTTCCGGCCTAGGCTCTCCTCGAGACATGACGCAGGCCAGTGACATACCGCAAAGGCGGCCCCTCGCCCGGATCGGCAGCTTTTTGGCCGAACGACGGGGGCTGCTTCGCGACTATTTCTCGGCGATCAGCGGCGCCGGCGGGCGACTGGTGTTTTCGCTGGCCTATTTCATCGCGTTGGCCAACACGCTGTCCATTTCCGAATTCGGCATGTTCGCCACCGCATCGGCGGCCGGTGTCATGCTGTCGCGCATCCTCGCTTTCGGGTTCATCTCGGCGCTCTACCGCACCGCCACCATCCGCCCCAATCTGATCGGCACCTTCTCCGCCGGCTTCCTGCTGCTCGGCGTGCTGTCGCTGCCGCTGCTGGCCGCGGCCTCGTTCGGCGTCTATCTGCTTTTCTTCGCCGACACCGTGCCGCTGTCGGTGTTTGCGGCAATCGTCTTTGCCGAAGCGCTGTTGTGGCGGCCGGTCGAGGTAGCACTGATCGTCAACAACGGCCTGGGCAAATTCGGCCGCGCCGCGCTGCTGGCCATCCTGGCGACCGCGCTGCGGGCGCTCGGCGCGGTGCTGTTCATGTTCTCAGCACAACACAGCGTCTGGATATGGTCTTGGTTCTATATCGGCGCCAATGCCGCCTCGCTGCTGATTGCCTTCGGCTTCTTCTACCCGCGCCAGAGGCTGCGGCTGCGGGTCGCTCTGTATCTTCGGCGATTGGCCGATTCCATCTATGTGGCCGGCGCCGAAGTGCTGTTCTACCTGCAGATGGAGTTCGACAAGCTGCTGGTGCTGGCGATCGGCGGCCCGCATCTGGCTGGCATCTACGCCATCATCATGCGGCTGGTAGACCTGACGGCCATTCCGATCCGCACCTTCTCGATGATGCTGGTGCAGCGCATGATGCGCGCACCGGAACTGTTGTCACGGCTGGCGGTCAAGAGCGGCATCGAAGGCGGTGTGTTCGCGGTCTCCACGGCAGCGCTGCTGACGCTTGGCATCGTGCTGCACTTCTTCCCCAACGCACTCGGCAAGAATGTCGCCGAGGCTGCCCCGCTGGTGGTGCTGGCGATCTGCGTGCCGGGACTGCGCAATCTTGTCGAATACCAGGCCGAACTTTTGTTCGCGCGCGGCCAGACGCTGGTACGGGCGCTCAATCTCGGCCTGCTCGCCGCGCTGAAGGCACTGTTGCTGACCTATGTGCTGACGACCATCCTCGACACGCCGAATCTGGTGCTATCGCTCAATGTCGTCTTCCTGCTTCTGTATCTCGCCTCGACGCTGCTCACCTATTCGGCGATGCGCAAGCCGGCGAAGGCGATTTAGCACTAAGAGCGGTCTAGCCCGATCAGACGGCGGATGCGGCCGATGTCGGTGCCGATGAAGGACTGCATGCCGATCGCCACCTGCTCCGGCGCCATGGCGGCAACGAAGCGGCGGAACTCGTCATCCGAAAGCGCTTCGCCGGTCCAGTGCACACGGCAGAACTCTTCGGAACCGTGGAAGTGGCCGGCTCCGTCCAGCAGATCATCGACATAGCGGCCGTAGATCATGCATTCGGAGAATTTGCGCGCCCAGCCGACGACCTCGACCCAGTCGCGGCCATGGACCTTCTCGATCTCGCCGCACATGGCCAGCACGCTGTCGCGCCGCCACGCGATCAGCGTCGAGATATAATCATGGATCGACGTCCGGGACGGGTCGATGCCGAGTGCCGATCCCGCATTGCGCGACCAGATGCGATGCTCCTCATGACCTTCGTCCGCCAGGACACCGTCGCGGCGAAACAGGCGCACCTTGCCGTCGCGCCAGAAGGCGCCGCAGTCGAAAGGTTTGAGGAAAGCGACGTCTGAATCGCAGAAGATGAGCACGTCTTGAGATGCATGCCCCGAGATGGCGATGCGGCGCAATTGCTGCACATGCCAGCCGCGCAGCGGCTGGGTCTTCAGGCTGAGCCAGACGCGCCGGCGAAACAGGCTGAGCGGATCGTCGACGGCGTGCAGCCAGCGCGGCAGCAATTCACGCTCGTCGACGACCGTGCGGCGGCCGGTTTCCAATTGGCGAAACAGACTGACGTCGCGATGTTCGACCAGGATGTAATGGTGCGCCGCGCCCGAAACGTGGCGATCAAGTGTCTCGCACAGCAGGCGGCAGCGCTCGAAGTCGGGCGCGTAGCTTGCCGTCACGATTGCCGCCGTCGGTGTCTGCCGCAGCGGGCTTGGCTCGACAGCGGCACCTGGCACGAACCTGCTGTTCACTTGATATCCCTCGCTGCTTCGGGTGTCCGCGAGAATTTCTGCCTGACGACGCGCAGCAGGAACAGGGGGTTGCCGACCACATAGCGGCGCCACAGGCGGCTCGGTTCGACAGCCAACCGGAACAGCCATTCGAGCCGCAGCCGGCGCATCCACAAGGGCGCGCGGGGCACCGCGCCGCTCAGGAAATCAAGCAACGCGCCGACGGCGATCGGCAGCGTGCAATGGCGCGCGTCGATGTGGCGTTCGATCCACAATTCCTGGCGTGGCACGCCCATGGCGACGAGCAGCACGTCGGGCCGAAGCGCGGCGATCCGGTCGACGATTTCCTGCTCCTGCGAAGCAGGGAAATAGCCGTCATGGATCACCACGAAGCTGTGCTGCACCGCCAATGCGGCCAGCTTGACCGACGCCGCTTCGGCATTGACGCGCGTCGCGCCGAGCAGGCCGACGGTGAGCGGCGTCGTTGAGGCCTGCAGGAAGGCCGGGACGAAATCGGTACCGTTCAGATTGTCGGGAAATGGCGCCCCGTAGAGGAGTCTCGCCGCCAGATCGATACCGATGCCGTCGGGCAGGATGAGGAAATCATCGAGTGCCTCGGCGAACACCGGGTCGGTATAGGCGATGTTGGCGTTGTGGGCGTTGAGGAAACTGACCTTGGTGAAGCGCCGCTCGGCAATCAACCGGTTCAGCAGGGCGATGGCATCGTTCCAGCGGACCGCAACCACCGGGATGCCAAGGATCGTCTTCAGCTTGTCGAGCCCGGACGCGGCGCGGGCGGAATGCATGTTCACGCAAACGCCTCCTGCCTGACGGGAGCGAGTTTTTCGAGGCCGAGCCGGATGGCGGCGTCGAGCGCCTTGACCTGCGAGCCCCGGAACGCGCTGCCGTCAACGTCGCGGATGTCGGCCGCCGCGGCCTCGAGTGCCCTGGCGAAGGCGGCGGGATCGTCGGTGACGACGCAATTGGACGGACGGTGGTCGATGCCGCGCAGCGAACGGCTGGTGGCGACGGAAGGCAGGCCGAGCTCGAAGGTTTCGATTGTCTTCAACTGGACGCCGCTGCCTGCGGTGCTGACCAGCGGAATGACGGCAGCACCGCGCACGAACGCCTGCGCGTCGGGCACGCGGCCGACAAATTCAACACCCGGATGCTTCGACGTGACGCCCGAAGGCATGTGGCCGGCGATGCGGATGCGAAAGTCGAGCCGCAGATGCGGCACGACCTTGCCCAGGAACCAGTCGAGGCCGATGCGGTTCGGCTGCCAGGTCCAGGTGCCGATCAGGGCGGCGTCGCAGTCGATGCGGCGCGGGCCTTTCAGGGTCGGCGCGTGGGCACCGGTCACCAGCGGCAGCACCGCCGAGCGGTCGTGCGAGGCGACACCGAGGGCGGTGCGGTCTTCTTCGGCCAGGGTGAAGACGAAGCGCGCCCGGCGGCAGAGACGGTCTTCGATGGTCTTGAGCAGCCTCGCCTCGCGGCGAAACAGCAGGCGCTGGAAGAGGCTGCCGGCGGCAGCGGCATTCTCCCGCGCCGAAAGATGCTCGACATTGTGGGCAACGAAGATCGAAGGCCGGTCGGTGAACAGTTTTTCGAAGGCACCGGCGAACTGCACGGAATTCAAGACATAGCCATCAACCGGTCCAGCGCGCTCAATGGCAGCGAGAACATCGCTGTCGGACACGGCGCGCAGCTTGGCCGAGGCGAAGGTGAGGCCCGAAAGCAGCGCCTTGCCGACCCAGGCCAGCTTTTGCCGCGCGGAGGCATTGTCCGTGCGCACGTCGATGGCACCCAGAACCACGGTGTTTTCGGGGTCGGCCGCGGGTTTTCCCGGCCAGGTGAAGCCGATGACGGTTACGCGCGCGCCAGCGCGCCGCAAGGCAGCGATGATCGCAGCGTTGGCGATCTCGTAGCCCGAGGCGAGAGCGCCGTCAGGCACGATCGATGTGGCGAACAGCAGATGCATCTCACCTATCCTGTGGTGTAGCCGGTAGCAAAGTGCGGTGAACCCTTGATTAAGCCAGCACATTCGACGGCCGAAAGTCCCTGTCTGGCGGGCTTCTCCGTGGAAGGTGATTAACGAAACCTTATCAACCGTGGTGCTACCAGAGCCCAACTCACCATGTGGCTGGACGCGGATGATCCCTTTGCCATCGGACGGTTCGGTATCGATCGCTGGACGCACGCCGCGGCTCGACGTCGAGGCCGTCGAAGCCGTCGTCACCTTGCCGACCTTCAAGCGCCCCGAGCAGGTGCTGGAAACGCTGGCGTCGCTGCGCGCGCAGCAAACCGGCAGGCGCTTTGCCGTGATCGTCATGGAAAACGAAGCCGAGGCGCGGGCCGGCGCCAAGGCAGCGCTGCCGCTGTTCGAGCGGGGCGAAATGTCGGGCTTAGCGATCATCGCGCATGAGCGCGGCAATTGCAGCGCCTACAATGCCGGCTGGCAGACGGCCATCCTGCAATTCCCGAACTTCAGGCATCTGCTGGTCATCGACGATGACGAGATCGCCGATCCGCAATGGCTGGAACGGATGTGCCAGGCTGCCGAAACGCTTGGCGCCGATATTGTCGGCGGCCCGCAGGTGCCCATGTTTGCCGACCCTGCCCATGCGCGATGGGCCGAGCATCCGGTGTTCGCGCCGCCTTATCGGGAAACCGGACGCGTGCCGGCGCTCTATTCGTCCGGCAATCTTCTGGTCGGGCGCAACGTGCTGATCGCCATGGGTCCGCCCTTTCTCGATCTCAGATTCAACTTCATGGGCGGCGGCGATTCCGACTTTCTCAGCCGGTCGGCGCAAAAGGGCTTTGTTCTGGGTTGGTGCGCCGAGGCCAAGGTGCTGGAAACCGTTCCGGCGCGGCGTATCGAAGCCGACTGGATCCGTGCCCGCAGCCTGCGCAACGGCGTGATCTCGACACTGGTCGAAAAGAAGAAGCGTGCCGGCACGCCAATGGCCGGCGCCAAAGTGTTGCTGAAGAGCCTGGCACTGCTTGCCGCTTCGCCCTTTCGCGGCCTGATCCGGCTGGCGCGGACCGGATCGCCTGATATCGCCATCTACCCCGTCCATGTGGCGCTGGGCCGCGTGCTGGCCGAATTCGGATATGCCAATGAGCAATACCGCCAGCCTGAGAAAAACTGAGCACGCGCCGCTCAGCGCCGCGTTCACGCGCGAAGGCGTGGCCACCGCCATTGCCGCGCTGCTGTTCACCGTCATCATGGTGTCCTTCCGGCCGTTCCAGCCGGGCGGCGCAGAACTTACCGGTCAAGGCGGCGACATCGTCAACCAGCTTGGCTTCGGCTCGCTCGGCGCCATGTCGATCTTCTCGCTGATGGCCTTTGCCGATCCGCGCGTCGTGCGCTCGCTGCTCAGCCCATCCTGGGTGCTGATGCTGGGCTTCTTTTTCCTGTCGGTGGTCCTGTCGACCGATCCGCCTTCGGCGATGCGCGCCGCCTCCTTCACCCTGATCGGCATCCTGACGATGGCGACGATCCTGGTGCTGCCGCGCGACGCCGAAGCCTTCTCGAAGGTGATCATCTTCACCGCCGTCGTGGTCATGGGCCTTTCCTATCTCGGCCTCATCGTCTTTCCGCACGAGGCGATGCACACCGCCGACTCGCAGGAGCCCGAGCATGCCGGCCTGTGGCGCGGCGTGTTTACCCACAAGAACATCGCCGGGCCGATCATGGCCTGCCTCAGCTTCGCAGGCCTCTATCTCTACCGGCGCGGACAGCGCTACTGGGGCGCCGGGATCTTCCTCGCAGCAATGATCTTCATGCTGCACACCGGCTCCAAGACGACCGCCGGCCTGGTGCCGTTCTCGATCCTGATCGTGATGTTCCCGAGCCTGATAGGCATGCGGCTCGGCACGCCGATCCTGTTTTCGCTGGCGATCGTCGCGACAGCGGTCGGCACGCTGGGCATCGTCTTCCTGCCGCCTGTAAAACATCTGGCGGCGATCTATTTCCCCGGCATGACCTATACCGGCCGCACGACGCTGTGGGAGTTCGCCGGCAGCATGCTGGCGAAGAAGCCATGGACCGGCTACGGCTATGAGAGCTTCTGGGGCACGCCGCTGCTGCTCAACCAGGATCAGCCTTTCGACCGGCCGTGGGACATCAGGACCATCGTGCACGGCCATGACGGCTATCTCGACATCGCCGTGCTGATGGGCATTCCGGCACTGTGCGTGGCGGTCTACACTTTCCTCATCGCGCCGCTGCGCGACTACATGCGCATTCCGTTGCGCAGGGAAAACATCTTTCTCGGCGACTTCTTCATGATGGTGGTGCTGTTCACGGCGCTGAACGCCTTCCTCGAAAGCTTCTTCTTCCATCGCGGCGACCCGGTCTGGCTGTTCTTCGTGCTCGGCGTGCTTGGCCTCAGGCAAGTGTCGCTGCGGCCAATCGCGGTACGCGATCCCGATCGTGGCTCGCGATCCTGACAGGGCTTCCCCAGGGAAGCGCCAGCGTCTATGTGATGGCTTCCTTCGGAGGGCTTTCGATGACGATCAGACTTGTTCTCGCCGGCTGCGGCAATATGGGCTACGCCATGCTCTCGGGCTGGCTGAAATCCGGCAAGCTTGCGCCGTCGGCGGTCTTCGTGGTCGAGCCCAATGCCGATCTGCGCAATCGCGCGGCAGCGCTGGGCTGCGCGACATCAGCCGATGCCGATGGCATACCGGCCGATGCCGTGCCCGATCTCGTCGTCATCGCGGTGAAGCCGCAAGTGATCCGCAACGTGATTGCCGCCTACAAGCGCTTCGGCGACGGCCGCACCACCTTCGTCAGCATCGCCGCCGGCACGCCTGCCGCCACCTTCGAGGAAATCCTCGGCAACCGCGCGCCGGTCGTGCGCTGCATGCCCAACACGCCCGCGGCGATCGGCAAGGGGATGATGGTGGTGTTCTCCAACAGACTGGTGTCCGACGATACCAAGCGTTTCGTCGCCGACCTTTTGTCGGCGAGCGGCGAAGTGGCCACCATCGACGACGAGGGCTTGATGGATGCGGTGACCGCCGTGTCCGGATCGGGGCCGGCCTATATCTTCCATTTCATCGAGGCGCTGACCGTGGCCGCCGAGAAGGCCGGGCTGCCAGCCAAAACCGCCAAGCTGCTCGCCATGCAGACCGTCTACGGCGCTGCCTCGCTTGCCGCAGAAAGCAGCGAAGAGCCGGGCGTGCTGCGCCAGCAGGTGACCAGCCCCAACGGCACGACGGCAGCAGCGCTTGGCGTGCTGATGGGCGAAGACCGGCTGACCAATCTGCTGACGCAGGCCGTGGAGGCGGCGCGGTTGCGGTCTGTCGAGCTGGGGAAATAGAGCGGACGTCCCGCTAAGCGAGATCCGTACGCGAAAAATCATTGCCCTTGTAGAGCAACGCTGAGCCGTGGCTCTTCGCGCAAGCGTAGGACAGGCAATCGGCGAGATTGAGCTGGGCGGGATGCCCGCGTCCCTTTCCATAGTCTGAAAAGGCCTGGACCGCGAGCTTGGCGTCACCAGCGTCGATCGGCACGATTTCGATTTCAGCCTCGCGCAGAAACGCCTCTATCGCCGCTTCCACAACAACAGGCTCGACAGCAAGCATGGTGGAGAGCCGCATTGCTGCTTCGAGCACGACTAGTGCTGAGGTTATTTTGCGTGGTGTTGCCTGGATTCGATTGCTCCATTCGCCGGCGTCCCCTTCTCTCGAAAGAATTGCGACAACCACCGAGGTATCAACGAACATCAGGAATGTCCCCACATGTCGTCGATCTCATCCTTACTTACAGGGCGGCCGCCCTGGCCGGCTTTGGCCTTAAGATCCTCGGCGATGGCAGCAAGTCGATCCGCTAGAGGAACGCGTCCGCTTTCCCGTTTCAATTCAGACTCAAGCGCTTCGATGACCGCCTCGGTCATGGAAATCTTGCGTTTGGCGGCGAGCCGCCGCGCCAGTTCGCGGGCGCGCGGATCCCTGATCTGGAGGTTCATTGGCCTGTCCTCAGTGACATTTGCCACTACAAGATAGTGCATTCGTCATGACAGTGCCACAACGGACTATCTTCCGTACAGCATCTCGTCCTGCAGCTGGCGCAAGGCGAACAGCCTTGTCGTCTGGTCGGGCGCCGCATTGTCTGACGTCAGCAACTCACCTTTCCTGACCGGTTTCAGCACCTTGCCGCCCTCGAGCAGGCCGACCGGCACAGCGCGCCGGGCGCGGGCTTCGCCGACGGTCATGGTCCAGGAGCGGTAGCAGGTCTCGCCGATCGCATCGAAGGTCTCGCCGGCGGCAAGGTCGCGCTTGGCGACGGCGCAGACTTCGGCGACCGGCCGCGGCAGCGGCACCATGTCGGGCTTGCCGAAAAGCACGATGCGGGCGGCGGTCAGCGGCACCTCCAGCGACGTCAGATGATAGGGCCGGAACAGGCTGTAATAGGGGCCGTGGCCGATATGCAGATCGTCCATGCGCTCGATGATGCGCGGATGCGTCGCCTCGACGATGACGAAGACGCCAGGCGCGACGCCTTTGCCGACCGTGTAGTCGACGACGCCTTTCTTCAACAGCAGACCGCCATCCTCGCGCGGGATCAGCACCTTGGCGAGATCATCGCGGTCGGCCTTGGGGCCGTGCATACCGGGCACGTCGGGCACCAGCCCGGTGGCGTTGGCGATGGCGCACATCTCGACCATGGTCTTGGAACCGTCGACGAACTCGACCAGCATGCGCGGGTTCATGTTGCGGCGGATGGCTTCGGCGCGATAGTCGTCCGGTACGGCATCGTGGTTGAGCGGGTTGTTCTTGCCCTTGCCGGCCGAGACGATGGTCAGCCCGAGCGCCGACGCGAATTCAATCAGTTCCATGCAGCTCGACGGCTCGTCGCCCGCACCCACCGAATAGACGACGCCAAGCCGGTCGGCCTGCTGCTTCAGATAGCAACCGATGGTGACGTCGGCCTCGACGTTCATCATCACAAGATGCTTGCCGTGCTCCATCGCCATGAGGTCGAAGTCGGCGGCGACACCCGGCTTGCCGGTGGCGTCGATGACGACGTCGATCAACGGATTGGTGACCAGCATCTCGTTCGAGGTGATGGCGATCTTGCCGCTCTCGATGGCGCCGGTGACTTTCGACGCGGTGTCGGCTTCGACCGCCATGGCTTCATCGCCATAGGCGATGCGGATGGCATCGCGCGCGGTGTGCGGGCGGCGCGTCGAGACGGCGCAGATCGAAATGCCTGGCATCAGCATGCCTTGGGTGACCAGATCGGTGCCCATTTCGCCCGAGCCGATGACACCAATGCGCACCGGGCGGCCCTCGGCGGCACGCCTGGCGAGATCACGGGCAAGGCCGGTCAGGGCGACGTTGGTCATGCAGGAATGTCCACAGCTTCGTGATTTGGGATCGGATAGCAGGGAACGGGTTCTATTTGCCAACGAAACCCGGTCGCGACCGGCAATTTCCACGAAATCGCCTCGGAAGGGACGTCCTTCGGGGCTCGATCGGCCGAAGCGCAACCAATTGACATCGCAGCGAACAACCCCAATAAAACATTCGTTTGTCAACAAAGGCAAATGTTCACCGACGCGACAGTCGGGAAGCATTCGCCTCTGGGGCAAATTGGGGAGTGTCTTTGCGCCACGGCGTCAAAGGCTGGATGGAGCATCATTGCGAGGCGTCGAGCGAAGGCTCGCGGCTCCAGGGGAGGAAAAATGGATACTGTTCTCGCGGGCCTCAAAGGGGCCATCGATACGCTTGGCCCGACGATCCTGCTGCCGATCGTCATTTTCATCATCGCCGTGGTTCTGGGCGCCAAAGTGAGCAAGGCTTTTCGCGCCGCCGTCACCATCGGCGTCGCCTTCATCGGCATCAATCTGGTGCTTGGCCTGATGTTCACGTCGATTGGCGACGTCGCCAAGGCCATCGTCACCAACACCGGCATCCATCGCGACATCATCGATGTCGGCTGGCCCTCCGCGGCCGCGATCGCCTTCGGCTCATCGGTCGGCCTTTGGGTCATTCCGGTCGGCATCCTGGTCAATATCGTGCTGCTGCTGACACGCATGACGCGCACGCTCAATGTCGACGTCTGGAATTTCTGGCACTTTGCCTTTGTCGGCTCGCTGGTGGTCGCCGCAACCGACAATCTGGCCTATGGCATCGCGGTCGCAGCACTTGTCGCAGCACTCTCGCTGCTGTTCGCCGACTGGTCCGCGCGCGCGGTGCAGCAGTTCTACGGCGTGCCCGGCATTTCGGTGCCGCATCTCGCCTCGGCACAGATCCTGCCGATCGCCATCGTGCTCAACTGGATCATGGACCGCATCCCCGGGATCAACCGCATCAACATCAACACGGACACGATCGAGCGCAGGTTCGGCGTGTTCGGCGAACCTGTCGTGATGGGCCTCATCATCGGCCTCGTGCTTGGTGCGATCGCCTTCTATAATGCGGGTGATCTCAGCGTGGTGCTGGCAAAGGTTCTGGGCACCGGCATGACGCTGGCCGCGGTGATGCTGCTGCTGCCGCGCATGGTCAAGATCCTGATGGAGGGGCTGATCCCCGTCTCCGACGCCGCACAGGCGTTCGTGCGCAAGCGCACCGGTGACCGAGAGCTTCTCGTTGGTCTCGATTCGGCGATCCTGATCGGCCATCCGGCCGCGATCTCGTCGTCGCTGATCCTGGTGCCGATTGCAATCATCCTGTCCATCATCCTGCCGGGCAACCGCGTCATCCTGTTCGCCGACCTCGCGGTCATCCCCTTCATCGTCGCCATGACCGCGCCGCTGGTCAAAGGCAACGTGTTCCGCATGGTGGTGATCGGCACGGTGACGCTGGCCATCGGCTTCTACGTCGCCAACGCGCTGGCGCCGCTGTTCACAAGCGCTGCTGTCGCATCGGGCTTCAAGCTGCCGGCGGACGCGCTGCAGATCACCTCGGTGGTCGACGGCTTCCTGTGGGTGCCTTACGTGGTCATCGAGGCGATCCAGGGGATGGGGCTTGTCGGCATCATCGTGATCGCGGTGGTCATCGCGGCATTGTTTGTCCTCTACCGCCGCAATCCGCTCGGCTGGGAGCGGGCCGCGGGCGCCGAGGACGAGCCGGCCGAAGAGACGGCCTGACCTGATAGCGTCCACCCTTTAAACCGATCGTGCGCCCTTTCCGGGGCGCACGATTTCATCGACGGAGCAAAGAATGTCCGACGTCCTCATGCAGCTTCTGGACCCCGACGCGATCGTGCTCGGATCCGATGCCTCGACCAATGAGGAGATCATCCGCATCCTGGCGGGCCGGCTGGAGAGACTTGGCTATGTCAAAAGCAGCTATGCCGACGCGGTCGTGCGCCGCGAATTGACCATCCCGACCGGACTGCCGCTGGAACGCTCCGACAATGTCGCGGTGCCGCACACCGATCCGGAGCATGTGCTGAAGCCTGGCATCGCGATGGGCACATTGAAGCAACCAGTCACCTTCGCCAACATGGAGGATCCCGACGAGATGCTGCCGGTCGGCTTCGTCTTCCTGCTTGCCATCAACGACAAGGACAAGCAGATTGAGGCGCTGCAGGCCGTCATGGCCACCATCCAGAACCCGCAAGCCTTGGATGATTTGAGGTCGGCCAGAACCCTCGAAGACGTGCGAGCCGTACTCGGCTGAAACAAGGAGAAGCAGAGATGTCCAGACAGAAAACCATTCTCTTTGCCTGCGGCACGGGCATCGCCACCTCGACCGCGGTCAATGTCGCCGTCACCGAGGAAATGAAGAAACGCGGCCTCACCTTCAACGCCCAGCAGGCAAAGGCCACCGAAGTGCCTGGACTGGCCGACAATGTCGACTTCATCGTCGCAACCACACCGATCTCCGCTTCGGTGACCAAGCCGGTGATCAAGGGCCTCGCCTTCCTCACCGGCATCGGCAAGGACAAGGTGCTGGACGAGATCGAGGCGCAGTTGCGCAAATGACGGCACAGACGCTACGCGCAGGCTGACGCGGCTTCACACCACCCTGACATAGCTCGTCATTCCCGATTTCTGGTGCTCGATGATATGGCAGTGCAGCAGCCAATCGCCGGGATTGTCGGCGACGAAGCCGAGCTGAACCTTCTCGTTGGGCTGGATAAGATAGGTGTCGGAAATCGCAGGCTGAACCTGGCGCGTCGAGGATGACAGCACCTTGAAGCTCATGCCGTGCAGATGCATCGGATGGGATTGCGGCGTCAGGTTCTCCATGTCGATGACGTAGCTTTGGCCAAGCTTCAGTTCGGCCAGAGGCGCGGTCGGATCCTTGGTGTCGCCGGGCCACGGCACTTTGTTGATGGCCCAGAAACTGTAGCCAAGCGAACCGCAGATGCCATCGCTCGGGACGTTTTCCGCCGTGGCGCTCAGTGCCAGGGAAATATGCCTGGCGCTGGCGAGATCCACTTCCGCCACCGGATTGAGCTCCAGCGGCGCGAGATCGCGAATGTCCCGTTTGAGCGAGTTTCCAGTCGCACGCAGGGTCGCCAGGATTTTTGGCTTGGTGCCCCTGACGTCCCTCAAGCTGACGATCGCACCTTCCTCGTCGGGCATGCGTATGGCCAGCTCCATGCGCTGGCCGGGTCCAAGCAGCAAGGCATCGGGCGAAAAACGTTCAGGCACCGGATTGCCGTCGAGCGCCATGACACTCGCCTCCGCACCGTCGACGCGAAAAGCGTAGATGCGCGTGACGTCGGTGATGGCGACCCTGAGCCGCACCAGCCCTCCCGCCGGCGCGTCATATTGCGGCTGATCCAGCCAATTGGCGGTGCGCACCGTGCCGTAAGTGCCGGTTCTCGCGGCATCGCGCGGCCGGAACTGGTCGATGAACTGACCGTCGTCGCCGAGGCGCCAGTCGCGCAAATTGAGGACGATTTCGGCATCGAATTTCGGGTCGTTGGGATTCTCGACCACGATCACGCCGGTCAGGCCATGGCCCATCTGCTCCAGTGTGTTGCAATGCGGGTGGTACCAGAAGGTGCCGGCGTCGGGCGGCGTGAAGGCGTAGTCGAAATGATCGCCGGTATAGACGTAGGGCTGGACCAGGAACGGCACGCCGTCCATCTTGTTTGGAACGCGAATGCCGTGCCAGTGGATCGTCGTCGGATCGTCGATCGCGTTGACAAGGCGTGCAGCGAAGGGCTCGCCCTTTTTCATTCTGAGCACGGGCGGCATTCCGGCGTTACCATAGGTCAGCACATCCCTGGTCTGGCCGACATCCATCAGCTTCGCCTGGATCTTTGCCGTCTGCAAAACCACCGGCTCAGTTGTGGCAGCTGCCAAGCCGCCAAGCCGACCCATGGCCGAAAGCCCGACCCCGCCCGCGCCGGCTATCGCTGCCGTTTTCAAAAGCCTGCGGCGTGTGAGTAAGGTCATTCGGCGCTCCAACTGCAAAGGCGACTGCCCGCGAAGGTGTAACCGCCGCGCCATGGATCACAAGCCGGGAACCCGCGCAAATTCTGTTGAGGGCATGCCGTCGCTATTCAGCCGCCTCGGCGTAGTGTGCCGGCACGTAGTTGAGGATGGGGCCAAGCCAGCGCTCGACCTCGGCCAAGGGCATTGCCTTGCGGCGTGCATAATCTTCGACCTGGTCGCGTTCGACCTTGGCGACGCCGAAATAGTAGCTTTCGGGATGCGACAGATAGATCCCCGACACGGACGAGCCCGGCCACATCGCATAGCTTTCGGTCAGGCTCACGCCCGCATTGCCCTCACCGTCAAGCAGCCGGAACAGCGTCGCCTTCTCGGTGTGATCCGGCTGCGCCGGATAGCCGGGCGCCGGACGGATGCCGCGGTAAGGTTCGCCGATCAGCTCGTCGGGCGCCAAGGCTTCGTCGGGAGTATAACCCCAGAATTCCTTGCGCACCTTCTCGTGCATGCGCTCGGCAAAGGCTTCGGCGAAGCGGTCCGCCAGCGCCTTGACCATGATCGACGAATAGTCGTCGTTCGCCCGCTCGAACCGTTCGGCGATCGCCACCTCCTCGATGCCGGCGGTGACGATGAAGCCGCCGATGTAGTCGGGCTTTCCGCTGTCGGCCGGCGCGACAAAATCCGACAGCGCGACATTGGCCTTGCCGTCGCGCTTGGTCAGTTGCTGGCGCAAGGTAAAGAAGGTCGCCAGTTCCTGCGACCGCTTTTCGTCCGTGAACAGCCTGATGTCGTCGCCGACGGCATTGGCCGGCCAGAAGCCGATGACGCCGCGCGGGGCGAACCATTTTTCGGCGATGATCTTTTTCAGCATCGCCTGCGCATCCTCGAACAGCTGGCGCGCGGCGGCGCCTTGCGCCTCGTCTTCGAGAATTTTGGGATAACGGCCCTTCAGCTCCCAGGTCTGGAAGAACGGCGTCCAATCGATGTAGCGCGCGAGTTCGGTGAGATCCCAGTTCTCGAACACCTTGACGCCGGTAAAAGACGGCTTCGGCGGCTCGTAGGCAGACCAGTCGATCCGGTGCGCATTGGCCCTCGCCTTGGCCAGCGGCAGCCGTTGCTTGTCGGCTTCGGAGCGGGCATGTGCATCCGCGACCTTCTTGTATTCGGTGCGCACCGTGTCGACATAGCCGCCCTTGCTCTCGTTCGACAGCAAGGACGACACGACGCCGACCGCCCGGCTGGCGTCGGTGACGTAGACCGTCTGCCCCTTGCTGTAGCGCGGGTGGATCTTCACCGCCGTGTGCACGCGGCTGGTCGTCGCGCCGCCGATCAGCAGCGGAATGTCGAAGCCTTCACGCTCCATCTCGGCGGCCATGTGCACCATTTCATCGAGGGATGGCGTGATCAGGCCGGACAGGCCGATGATGTCGACATTTTGGTCGCGCGCCGTCTGCAGGATTTTCGCTGCCGGCACCATGACGCCGAGATCGATGATCTCGTAATTGTTGCAGGCCAGCACGACGCCGACGATGTTCTTGCCAATATCGTGGACATCGCCCTTCACCGTCGCCATCAGGATCTTGCCCGCGGTCTGGCGTTCGCCATTGTCGATGCCGTTGGCGGCGTTGACCACCTTCTCGGCCTCCATATGCGGCAGCAGCCCGGCCACCGCCTGCTTCATCACACGCGCCGACTTAACCACCTGCGGCAGGAACATCTTGCCCGCGCCGAACAGGTCGCCGACGACGTTCATGCCGGCCATCAGCGGGCCTTCGATGACATGGAGCGGGCGCTCGGCGGCAAGCCGCGCTTCCTCAGTGTCGGCGTCGATGAATTCGGTGATGCCGTTGACCAGTGCATGGCCGATCCGCTGTTCGACAGTCCATTCGCGCCAGGCGAGATCGCGCTCCTGCGCTTCCTTGCCGGCCGTGCCCTTGAAGCGTTCGGCGATCTCCAGCATGCGTTCGGTGGCGGTGCCGCCGGCCTTGGGCATGCGGTTGAGCACGACATCCTCGCAGGCTTCGCGCAGTGCCGGCTCGATCGTATCGTAGACGGCGAGCTGACCGGCATTGACGATGCCCATGTCCATGCCGCGCTGGATGGCATGGTAGAGGAACACGGCATGCATTGCCTCCCGCACCGGCTCGTTGCCGCGGAACGAGAAGGAGAGGTTCGACACACCGCCGGAAATGTGGACATGCGGCAGCGTCGCGGTGATCTCGCCCGCCGCCTCGATGAAGTCGACGCCGTAATTGTCGTGCTCCTCGATGCCGGTGGCGATGGCGAACACGTTCGGATCGAAGACGATGTCCTCGGGCGGGAAGCCGGCCTGTTCGGTCAAAAGCTTGTAGGCGCGGGTGCATATCTCCACCTTGCGCGCTTTGGTGTCGGCCTGGCCATCCTCGTCGAACGCCATGACGACCACGGCGGCGCCATAAGCGCGCACGAGCCTTGCATGATGCAGGAATGCCGCCTCGCCTTCCTTCATCGAGATGGAGTTGACCAGCGGCTTGCCCTGCACGCATTTCAGGCCAGCCTCGATGATCTCCCATTTGGAACTGTCGACCATGACCGGGACACGGGCGATGTCCGGTTCAGCGGCGATCAGGTTGAGATACTCCACCATCGCCTTCTTCGAATCGATCAGGCCTTCGTCCATATTGATGTCGATGATCTGCGCGCCATTGGCGACCTGGTCGCGCGCCACGTCGAGCGCGGCGACATAGTCACCCGCCGTGATCAGCTTCCTGAACTTGGCCGACCCGGTAACATTGGTGCGCTCGCCTACATTGACGAAGGGAATTTCGTCCGTCAGCGTGAACGGCTCCAACCCGGACAGGCGCATCTTGCGCTCGATGTCGGGAATGGCGCGTGGCGGATACTTTTTCACCGCCTCGGCGATGGCGCGGATGTGCTCGGGCGTCGAACCGCAGCAGCCGCCGACGACATTGACCAGTCCCTCGCGGGCAAACTCCTCGATCTGCGCGGCCATGAAGTCCGGGCTCTCGTCATACCGACCGAATTCATTGGGCAGGCCGGCATTCGGATAGGCGCAGGTGAAGGTGTTGGCGACGCCTGAAATCTCGGCCAGATGCGCGCGCATGGCGTTGGCGCCGAGCGCGCAGTTGAGGCCGATGGTGAACGGGCTGGCGTGGCGCACCGAATGCCAGAAGGCCGTCGGCGTCTGGCCCGACAGCGTGCGGCCGGCGAGGTCCGTGATGGTGCCCGAAATCATCACCGGCAGGCGCACGCCCTTCTCGATGAAGATCTCTTCCGCTGCAAAGATCGCCGCCTTGGCGTTCAGCGTGTCGAAGATGGTCTCTATCAGGATGATGTCGGCGCCACCGTCGATCAGGCCGCGCAGCTGCTCGCCATAGGCGAGGCGCAGATCGTCGAAGGTCACGGCGCGATAGCCGGGATTGTTGACGTCGGGCGACATCGAGGCGGTGCGGTTGGTCGGCCCGAGTGCACCGGCGACAAAGCGGCGCTTGCCGTCCTGCTGCTCGGCCCGAACAGCGGCGCGCCGCACCAGCCGCGCGCCATCGCGGTTCAGCGCGTAGACGGCATCCTCCATGCCGTAATCGGCCTGGGCGATCGAGGTCGAGGAGAAGGTGTTGGTTTCGAGGATATCGGCGCCTGCGATGGCGTATTGATAGTGAATCTCCTCGATCGCCTTCGGCTGCGTCAGGATCAGAAGATCGTTGTTGCCTTGCTGGTGGCAGGCGCAGCCGGCGAAGGCCTCGCCGCGAAACTGGTCCTCGTCAAAGCCGAGGCCCTGGATCTGCGTGCCCATGGCGCCATCGAGGATGAGGATGCGTTCGCGTGCTGCTGCCGTCAGCGCGGCAAGCACTTCCGAGCCGTCCGGTTTTGCCGCGACGGGGCCGAACAAATCGTCCAGCGATGCAGAATTCTGCGACATTTTTTATCCCTTTGGCGACAGGCCTTTTCATGTCACATAAGGATATCTTTATGTCAATATACGGTAGGTGCGCGTGATTGTCACCCACCTGTCTCGAAGGCGGGGTCTGTGGCGCCGGTTTTCCGACGGACCTACGCTCTGTCGAAGCTTGCCAGGAAGCGGGCGAAGACCGGATTGAAGCGATCCGGCGAATCCCAGAACGGCGCGTGGCCGGATTTGTCGAGCAGATGGGCCTTGCCTTCCCATAGATTGGAGAATTTCACAGCGGAGACGAAATCGATGTTGACGAATGGCTCGTCGATGCCGTTCAGAACGGCGATCGGCGGCGTCTTGCCGGCCACGATCTCGCGCTGGTTCCGCCCGGTGCCGGCCGCGAACTTTTCGAACATCAGGCGCCGCGCCCTTCCATCGGTGCGCGCCACCGTGTCGATGAGAAACGGCTCGAACGGCTCGCCGCAGGTGCTGCGCGCATAGGCCTCGACATCCGCGTCAGTGAAGGTTTCCTGCCCGGCAAGGTGCATATGCGGGCTCGGCTTGAAGCCGTTGCCGACCTCCTCGGGCGAGACGGGCGGCGTGCCGGTGATCATCAGGCCAAGCAGGCCGGGAAAGCGGTCGATCATCTCAAGCCCGATATGGCCGCCGAGCGACCAGCCGAAGACGATGGCCTTGTCGATGCCGAGCAGCCCGAGCACTTCGGCCATGGCATCGGCATAGCCTTCCATGCTGTAGGAACGCTCCGGATCGATCGCATCGCCGGACGCTCCGTGGCCGGGCAGGTCCGGAGCGATGAGGTGGTAGCGCTCGCCCAACGGGCCGTCCAACTGGTTGCGGAAAACGGCGCTGGAAGATGAATTGCCGTGGATCAGCATGACAGCGGTGCCTTCGCCACCGGTCTGGCGAACCGCGATCTTGCCGTGGCTGGTTTCAAGGGTCTTCTGCGAGATCGCCATTGTCCGCTCCGTCGGGGGAATTGCCCTGTTTTAATGCAGTTGCGCAGCAAAGCGCCATGGCTTCCAAACCTTTGCGGGAACCATCTTCCCGGCCAGGTTGCGTTGAAAAATCCTTTTCAAATAAGAACAATTATGCGTAGATTGTCAATTATCCAACTCCCGATGAACGGGAGGAAAACAGGGAACAGCACGATGAAGCCCAAATCCGCCGCAAGTCGAATCCGCCATATGCTGATGAGCACGACGCTGATCGGCATGTTTGCCGTGTCAGGCGCCCCCGCCTTTGCCGAAATCGTCAAGATCGGCCTGCTTGCGCCGCTGACCGGCCCTGCCGCGGCGGACGGCCAGGAATTCCAGCGCGGCGTGCAGATGGCCATCGACGAGGCCAACGCAGCCGGCGGCGTTGCCGGGGATACGTTCGAACTGGTGGTCGGCGACGTCAAGGATCAGTCCGCCGGCAACGTTACCAGCGCGGTCGAGCGCCTGCTTGGCGATCCGGGCGTGCACTTCATGCTGACCGGCTATGCCAGCCTGACCAATTTCGAGATCGACAACATGGCCGAAGCGGAAATGCCTTACATGCTGGCGGCCACCTCGCAGCAGACCAGGGACATCATCGCGCCGAGCCCCGATAAATACATGTGCTGCTGGTCGCTGACGCCTTCCTTCGACGCCTACAACACCGACGTCACCCTGTTCGTCGAGAAGCTCGCGGCCGACGGCAAGATCACCTTGCCGACCAAGAAGGTCGCCATCATCTCGTCCGACAACGCTTATTCGAAGACCATCTCCGAAGGCATGAAGAAGACCTTCAAGGAGAAGGGCTGGACCATCACCGTCGACGAGATCGTGCCCTTCGGCGAAGTGACCGACTGGCGTTCGATCCTCGCCAAGGTGCGCGAGAACGTTCCCGACGTCGTCATCAACACCGACTATCTGCCGGGCAATTCGGCGTCCTTCCTGAACCAGTTCCTCGAGCAGCCGACCAAGAGCCTCGTCTTCCTGCAATACGCACCGAGCGTTCCGGAATTCGTCGAACTGACCGGCAAGAAGTCGGATGGTGTCATCTACAACCTGCTCGGCGGCGCGCTGACGACGCCGAAGAACCCGCGGGCCGACGAGGTGGCAGCCAAGTTCAAGGCAAAATACGGCGTCGAGAGCGGCACCTATGGCGTCGGCCTCTACGAAATGACCAATGTCTATTTCGACGCGATCAAGAAGGTCGGCGGCGCGTCCGACCATGCGGCGATCATGAAGGCGCTGTCGGAAACCGACAAGCAGGTCGCCGAAGGGCGGCTTAAGTTCGATCCGGCCACCCACCTTGCCACGCAGGGCGACGACTATATCCCGATCACCTTCTTCCAGATCTGGGATGGCCAGCGCACGCTGATCTCGCCGGAGAAATACGCCACCGGCGCCTTCAAGCTCCAGCCCTGGATGAAGTAGGGAATGGCCCTGCTTGAACTGGACGACGTGTCGAAGGCCTTCGGTTCGCTGAAGGCCGTCGATGGCGTGTCGTTCAAGGTCGAGGCCGGCGAGATCTTCGGTATCGCCGGCCCGAACGGCAGCGGCAAGAGCACGCTGTTCAACATCATCACCGGCATCCCGTTCGGCCCCGACCGGGGCCAGATCCGCTTTGACGGCATTGCCATAAATGGCAAATCGGGACACGCCATCGCGCGCCTCGGCCTCGCCCGTACCTTCCAGCGCGAGACCAGCTTCGACGGGCTGACCGTGTTCGAGAACGCGCTGATCGGCGCCAGTTACGGCAAGCAGGAAAAGACAGCGGCCACGGCCCGCAATGCCGCCGCCGAGGCGCTGGAGTTCGTCGGTCTGGGATCTCAGTCGTTCGGCCGGCTTGCCGGCGAATTATCCGTGTTCGAGCGCAAATGCCTGATGCTTGCCACCGCGATTGCCATGCAGCCGCGCATGCTCTTGCTCGACGAGCCGGCATCGAGCCTGACCAAGCCCGAGATCGAGACGTCGATCGGCCTGATCCGCCGCACCGCCGACCGCGGCATCACCATCCTTCTGATCGAGCACGTGCTGACCTTCCTGATGAGCCTTTCGCAGCATCTGCTGGTGCTCAACAATGGCCGTGTCCTGGCCGCCGGCGATCCGGCAGGCGTAATCGCCGATCCGCGCGTCATCGAAGCCTATCTCGGCACGAGGAGATCGGCGGCGTGAACCCGATTCTCAGCGTCGAAGGCGTCACCGCCGGCTATGGCCGCGTCACCGTGCTGCACGATATCTCGCTGGAGGCCGGCCGTTTCGGCAATGTCGGCCTGTTCGGCCCCAACGGCCATGGCAAGACGACGCTGCTGCGGGCGATCTCCGGGCTGCTGCAGCCGAAGAGCGGCCGCATCCTGTTCGACGGGCAGGACATTGCCGGCCGCAGCGCACGCGCCATCGTCGGCGCCGGCCTGATCCATGTGCCGCAAGGCAACCGGCTGTTTCCCGATCTCTCGATCGCCGACTGCATGGCGCTCGGAGCCTATTCGCCGCGGGCCCGGCCGCATGAGGCGGAGAACCGCGAGAAGGTGATCAAGCTGTTTCCGAAACTGGCGGAACGCTGGCGCCAGCGCGTGCGCACATTGTCGGGCGGCGAGCGCCAGATGGTGTCGATCGGCACCGCGCTGATGAGCCATCCGCGCCTGCTGATCCTCGACGAGCCGACGCTGGGGCTGGCACCCAAGATCAAGGACGAACTCTGCGCCTCCGTCATGGACATTTCGCGCGGCGGCGTGCCGCTGATCGTCGTCGAGCAGGACATCGAATTCCTGCTGGAGCTGACGCAGCAACTCTACCTCGTCAACCATGGCGCCGTGGCGACCGAGATCAAGCCGGGCGAAAGCCTCGACCACGGCGAGATCATGTCGATGTATTTTGGCCATTAGGAAAATCCGAAGATGAGCGCATTGGCGGAAATCCTGTTCGGCGGCCTGTTCCAGGGCTCGCTCTACGCCATGATGGCGGTCGGGCTGGCTCTGGTGTGGACGACGATCGGCGTGTTCAATTTCAGCCATGGCGTATTCATGATGCTGGGCGCCTACATCGCCTGGCAGTTGGTCGAACTCGGCCTGCCGGCGGCGGTCGCCTTTCCGATCGCCGTCGTCGTCATGGCCGGCGTCGGCTGGATCCTGCAGGCGAGCGTCGTGCGGCCGCTGATCGGCCGACCCAACATCGTGCTGGTCGTCGTCATCACCACGCTGGCGGCCGGATCGCTGATCGAGAACGGCGCCTTGACCATCTGGGGACCGCGCTCGAAGCAGATCCCTGCCCTGATCGCCGGCAACACCACCATCGGCGGCGTCGGCGTCTCCCTGCACCAGATCGCCATCATCGTCATCACGCCGCTGATCCTGGCCGCACTTTGGATGTTCCTCAACCGCACGCGGCTCGGGCTGGCGCTGCGCGCCGTGGCGCAAAACGAAGATGCCAGCCATCTTGTCGGGCTGAACGTCACCGCGCTCTATGGGCTGGCCTTCGCCATCGCCGCTTCGCTCGCCGGGCTCGCCGGCATCTTCATGGGCGGCTACCGTTTCATGTCGCCGGTGATGGGCAGCGACCCGCTGCTCAAGGCGCTGATCGTCGTCGTCTTCGGCGGCATATCGAGCATATCGGGCCCGATCTTCGCCGCCTATCTGATCGGCTTCTTCGAGGCCGCCTGCAGCTATTATTTCGGCTTGTACTGGACACCCGCGCTGCTGTTCGGCGTGCTCATCCTGACCCTGATGGTGCGCCCCGAGGGCATCTTCGCCAGCCGCTCCCGAGGCCTAGCATGACCAACACGACATCGCCGATCACCCTTGGCCATGCAGAGGCGGCAACCCCGATCGCTCCCGGCCGCACGCCGTGGGAGCAGGAGGCCATCGGCTTCGTGATCGGCTTCGCCTTGCTGGCATTGCTGCCGCTGATCTTCGGCGACACCTATGCCCGCCACATCCTGATCATGGCCTTCATCTATGCGATCGTCGCCTCGAACTGGGACCTCAGCCTCGGCTATGGCGGCGTCTTCAATTTCGGCCATCTGGCGCTGTTCGGCATCGGCGTCTATGCCTACAGCCTGCTGACCAAGCTGGCCGAATTCGACCCGTGGATCGCGCTGTTTGCCAGCGGTGTCATCGCAACCCTGGCGGCGATCCTGGTGACCATCCCGATCCTGCGGCTGAAGGGCATCTACATCATCCTGGTCACTTTCGGCTTCGCGCAGTTGGTCATGCAGGTGATCATCAGCCAGTCCGCCATCACCGGTGGCACGCAAGGGCTGGTGCGCATTCCCGGACTTTACGTGTTCGACCACAATATGGTCCGTGACGGCAAGTCAGCCTATTTCTACATCGCGCTGGCGCTGCTGGTGGCGAGCACGCTGTTCCTGCGCGTGTTCGTGCGCTCACGCGCCGGGGCCAGTATCGTCGCCTTGCGCGACAATGAGGAATACGCCGTCAGCCGCGGCGTCTCGATCGTCCGCCAGCGCATGCTGACGCTTGCCGCGAGCGCCTTCTTCACCGGCATCGCCGGCGCCTTCTACGCCGCCTACCAGCGCAATGCCTCGATCGACGTCTTCGGCATGAGCCTGGCGACCATCATCCTGTCGATGGTGCTGCTCGGCGGCACCAGCACCATTTACGGCGCCATCATCGCTTCGTTCGTGCTGACGATCTTCGCCGAATGGATGGCCGATTTCGGTGCGTGGCGGCCGATGATCACGGCGGTGCTGATCATCGGCGTGATGCTGGCCTACCCGAGCGGCCTGGTCGGCATGATCAAGGCTTCATGGGGCGCCGTCGCCGGACGCCTGGAACGCCCGGCCTGACCGTTTCGGAATAGCGGCTCCGCCTCAGCGGATGCCGCACCAGTCGATGACCGAAGCAGCGATCACCTTGGCGGTCTCGACCACCGATTCGACCTCGACATATTCGTCGGAACCGTGAAAACCGTCGCCCGACGGGCCGAAGATGACACCGTCGACGCCGGCGCCGGCATAGTGCGCGGCATCGCACACAGCGACGAAGCCGCGCGCCTGCGGCGCCTTGCCGACCATGGCCTTGCGCTTCATCAGCGAGGTCACCAGCGGATGATCGACCGGGGTGTTCATCGGCGGGAAATACAGCCCGCCGAGCTCCCATTGGATCGCAGGCGGGTTGTCGCGCAGCCACGCATCGGTCTGGGCGAAATGGTGGACGAACGTCTCGAAATCGCGGCGGTAGTCGGCCGAGTTCTCATCGGGCAGGAATTTCATGTCGAGATCGAGCACCGCGACGTCGGGAATGATGGCCGGGTTGGTCATGACGGTCGGCAGGCCGTGTTCGCCAAGGCCGGTGCCGCCATGCATGACGCCGATGTTGATCGTGTTCATACCGAGCGGCAGCAATGGATGCGATTTCGCCCGCGTCCGGTCCAGTTCATACTGGCGCACGGCGGCGATGAAGCGAGCGGCGATCTCGATGGCGTTGACGCCCGGCTCGAGCCGGTCCTTGTCGTGGCGCTGCGGATAAATCTCGTTGTAGCGCAGCGCCGAATGGGCGTTGCGGCCGCGGATCGTCACCCGCGCCCATTCGAGCCCGCCTTCGACGGGCAGGACATCGCCCCAGGTCGGTTCGGCGACCAGCACCGCCTTGGCGAGCTTGCCCTTCTTCACCGCGTCCATGGCGCCGAAGCCGCCGGCTTCCTCGTCGACGACCGAGTGGATGGCGAGCCGGCCCTGCAACGTGATGCCCACCTTGCGGATCGCGCGCGCGGCGGCGATGCAAGCGGCGACGCCGCCCTTCATGTCGACGGCGCCACGGCCATAGAGCAGGCCATTGGCGATCTCGCCGCCGAACGGATCGACCGACCAGTCCTTCATCGCGCCGACCGGCACGACGTCGATATGGCCGCACAGGATCAGGCTGCGGTCCTCGTCTCCCGCCCATTCGCCGACCAGATTGGGCCGCCCGGGCAAGGCATCCCATTGCTCGGTCCTGAACCCGTCCTGCTTGAGGATCGGCTCGAGCAGCGCCTGGACATCCGCCTCGCGGTTGATGGCCGGATTGGGCTCGAATTTGGGGTTGACCGAAGGGATGCGGACCATGTCGCGGGTCAGGCCGATCAACCAGTCGCGATCGGTCTCGATCTCAGCCTGCACGGCATCGATGATGGCTTGGTTGTCGGGCATCGTCGTTTCCTTCTCTGCATCGCCGCGTTTTGCATCGCTGCACTGGGCGCAACGACACTATTTCCTTGTGGTTTTGGATTTGGCGGCGTCGTCGGCCGATGACGACAGGGCGGTATCGAGCGTGACCGCATTGGCGCTGCGGATCCTTTCGATGTCCTCAATGCGCTTGCGCACCCCGGCGCCGTGGCCCTCCAGCGCGTGGGCAAACACGGTTTCCATCTGGGCAACGGCCGTCGCCAGCGTGTCGAACGGCGAGTTGGCGTCGATCGCGGCGACCATGGTCAGGTCCGCTATGTCAGATATCGGCGACAGCCAGACATCGGTGAACAGCAGGATGGAGACGCCGCGCTCCTTGGCCTGCTGGGCAAAGCTCACCACGTCCGACTGGTAACGCCGGTAGTCGAACACGACGAGGAGGTCGCGCTTGCCAAGGTCGATCAACAGGTCGAAATCGGCGGGGCTCAACGAACCGATGTCGCGCACGCCGGAGCGGAACTGCAGGAGGTAGCCGGCCAGCATGGAGGCGATATGCCGGCTGAACCGGCCGCCCAGCAGCACGACCTGGCCCTTGCTCTCCAGCAGCATGTTGACGGCCCGCGTGTAGGCCTGCACCGGCACTGCCGTGCGCGTGCGCTCCAAGCTGTCGGAAACCGAATGGAAATAGGCAAGTGCGGTGCCTTCGCTGGAGCCGCCCGGACGCTTGGCCTCCATCATCAAAAGCGGCGAATGCAGCCTGGATTCGACTTCGGTGAGCAGGCGTGCCTGGAAGTCGGCAAAGCCGACATAGCCAAGCTTGGTCATCAGCCGCGTCACGCTCGGGTCGCTGACGCCAGCGCGCCGTGCCAGCCGGGTCGCGGTGCCCAGCCCCGACATCGGATAATCGGCGAGCAGGACCTGGACGATCTTCTCTTCCGCGGAAGTGAACGCCACGGTCGTATTGGCCAGTTCTTCGCGGATCGACATTGTCATCGCCTATCGTCGACGGAAAGACAATTATCTTACAATTTCGCACATGTTTGTCAAATTTGGAACTTTTCTTACAGAACCATCGAGAGTTCGGCATGACTTGCAATCCCATGACAGCCAAGCCAGTCGTGCAACACATCCACGTCGGCTCGAACGAGGGCTTGCGTCTATCTGAAGCTGGCGATGGGCAGGAACTTGACCGCTGAACCGGTGAAGCGTCGGTGATCGGAGGTCTGTCCTCGCGGCTGGAATCCATCGAGATAGATGTGCTCCGGCGCTGTGCGGATGAGATTGGCGGCAATGACGGACGCCGCCGCAGGGCTAGCTCCGCCGGCGATGCCACGACCCGTCTCAATCAGCCGGCCGGACAACGCTGCCGGCACGATGACCGCGGTGGCTTCGGGATCGAGATTTGGCTGGACACGGTCGGCCTTCGGGCTGGTCCTGACGCGATCTTCGGGCTTCGATTGGGCAACCGAGACCCGCTGGCCGGCCAACCCATTGTGGCCGTCATCGGCGTGGTTCAAGGCCAGCAAGGCAGCGACCGCATCGCCGGCTTTGTCTGCTTCAGGCTGGCGCATCGGGCTTGTCAAGCTTTCCGGTCGCCATGTCGGCAACGGGATGTTGAGCGCCACAGGGTCCGGCGCGCCGCTCGCGGGACCGGCATCCGACTTGCCCGAGGGAATTTCAGCATCGGTTGCCGCTGGATTGGCCAGTTCGGCCCGCGCCGTGGAAGCGTTGGCTGTTGCAAGTTGCGCGATTTGCGGGGTCGGAATGCTGGTCGTTGGCCCGGTGCGCGGGGCGAAGGCTGGCAACGGCACTGAGCCCGGCGCCATCGCCATCACGATCGCTTCAGGCGTCTTTCCCTCCGCTCCGATCGGCGATTCTTCGGCCCGATCGACGGAAGCCGTCTGGATGTCGGCGCGCTGGGCATCCTGTGGCGGCACGATTGCGATGCCGGCGGGCCTGGGTTCAACGGACTTGGCCGGCTTGCGTGGCGCCGGCACCGCTTCGGCGACATCATCGGTCTCGTCCGCGCCGCGCCCGCCCAAAAGCGTCGCCAGCAGGCCGCGCGGCCTGCGTTGGCCGCCGTCGGCACTTGCCAGGTCGATGTTGGGCGCGCCGGTGCCCTTGCGCGATTTGTAGGCGGCAAACGCCTGCCCATAACCGGGCAGCGGTTTGCCGTCGCTCGGCACATGCAGCGTATTGCCGTTCGGGAATACCCTTGCGAGTTCCTGGCGGCTGATGCCAGGCCAATGCCGCACATTGCCGACATCCATATGTATGAAAGGCGAACCGGAGGTCGGGTAATAGCCTACGCCGCCGCCCTGCATCTTGAGGCCGATGTCGCGCAGCTTCTTCAGCGGCACATCCGGCAGGAAGAAGTCCATCGCGCGGCCAACCATGTGTTGGCTTTCCCGAGCCACGCCCTTCGAGCGGCTGCGCAGCATGGCGTTCGTCGCTGGCGACCGATAGGCGCTGACCACGTGGATATAGGCTCTCGAGCCGCTGGCGCGATAGGCCTGCCAGACAAGATCGAGCAGGCGCGGATCCATCTTCGTCGGTTCGTTGCGACGCCAGTCGCGCAGCATGAGATTGATCTTCTTCAATCCCGCCGGATCATAGCGCCCATTGCGCTTGAAGACGATTTCAGCCTTCTCGCCCGTATGGAGATGTTGAATCTTCAAAGCACGCGTCTCCGCGAACGCGCCGGTAACGCACAGACATAAGAACGCTGCCATGATGGCTGGCAGTGTCCAAAGACGGGAAGCACCGGGGGCGTTTTGCACGTTTTCGCTCACGTTCATGCCTTGCACGCTCTTTTGTTTCGGGCGATTTCAGGTTCCCGCCCAGATGAAGAGCCTTTCAGCCCCTCTTCCTGACAAGCATGGACTTGACCGACGCAGACAGGCGTCCATGCCACAATACGTCATGTCGATGAACAGCATCTTGGTTAACGAATCGTGTCTTGCCGGGAATGCGCTTGGGCTGGAGTTGCCTGTGGCAGCCATTTTCTGGAGCAATGCACCGCTGATGAGGTCCGCCAGCACGACGGCCGCGCCGTTCCCGTGTAGCCGCCTCGCCCTTGCAAATGCAGAGGACGAATGTGCGGCAACAAGGATGTTGGAAACTGGTGCTGCGAGAGAGGATTGAACTCTCGACCTCTCCCTTACCAAGGGAGTGCTCTACCACTGAGCTACCGCAGCCGCTGATGGCGGGGCTTCTGCCATATCGAACCGGCAAGCGCAAGGCCAAGCGCAACGCTTCTGTGAAAGCCTTTGCCGGATAGCTTTTAATGACATGGGGGCGCCACAATGTTGGCTATCCCTGAATGGCGGGCTGGCTGCTCACGGGCCAGAGCGGGACAATGGATGACAAGGCAATTCCAGTGAAAAAGGATGGTCCACCGAATAACAGCGCAACAATCCGCAAGGATCGGCTGGCAGAGCAATTGCGCGCCAATCTGCAGAAGCGCAAGGCGCAGTCACGCTCGCGGCGCACCGGAGATGCAGATCAACGGCCGGACGGGCTCGCTGCATCGAAGGAAATACAAAAAGATTAACTCAAATCGGCCACTCTTGGCCCGGGGTGGGCGAAATCCCATTTCTTGAACCAGCGTAATTCTTGAACCAGATCGGCCAATGGTCTAGACGGGCCGCTACTCAAACGATTGAACCGGCCCTGTTTGGCCGAGAGGGACTTTCTTCCATGGATCGCATCAGAATTGTCGGGGGCAACCAGCTCTCCGGAAGCATTCCGATCTCGGGCGCGAAAAACGCGGCGTTGCCTTTGATGATCGCCTCGCTTTTGACCGACGACACGCTGACGCTGGAAAACGTGCCGCATCTGGCCGATGTCGAGCAACTGATCCGCATCCTGGGCAACCACGGCGTCGATTATTCGGTCAATGGCCGCCGCGAGAAGCAGAATGAGGGCTATTCGCGCACCATCAACTTCTCCGCCCGCAACATCGTCGACACCACAGCGCCCTACGAGCTGGTGTCGAAGATGCGCGCCTCGTTCTGGGTGATCGGCCCGCTGCTGGCCCGCATGGGCGAAGCCAAAGTGTCGCTGCCGGGCGGTTGCGCCATCGGTACGCGGCCGGTTGATCTGTTCCTCGAAGGCCTGCAGGCGCTGGGCGCCGATATCGATGTCGACACCGGCTATGTCATCGCCAAGACAAGGAATGGCCGCCTTGTCGGCAACCGCTACATCTTCCCGAAGGTCTCGGTCGGCGCCACCCATGTGCTGATGATGGCCGCGGCGCTCGCCAAAGGCGAGACCGTGCTGGAAAACGCGGCTTGCGAGCCTGAAATCGTCAACCTCGCCGAGTGCCTCAATGCCATGGGCGCGAAGATTTCCGGCGCCGGCACCCCGACAATCACCATCGACGGTGTCGAATCATTGTCGGGCGCGCGCGTGCGCGTCATTCCCGATCGCATCGAGACCGGCACCTATGCCATGGCCGTCGCCATGACCGGCGGCGACGTCGTGCTCGAAGGTGCGCGTCCGGATCTGCTGCAGACCGCGCTGGACGTGATCGCGCAGACGGGTGCGGAGATCACGCCGACCAATTCCGGCATCCGGGTGAGGCGCAACGGCGCCGGCATTTCGCCGGTCGACGTGACGACGGCGCCGTTCCCGGCCTTCCCGACCGATTTGCAGGCGCAGTTCATGGGCCTGATGACGATGGCCAAGGGCAAGTCGCGGATCACCGAGACGATCTTCGAGAACCGCTTCATGCATGTGCAGGAACTGGCGCGGCTCGGCGCTCACATCACCCTTTCGGGCCAGACGGCGATCGTCGACGGCGTGCCGAAACTGAAGGGCGCGCCGGTCATGGCGACCGATCTTCGCGCCTCTGTCTCGCTGGTCATCGCCGGCCTGGCGGCGGAAGGCGAGACCACGGTCAACCGCGTTTACCACCTCGACCGCGGCTTCGAGCGGCTGGAAGAAAAGCTGTCCAACTGCGGCGCGGTGATCGAGCGGATTTCCGCATAGGCCAATCGCTAGGCCTCGCGGTGCGGTTGCGCGGACGGGAAAGACCGCCTAACAGAAGGTTCAGTTATCAACCTTCAGGTGCGAAATCCGCATGACTGCCCTTAAGCTTATCGCGCTCGACGATCAGGATCTGAGCATCGTTTCGGCCCATGTCCAGGACGCCGTGATGAAGGTCTCAGACCTCGAATTCCTGCCCAGAGCCAAGCGTTTCCTGCTGACCATGAACCGTTTCGTCTGGGAGGCTAAATCCGGCCTGTTTCGCCAGCACAATGAGCGGCGGCAGGCGGTGCTGCATTTCGACCGGGTGCTTGGCGCCAAGACCAACGGCATCGCCCGCGACAAGCCCAATGAGGTCCTGTCGCTGCTGGCGATCAGCTTCATCGAGATCAGCAAGCCGGCGGGCATCGTCGAGCTGATCTTTGCCGGCGGCGGCACGATCATGCTCGACGTCGAATGCATCGAGGCGCGCCTTGCCGATATTGGCGGGGCGTGGGAAGCCACCTCGCGCCCCATCCACAAGGCCTGAGCGTCCGATGGCCATCAAGCTTCGTCAGTCCGACGCCGATTTCGAGCAGCGTTTCGCCGCCTTCCTGTTGACCAAGCGGGAAGTGTCCGCCGACGTTGATGCCGCGGTGCGCGACATCATCGCGCGCGTGCGCGCCGAAGGCGACGCGGCGCTGATCGACTATTCACAGAAATTCGATCGCGCCGATCTGACTGGATTGGGCATCGCCGTCTCGAAGGACGACATCGCTCAAGCTTACAAGGCTGCCGACTCAAAGACGATCGAGGCGCTGGAATTCGCGCGAGACCGTATCCGCTCCCACCATGAGCGGCAGCGGCCGAAGGATGATCGCTATACGGATGCCGCCGGCGTCGAGCTCGGCTGGCGCTGGACGGCGGTCGAGGCGGTCGGGCTCTATGTGCCGGGCGGCACGGCGAGCTATCCAAGCTCGGTGCTGATGAACGCCATACCGGCCAGGGTGGCCGGGGTCGAGCGCATCGTCATGGTCGTGCCGGCGCCCGGCGGCATCATCAATCCGCTGGTGCTGGTGGCGGCCGACATATCAGGCGTGTCGGAAATCTACCGTGTCGGCGGCGCCCAGGCGATCGCAGCCCTCGCCTACGGCACCCGGACTATAAAGCCGGTCGCCAAGATCGTCGGCCCGGGCAATGCCTATGTCGCGGCGGCCAAGCGCCAGGTGTTCGGCACCGTCGGCATCGACATGATCGCCGGGCCGTCGGAAGTGCTCGTCGTGGCCGACGGCAGCAACGATCCGGACTGGATCGCGGCCGACCTGCTGGCCCAGGCCGAGCACGATGCATCGGCGCAATCGATCCTGGTCACCGACGATCCGGCCTTCGGCATCGCTGTCGAACAAGCGGTCGAGCGCCAGTTGCAGAGCCTGCCGCGGGCCGAAACGGCTGCGGCGAGCTGGCGCGATTTTGGCGCCGTGATCCTGGTTCCAACCATTGAATCCGCGCTGCCGCTGGTCGACCGCATCGCCGCCGAACATGTCGAACTGGCCATCGACGATGCCGAGGGTTTCCTGGCGCGGATGCGCAATGCCGGTGCCGTCTTTCTCGGCCGCCACACGCCGGAAGCCATCGGCGACTATGTCGGCGGCTCCAACCATGTGCTGCCGACGGCACGCTCGGCGCGCTTCTCGTCGGGCCTGTCGGTGCTCGATTTCGTCAAGCGCACGTCGATCCTCAAGCTTGGACCGGAGCAGTTGCGTATCTTGGCGCCGGCGGCGATTGCGCTCGCCAAGGCGGAAGGCCTTGAGGCGCATGGACGCTCCGTCGCCATACGGTTGAACATGTAGGCGGCGATGTCTGGCCCCGATCAAACCCGCGCCAGGCTGATCGATGTCGAACTCGATGAATCGATCGGCCGGTCGACACCCGATGTCGAGCATGAACGCGCGGTGGCGATCTTCGACCTGATCGAGGAGAACAGTTTTCAGCCCGTCAATGACAGCGGCGACGGCCCTTACCGGCTGAAACTGTCGCTGGCCGAGCAGCGCCTGGTGTTTGCCGTGGCGCGCGAGGATGGCACCGCCGTCGTCACTCATATCCTGTCGCTGACGCCGCTGAGGCGCATCGTCAAGGATTACTATATGATCTGCGAAAGCTACTACGACGCCATCCGTTCCTCGACGCCGAGCCACATCGAGGCGATCGACATGGGCCGCCGCGGCCTGCACAATGAAGGTTCGCAGACGCTGATGGACCGGCTATCCGGCAAGATCGACATAGACTTCGATACGGCGCGCCGGCTGTTCACGCTGGTCTGCGTACTGCACTGGCGGGGCTAGCCCTGGCACCCGGCGCCCTACCCCGTTCGATCCTGTTCCTGTGCGGCATGAATGCCGTGCGCTCGCCAATGGCAGAGCAGCTGGCGCGCCGCATGCTGCCCGCGGCCATCTTTGTCGCTTCGGCCGGCGTTCGCGCCGGCGAGCGCGATCCGTTCGTCGATGCGGTGCTTGCCGAGGAAGGCCTGTCGTTGGGCGAGCGTCACCCACGGACCATGGACGATCTCGAGGACGATTATTTCGACCTCATCGTCACGCTGGCGCCGGAAGCGCACCACGCCGCACTTGAACTCACCCGCTCGCTCGCTGTCGAGGTCGAATACTGGCCGACGCCGGACCCGACCGACGCCGCCGGCACGCGCGAACAGATCATGGCGGCCTACCGGGACGTGCGCGAGCGCCTGAAAGCGCGGATCGGGCGTCGATTCACACCTCCGGAGGCCGCCGATTAAGCGTGTTCACAAGCGGACGATTATCATATAGGTTCCGCCGAAATTCCGGCCAGGGCGCTGGAACTACCATCCAAGCAAAGGTATCGAATGCCGAAGGAAGAAGTCCTCGAGTTTCCGGGTGTCGTGACGGAATTGTTGCCGAACGCGATGTTCCGGGTAAAGCTCGAAAACGAACACGAAATCATCGCCCATACGGCCGGCCGCATGCGCAAGAACCGCATCCGCGTGCTGACCGGCGACAAGGTTCTGGTCGAGATGACGCCATACGACCTGACCAAGGGCCGCATCACCTATCGTTTCAAGTAAGCAAAGCCCGACTGGTCCGCGATGAGCATTTTGCAGAAGCTGGTGCTTGCCTCGGGTTCGCCGCGCCGAATCGAGCTCTTGCAGCAGGCCGGCATCGAGCCGGACCGCGTGCTGCCGGCCGATGTCGACGAAACGCCGCTGCGTGCAGAGCATCCGCGCTCGCTGGCCAAGCGGCTGTCGAAGGAAAAGGCCGAGAAGGCGTTCGCGTCGCTGAAAACCGAAGCCGACTACGCGCCGGGCTTCGTGCTGGCCGCGGATACGGTCGTCGCCGTCGGGCGGCGCATCCTGCCCAAGGCAGAAACCCTCGACGACGCCGCCAACTGCCTCGGGCTGTTGTCGGGCCGTTCGCACCGGGTCTATTCCGGCATCTGCCTGATCACCCCGGGCGGCAAGCTGCGTCAGCGGCTGGTCGAGACGCGGGTGCGCTTCAAGCGGCTGCCGCGCGAGGAGATCGACGCCTATGTCGCGTCGGGCGAATGGCGCGGCAAAGCGGGTGGTTACGCCGTCCAGGGTCTCGCCGGCGCCTTCGTCGTCAAGCTGGTCGGCTCCTACACCAACATCGTTGGGCTGCCGCTGTATGAGACCGTCGCGCTGTTGAGCGGCGAAGGCTTCAAGGTGCATGGCGGCTGGCTGGCGGGAACCCGGCTGTGAATTCCGACTCCAAAGTCACGCCCTTACGCCCAAAGCGCCCCTGCCCCGAATGCGGCAAGCCCTCGGCGCGCGACACCTTTCCGTTCTGCTCGACGCGCTGCAAGGACATCGACCTCAACCGCTGGCTGAAGGGCGCCTATGTCATCAAGGCCCGCGATGACGAGGAAGAGACGGACCCCGACGCTCCGAATTAAGGCTGGGCGCCGCCGATCAGGCGGCGGCCTCGTTCTTGCGCTTCAAGCGCGCCCAGGCAGGCAGCCATTCACCATGAGCAGCCAAGAGATCATCGACCAGTGACCAGATCTGGTCGAGATCGAGTTCGGCCGCGGTGTGCGGATCCATCATCGCCGCATGGTAGATGTGTTCGCGGTTCTCGCTCATCAGCGCCCGCACCGTCAGTTCCTGCACGTTGATGTTGGTGCGGATCAGCGCGGTCAATTGCGGCGGCAGGTCACCGATATAGGTCGGCTGGATGCCGGAGGCATCGACCAGGCACGGCACTTCGGCGGCGCAATCCCGGGGCAGCGAGGTGATGCAGCCATTGTTGCGGACGTTGCCGTAGATCACCGAGGGTTCGCCCGTCCACACCGAATTCATGATCGATGAGGCATATTCCCGGGACTGCTCGACCTCGATGCGATCGGCCGAGCGATAGGCCTCAGCCTGTCCCTTCCAGCGCTCGATCTGTTCGATGCAGCGCTTGGGATACTCATCCAGCGGGATGCCGTACTTCTCGATCAGGTCCGGGCGGCCTTCCTTGATGAAATAGGGCGTGTATTCGGCGAAATGTTCCGAGCTCTCGGTGACGAAATAGCCGAGCCTGGTCAGCATCTCGTAGCGCACCTTGTTGGGGCAGCGCGGGTTCCAGCCGGGCTTGGGCGCGCGGCCTTCGCGATAGGCGCGCACGAGATCGGGGTAGAGGTCGCGGTACGAACCGTCCGGCTGGCGATGCTCGAAGCTGAGATAGAAGGCCATGTGGTTGATGCCGGCCGAGCGATAGCGGATCTCTTCGTAGGGAAGGTCGAGATCGTGCGCCAGCTCCATTGCCGTGCCCTGCACGGAATGGCAGAGACCGACCTGCCTGATGTCAGGGTATTTCTCCGCTATCGCCCAGGTGTTGATCGCCATCGGGTTGACATATTGCAGCATGATCGCCTGCGGGCAGACGGCGAGCATGTCCTCGCAGATCTTCCACAGATGCGGCACGGTCCTCAAGCCGCGCATAATGCCGCCGACGCCGAGCGTGTCGGCGATCGTCTGGCGCAGGCCGTATTTCTTCGGCACTTCGAAGTCGGTGACCGTGCAGGGCTCGTAGCCGCCGATCTGGAAGGCGACGACGACGAAATCTGCGCCCGCCAGCGCCTTGCGCTGGTCCGAATGGGTCTCGGCCTTCGCCTTGACGCCGAGCGTCGCGATCAGCTTGTTGACGACGATGGCGCTCTCTTCCAGCCGCTGCGGATTGATGTCCATCAGCGCGATGGTCGCGCCGGAAAGCGACGGGCGCTGCAGCACGTCGCCGACAATGTTCTTCATGAACACCGTCGAGCCTGCGCCGATGAAAGTGATCTTGGGATTTCTTGCCATGCTAACCTCCGGCATATGTTCAGGCCACGTCGAAAGCGGCCCTGACGAGCCGTTCCGTGTAGGCGGTCTTGGGATTGGACAGGACGTCGTCGACGGGGCCCTGCTCGACGATCTTGCCGTTCTGCATGACGATCACGCGATGGCACAGTGCGCGCACCACCTTGAGGTCGTGCGAGATGAAGAGGTAGCTGAGGCCGCGCTCGTCCTGCAGCTTGCGCAACAGGTCGATGATCTGCGCCTGGACGGAGAGATCCAGCGCCGATGTCGGCTCGTCGAGCAGGATGAATTCGGGTTCGAGTGCGATGGCGCGGGCGATCGCGATGCGCTGGCGCTGGCCACCGGAGAATTCGTGCGGAAACCGTGACAGTATATCGCCCGGCATGCCGGCGCTGACCAGCGCGTCGCGCACCCGTTCGACCCGCTCGCGCCGCGTCGCCCCTATGCTGTTGACGATCAGCCCTTCCTCGATGATCTGGCCGATCGTCATGCGCGGGTTGAGCGAGGAGAACGGATCCTGGAAGACGATCTGCATGCGCGAGCGCAACGGCCGCATCTGCGCCCGCGACAGGCCGTGGATCGGCTTGCCGTCGAAACGGATCTCGCCGCGCTTGGCGTCGATCAACCTGAGCAGGGCCTGGCCGAAGGTGGTCTTGCCTGAACCGGACTCGCCGACCAGCCCCAGCGTCTCGTGGCGACAGAGTTTCAGGCCGAGATCGTCGACGGCGACCAGCTCTCGCCAGTCCGGTTTCAGGAAGGTGCCGTGGCGCAGCATGAATGAGACGCGCACGCCGCTGGCCTCCAGGATGGTGCCGCAGCCCTCCGGCAGCGGCTTCGGCTGCCCCTGCGGCTCGGAAGCGAGCAGCCGTCTCGTATAGGGGTGCTGGGGGTTGGCGAATAGCCGTTCGGTGACGTTGTGCTCGCACATTTCGCCATGCTGCATGACATAGACGTAGTCGGAGAACTGGCGCACCACGGTCAGGTCGTGGGTGATCAGGATCACCGCCATGCGCAGCTCTTTCTGCAGGCTGCGGATCAGGTTCAGGATCTGCGCCTGGACGGTGACATCGAGCGCTGTGGTCGGCTCATCGGCGATCAGCACATCGGGATTGTTGGCCAGCGCCATGGCGATCATCACCCGCTGACGTTGCCCGCCCGATAGCTGGTGCGGGTATTGCTTGAGCCGCGCGGCGGGATCGGGAATCTGCACATGCTGCAGAAGTTCCAGTGCGCGCGCCCAGGCCTGCTTGCGGCTGACTTTGCGATGCACCCGGATCGCCTCGACGATCTGGCTGCCGACCGTATAGATCGGGTTGAGCGAGCTCATCGGCTCCTGGAAGATCATCGAGATGCGGTTGCCGCGCAGCTTGCGCCGGGCGCTCTCGGGAAATTTCAGGATGTTTTGCCCGTCATAACAGACGCTCGACCCGGGCGACACCGTGGCGCGCCGCGACAGAAGGCCCATGACGGTGCGCGCCGTCACCGACTTGCCCGAACCGGATTCGCCAACGATGGCGATCGTCTCGCCGCGATAGAGCTGAAACGAGATGTCCTTGACCGCGTCGACGACGCCATGCTCGACCTTGAAGGCCACGGCGACGTTGCGGGCGTCGATGATCGGCTGGCTCTGGCGTCCGTCATGGTCGTGACGGACGATGGGTGCGAAGGATTCGGCGAGCGCGACGGACATCTCAGGCACCTCAATAAGGGTCGACGGCGTCGCGCAGGCCGTCGCCCAGCGCGTTGAAGGCAAAGACGGTGACGAGCACGAAACCGACCGGCGACAGGATCCAGGGATAAGTGCCGATGACGGAATAGGTCGCGGTGTCCTGCAGCATCAGACCCCACGAGATCAGCGGCGGCTTGACGGCGAAGCCGAGGAAACCGAGGAAGGATTCGAGCAGCACCACCGTTGGGATCGCCAGCGTCACGGCGACGATCACGTGGCTCATCACATTGGGGAAGATGTGCTGCATGATGATGCGCCGGTCGGTGGCGCCGACCGCCATGGCGGCGCGCACATACTCGATCCGCGCCAGCGCCAAAGTCTTGCCGCGCACCTCGCGAGACATCTGCGCCCAACCCAAGGCCGACATGACGATGATGACGAAAGCGAGGAAGACGTTGGTGGGAGCGGTGACCGGGATCAGCGTCGTCAGCGCCAAATAGAGCGGCAGCTGCGGGAAGGCGAGCACCAGTTCGACGAAGCGCTGCATCCAGACATCGAACCTGCCGCCAAAATAGCCGGAGACCATGCCGACGGTGGTGCCGATGACGGTGATGATTAAGACGACCGTCAGCGCGATCATCAACGAGACGCGCGAGCCATGGATGGCGCGCGACAACACGTCACGACCAAACTTGTCGGTGCCCAGGAAATGCACCGGCTGGCCGTCCAGCGAGCCGAACAGATGCCGGTCCGCCGGCAACAGCCCGAAGAGCTTGTAAGGCGCGCCATGCACGAAGAAACCAAGCAGCCTTGGATGATCGTAGTCGGGACCGACGACGGGCTGGAAAGTGACCGGATCGAGGTCCGCCGAATCGGCCAGCGCATAGACCCTCGGCCGCGCGACGAAACCGCCATCTCTGTCATGGAAAACAGGCACCTGCGGAGGCGCGAAGCCGACATCCGTCACCTTCGGGTCCATTGGCGCGATGAACTCGGCGAACACGGCCATCACCAGCAGCAGCACGACGAGCCAGAGCCCGGCCATGCCGGTCCAGGAGCGCTTCAGCCGGCGCCAGACAAGCGCGAGGTAGCTTTCGTTACCGCGCGCCGGTTTGGCTACGATGCGACCTTCGGCCGGCAGCGGTGGAGGGGATGGATCGCGCGCCAGCATCTCAGCGCTCCCCGAACTGGCGCACGCGCGGATCGAGCAGGACGAGCAGCATGTCGGCGATGATGTTGCCGACGATCAGCGTCGCCGACAGCACCATCATGAAGGTGGCGGTGACATAGACATCGCCGACAGCCATGGAGCCGACGATCGCCGGGCCGACAGTCGGCAGCGCGAAGATGATCGCCGTCTCGATTTCGCCGGTCAGCATGTAAGGCAGCACCACACCCTGATACATGATGAGCGGGTGCAGTGCGTTAGGCACGGCGTGGCGCATGACGACAGCGGCGCCGGTCAGCCCCTTGGCCCTTGCCGTCTCGACATATTGCGCGTTCAGCGTATCGAGCAGATTGCCGCGCATGACGCGCATATTGTAGGCGAGCCCGCCGAAAGTCGCGATCGCCACCACCGGCCAGACATGCTTGACCAGATCGACGAATTTGGCCCACGACCACGGCGCGCCCCCATATTGCGGCGAGAAGAATGAGCCGATCTCCGACACGTTGAACTGGAAGACCAGGAGATAGACGATGATCAGCGCCATCAGGAAGCGCGGCACCGTCATACCGAGGAAGGAGATGGCCGACAGCGCCGAGTCGATCCAGGTGTATTGCCGGGTCGCCGCCCATATGCCGAATGTGATGCCCAGCACCGAAGCCAGCAGATGGCAGACCAGCGCCAGGAGAAGGGTGCGCGGCAGGCGCTCTCCGACCACATCGGCGACCGGTTTGTTGTAGTAGAGGCTGTAGCCGAAATCGCCGCGGGTGACGATGCCGCCGATCCAGTTGAGATACTGGAGGGGCAGCGGCTTATCGAGACCATGCTCGATGCGGTAGGCCTTTGCCTGCGCGTCGGCCTCGGCGAAGGAGGCTCCACCCTGGTTGATCGCCTGCGAGCGGATGTAGTCGGCATAATCGCCCGGCGGCGCCTGGATGATGGCAAATGTGGCCAGGCTCAAAATGGCGAGGACCGGGATTGCCGACGCTATTCGCGTGAGCAGGAATCGCAGCATGGACGGTTCGTTTCCTCGTCTCGCCGACCGCGCCCTTGGTTGCGTCCGGAGGTTGGTTTGTCCGGCCGCGCCAGCGGCGCGGCCGGAGGTCTCTCAGTCAGGGAGGTAAACCTAATTCATCGGCCCCTTCTCGCCGGGTTTGCCGGGCAGTTCTTGCGGGAACAATTCGTATTTCGCCTGCTTGTCGGCCGCGACAAAGACCCGTTCGCGGGTGATCGAATCCTCGGCCCAGTTGAACATGAAGATCGGCGTGCCCTGCGGAATGTTCGAGAAACGCTTGTTGACGATCAACGCGCCGGGATACTCCGTCAGGCCGACATTGTAGACGTGCTCCGTCGAGATCTTCTGGAATTGTTTCATCAGGCTGGCGCGCTGGTCATTGTCCTGGGTGGAGACGAACTTGTTGACGATGTCGACGAGGTCCTTTTCGAACGGCATCACATCGACCTCGCCATTCTCCGGCGCACGATGGTCCCAGCTGGTGCGCGGGCCGATCGGGGCAAGCTGCACGGTGTTCTGCACCACCGACGTCAGTTCCTGTTCGTTGCGCCGGACCAGCCAATCGAAGCGGCCGGAATATTGCGAAGCGTCGCGCTGGGTGCCGTTGAGCCCGTTGAGGACGACCCGCAGCCCAAGCTTTTCCATCTGGGCGACGACGCCTTCGGCAAGGCTCTTGTCGGTCGTGTAGTCGTTGTTGACCAGCATCACGATCTCGACGTTCTTTCCGCCGGCGGTGCCGGAAGGGAAATTCACGAAGCCGTCGCCGTCCGTATCCTTGAGGCCGGCCTTGGCGAGTTCGGCCTTGGCGCCCTCGAGATCGAAGGGGTAGTAGACGGTCGAATCGCGGTCATAGAAGCTGGTGCCCGAAGACAGGCCGCCGGGATAGATGGCGGTGAACGGCCCCTTGACCAGCGAGTCGCCGAGCGCCTTGCGGTCGAGTGCCATGGTGACGGCCTTGCGGAAATCCTCATTACGGTTCAGCTCGCGGATCGCCTGGCCGCGTTCGTCCGGATTGCCCCAGCCATTGGCGGAAAAATTAAAGCGCAGATTGTAGCCGATGAGCCGCGGGCCGAAAGCAAGACGGGCCGGCGCGTTCGCCTCTGCCGCACGCTTCAGCGAGGCGACGAAGTTTTCCGGCTGCTCCAAATTGGAAAAATCGGCCGCGCCGCCCACCGCCTGGACATCGCGATCGGCCCAGGTCGACAGCTTGTAATGCAGTTCGTTGAGATAGGGCAGTTGATTGCCCTTTTCGTCGACCTTCCAGTAATAGGGATTGCGGCGCATGACGATGATGTCGTCCGGCCGGTATTCGACCGGCACCCAGCCACCCATCACCGGCATGTTCATGAATTCCGGCGGGAAGGCATTTTTGAACTGATCATAGGTGTTCTTCGAGTATTTCGGATGCTGCGGCTTCAGGATGTGCGCGGGGCCAGGACAGAAGGTGCCGTAGGCCATGGCATACAGGTACTGTTTCGGGAAGGCATCCTTGAAGGTCCATTCGACGGTGTAGTCGTCGATCTTCTTCAGCGTCGTGCCGACGCCGAAGGTTTCCGGCGTCGCACCATTCAGCGGCGAGACGTTAGGATCGACCACCTCGTCGTCCCAGTAGAACATGACGTCGTCGGCGTTGAACGGCACGCCGTCCGACCACTTTGCTCCTTCGATGAGGTGCATGGTCAGCTTGTGGCCATCGCTCGACCAATCCCAGCTCCTGGCCAGGTTCGGCAGCGGCTCGGTGTCCTTGGCCTCGACCTGGAACAGCGGGGCGGTGCGCGTCAGGCATTCGGAGAGGCCGATGTCGATGCCGCCCCAGCCTTGCGTCTGACCGGCGCCGTAGTTCCAGCCTTCCGGCCGCCCGCCGATGACGTGGCGCATCGTATCGCCATAGACGCCGATGCCGTCCTGCATGTTGCCTGTCTTGAAGACCAGCGGATCTTTCGGCAGCCTGTCTTTCACCGGCGGCAGCTTGCCGGTCTTGACGTATTTCTCGGTGACCCAGTCGGGCTCGTGATATTCGGGGAGCGGCTTGAACTCCAGGATCGAGTCTCGCGCGACATAGTTGATCTTGCCTTCGGCGGGAAACGGTGTCGGCGCCGGCGGAACCGTCGGCTCGGAAGCGTAAGCACTGAGTGCCGAGACGCTCAGCGTCAGTCCGGCAGCAAGGCCGATATTGCGTAAATTCCTCACGGTCTCTCTCCCTCTTGTTTGTCCGGAGCGTTTGCACCCGCTCCGCCTCTTCTCGAATTCAAACGGCTTCGTGGCAGTGGATCCGCCTCCCATGGATCCACCATCACCGCATGAATTTTCAGCCGGCCCGTCTCAGCCGGCTTGCTTCAGCGCGGCCTTTTCGGCGCGCAATTCCTCGATCGAGCGAACGCTGCGCCGTGCGGCGCCCGCCCACTCGCGGGTCTTCACCTGAGATGTCGACAGCCGCTCCCTTGCGGCCGGAACCGCATGGGCATATTGCGGCAGCCAGGCTGCCTGGGCGACGACCATTTCGTCGACCATCTGCCAGACCTCCTCCGGCGTCGAAACCGCGCCGACCAATGGGTCATGCAGCACGGCGAGCTTCAGAAGATCGATGTCGCCTGATATCGCGGCATGCACCGACATGCGCTGGACGTTGATCGAAGCGATGCAGGTGGCGGCGCAGGCTTCCGGCAACGTGATGCCGGCGGCCATGTTGATGCCAAAACGGTCGACGAAGCCCGGCGACTCGATGATGGCGTCCTGCGGCAGGTTGGTAATCACGCCATTGTTCTTGACGTTGAAGTGGCCGCGATAGACCCGGTTGGTCTCCAGCGCCTCCAATATGTGGCTGGCATGCTCGTTGGAGCGCTTCTCCCGGTCGATCGGCTTGGACGCCGCTTCGAGGAACTGCGGATATTCCGTCTCGAACCAGTTGCGGGTTTCGGTGGAGTAACGGAGATAGCCGCCAGTCTCGCCATGGATCCAGTCGGACATATCGATCCAGCGCGTGATCTCGTCGGGACGTTTGCGGTACCAGGGCAGATATTCGGAAAGATGGCCGTTGCTTTCGGTCGAATAGACGCCGAAGCGCTTCAGGACATCGATGCGCAGTTTCTCCTGCCTGGAATAGACGGGATGCGCCTCGAAGGCAGCCACCAGTTCGTCCTTGCCGATGGAGCGGCCGTTCAGGCGCAGGCCGATGAACCAGGTCTGGTGGTTGATGCCGGAACAGACATAGTCGAGCTCCTGCGTGGACTTGGCGCCAAGCACCTCGGCGATCTGCTCGGCGCCGTGCTGGACGCCGTGGCAGAGCCCAACAGTGTCGACCTTGCCGTATTCGATCGCCGCCCAGGTGTTCATCGCCATCGGGTTGGCGTAGTTCAGGAACTTGACGTTCGTCTCGGCGACCTCGCGCATGTCCTTGCAGAAATCCAGGATCACCGGGATGTTGCGCTGGCCATAGAGAATGCCGCCGGCACAGATCGTGTCGCCGACGCATTGGTCGATGCCATATTTCAGGGGAATGCGGATATCGTCGGCATAGGCTTCGAGACCGCCGACCCGCACGCAGCTGATGACGTAGCGAGCGCCTTCGAGAGCCTGGCGGCGGTCGGTCGTCGCCGTCACCCTGGTCGGCAATCTGTTTGCCTCGACGATCTTGTCGAGGATCGCCTTGATCATCTGAAGGTTGTGCTCGCTGACATCGGTCAGCGCGAATTCGATGTCCTCGAATTCGGGCACGCACAGGATGTCGGTGAACAATTTCTTGGTGAAGCCGACGCTGCCCGCGCCGATGATAGCGATTTTGAAACTCATCAGCCGCACCTCATTCCACTTCGAATTGCAGGCAAGGAATGACAATGGGAAGCTGTAGCCACATGCCGACATGTATGCAGGACAAGCCGGAATCGGGCTCGCCAACCTCCCCGTCCGCTCCTCGACTGCGGATCTCTCTCGCTTTTCGACGGGGATTATGCGCTTATTCGCGAGCGCGACCAGAGAAGGATTATGCTTTCGGGGGTAATTTTGTGCTGCAGGATTTGATACAAAACGGACAGTCCATGCGCACGATCTCGCTGCCGCGCGGCCGCCAGCGCCTGCATGCCATGCCGACGAGCACGGGCTATGAAGTGCGCGAGGACGAGATCTACGACTGGGATGGGCGAAAGCGCGGCCAGACGCCGTTCACCGTGCTCCAGCACACGATCAGCGGGACTGGCCGGCTGCGCTACGAGAACCGCAATTACCGCCTGCAGAAGAACGACACATTGCTGGTGCTGGTGCCGCACAACCACCGCTACTGGCTGGCTGAGGACGAGCGCTGGGAGTATTTCTGGATTTCGATGAACGGCGAGGAGGCGTTGCGCATTCACAAGTCGATCCTCAGCGTCTCGGGTCCTGTATTTCGGCTGCAGCCGGCGACGATCGATCATCTTGCCGATTGCAGCCTGCGCCTGATCAAAGGCGCCGCTTCGCCGGGCGCTGCTTCGGCGATAGCCTACGAGGCTGCGATGGCGCTCTATGACGATGTCTTCGGCTCCCATGCCTTTGCCGAAAAACAGAGCGTTATGCAGCCGGTCATCGATCACATCAACGCAAATCTCGACAAGCCGCTGCCGGTGGCGGATCTGGTGCAGATCAGCGGCCTCAGCCGGGCCCATTTCTCACGCTGTTTTGCTGAAAGCGAAGGCTTGCCGCCTGCCGAGTTCGTGCTGCAGCAGCGTCTGCAACGCGCGGCGAAGCTGCTGACCAAGGCGGATTTTCTGCCGGTGAAGGAGGTCGCTATCCTGTGCGGCTTCGAGGACGCGAACTACTTTTCAAAGGTCTTCCGCCGCTGCTACGGCATCACGCCGAGCCAATTCCGCACCACAGGCATGTACGCCAATTTGCGGACTCCGGCCAGGCGTGGCGTCAGGGCGCCTGATGACGAGACCTGACGCCGCGACCGTTAAGCCGGCAGCCAGCTAGGCAGCGCGCAGACTGCCGCCATCCAGCCATTCGAGATCGGCTTGCGAAAGCGTGATGTCGAGAGCGCGCAGGCTGTCGTCCAACTCATCCAGCGTGCGTGGCCCGATCAGCGGGATGGATGGGAAGGGCTGAGCGAGCACATAGGCCAGCGCAATTTGGATCGGGCTCTTGCCCAGTCTCGCGGCAAGTTCGATCGCCCGGTCGCGGCGACCGAAATTCCGCTCGGAGTACCAGACCCGCACCAGTTCCTCATTGTCTTGCTTGTCCCGACCTGCGCGATCGGTGAAGAAGCCGCGCCCCTGGCTCGACCAGGCGAAATTCGGCATCTGCCTGGATGTCAGCCAGGCCTTCCATGCATCCGTGGAGGACGTGACGCAGCCTGCCCAGATCGGCTCCAGCATTTCAGCCAGCGAGAAATTGTTGGACAGCGCGCCGGGCTTTTGCTTGCCGGTGCGTTCGGCATAGGCGATCGCCTCATCCATGCGTTCCATCGTCCAGTTCGAGCCGCCGAACGGGCCGCGGATGCGGCCGGCCTTGACCTCACGATCCATCGCATCGACGAATTCGCCGACCGGCACATCCGGATTGTCGCGGTGCATGAAGTAGACATCGACATGGTCGGTCTGCAGGCGTTCGAGCGACTGGTCGAGCTGCTTGCCGATCACATCGGGATAGCAGAGCGGTGAATGCGCGCCCTTGGCGATGACCACCGATTGCGCGCGCACGCCACGGTTTTTCAACCACTCGCCAAGCAGCTTCTCGGTATAACCACCACCGTAGACGTAACCGGTGTCGAAGAGATTGCCGCCGGCCTCGAAAAAGGCATCGAGCAGGATCGAGCCTGAGGAAAACGTGCGGAAATCCTCAAAGCCGAGCGCCAGCACCGACGCCGGCTTCGACAGGCCAGGGATCGTGCGCTTGGCGATCGCCGTGCCGCCCGATCGCAAAGGCCGGCCGGAGATGGTGTTGGTACGCTGCTGGGCCTTCTCGATCCCGTATTCGAGGCCGGCGGCCGCCCGCCATTTGTCCAGCACGCGCAACGTGCCGAGGCTTTCCGCCCATGCCATGCCCGGCCAGGCGAATTCTTGGCCGCCGGCGCGGATGGCCTCACCGGCTGCGTCGACCTCGAAGGAATAGACATGGCGCTTCTCGTTGACGCTGATGGTCTCGCGCGTGCCATCGGATGCAATGACGTCGATCTGGCCGAGACCAACGTCGCGGTTGCCGCCGGCGAACCAGAAGTCCGGCACTTCGATGCGGCCTTTGGTGCCGAGGATGCGCAGAACATTGTCCTGGTTGAGCGAGATGCTGCAGGAGGCTTCGGCGACAATGCCACCCGGGAACTGCAGCAGCGCCGAGGCCCATTCGTCGACGCCGGACTGGCCAAGATGGGCAGTACCGACCACCTTGTCAGGCTCGGCGAAGGGTTTTCCGGCCGCGGCGCCGGCAATCAACCGCACCATCGAGACGGGATAGCCGCCGACGTCAAGAATGCCGCCGCCGGCGAGATCGTTGGCGTAGAGCCGGTGCTCCGGCATGAAGCGCGGCATCGCAAAACCAAAGCTCGACTTGATCATTCTGATCTCGCCGATGACGCCCGATCTGATCAGTTCCACCAGCTTCAGCGTCTGCGGATGCAGCCGGTACATGAAGGCTTCGCCGAGAAACGTGCCGGCCTTGCGCGCGGCATGCATCATGGCGTCGGCCTCGAAGGCGGTCAGCGCCAGCGGCTTTTCGCACAGCACATGCTTTCCTGCCTCGGCCGCCTTGATCGCCCATTGCGCATGGCCGGGATGCGGTATCGAAATGTAGACGGCATCGATTTCGGGATCAGCAAGCAGCGCATCGTAGCCATCGAGGATGCGGGCGCGGGGGAAACTCTCGGCGAGGCCAGGCTTGGCGGGATTGCGGGCACCGATGGCGACCAGCTTTCCGGTGCGCGAATCGGCCACGCCACCGGCAAAGGACTGGGCGATGCTGCCCGGTCCGAGGATGCCCCAGCGAATGGGCGTGGTTGCGGTCATTGTCATTCTCCTTGAAGGCTGGAAACGGCGGCCGGTCAGCGCAGCCGCAGTCCTTTTTCGTCGAACAGGTAGGATTTGCGGATTGAAACGGTGATCTCTGATGTGTCGGGGACCTTTGTCGCGTCGCGCTGGATCACCACGTCGTCACCATTGGCCGTTCTTGCGTAGAGGAAACTTGTGCCGCCCAGGTGCTCGACCACGTCGATGGCAACCACAAGGTCGGCGTCGCCCTCTCCGGCATTGCCGAAATGTTCGGGCCGCACGCCGACAATGACCTTGCTGCCGATTTTTGGGCTGCCCATTTCGGGTGCAGCGCCGGTCAGCGGTTGCGTGATGCGGGTCTTCTCCTGACCCGCCAGATCGACCACGACGCCACCCGCATCGTGCCCGACAACCCGGCCCTTGATGAAGTTCATCTTCGGCGACCCGACAAAGCCCGCAACGAACTGATTGTCGGGGTTGTCATAGAGATCGAGCGGCCGGCCGATCTGCTCGATATGGCCGGCGCGCATCACGACGATCCTGTCGGCGAGCGTCATCGCCTCGGTCTGGTCGTGCGTGACATAGATCATTGTCGTGCCGAGTTCCTTGTGCAGCCGGGAGATCTCGACGCGCATCTGGACGCGCAATTCGGCGTCGAGGTTGGAGAGCGGCTCGTCGAACAGGAACACCTGCGGTTCGCGCACGATGGCGCGGCCGATGGCGACGCGCTGGCGCTGTCCGCCGGAGAGTTTTTTCGGGCGCCTGTCCATCAATTCGCTGATGCGCAGGATCTCGGCCGCCCGCGTCACCCGCCGTTCGGTGTCGGCCTTTGGATTGCCGGTCATGCGCAAGCCGAAAGAGAGGTTCTGTTCGACGCTCATATGCGGATAGAGCGCGTAGGACTGGAAGACCATGGCGATGCCGCGGTCGGCCGGCTCGACATCGTTGACCACCTTGCCGCCGATGGCGATCTCGCCGCCGCTGACGTCCTCGAGCCCGGCGATCATCCTGAGCAGCGTCGATTTTCCGCAGCCGGAGGGGCCGACGAAGACGACGAACTCGCCGTCCTTGATGTCGATGCTCGCGCCATGGACGACCTCGAAGACGCCGAAGCGCTTGACGACACTGTTAAGCGTGACCGTTGCCATGCTGCCCCTTACTTGACCGCGCCGGCGGCGATGCCGGCGATGAAATGGCGCTGCAGCAGCACGAAGACGACGAGCATCGGCACCGTCAGCATCACCGCACCCGCCATGATGCCGCCCCATGACACCTTGGTGAGGCCGATCAGCGTGCCGAGCGCTACGGGTGCTGTCATCGAACCCGGCTGGCTGTTGATCAAAAGCGGCCACAGATAATTGTTCCAGGAGGCGAGGAACAGGATGATGGCGAGTGCGGCCAGCATCGGCCGCGCCAAAGGCAGCGCGACGAAGAGGAAGATGCGCCATTCCTTGACGCCCTCGACGCGCGCCGCATCGAAGAGATCGTCCGGCATCATCGAAAAACTCTGCCGCATGAACAGCACGCCGAGCGAATTGAACAGCGGCGGGACGATCAGCGCCACCCAGGTGTTGGCGAGCTTGAAGTCGCGCGCCACCATGATGAATTGCGGGATCAGCACGACCGCATAGGGCAGCGTTATGGTGCCGAGGATGATGGCGACAACCGCGCCCTTGCCGAAAAACTGGTAGCGGGCCAGAGCCCAACCGGCCATCGACGTCAGCAGCACCGACAGGAATGTGTAAGTCACCGCCACCGATACCGAGATGCCGATGGCGCCGACGAAGTTGGTGTCACGCTGCAGATTGTTGAAATTGTCGATGAAATTGCCGTGCGGCAACAGCTCGATGCCGGGGCTGAAGATGCCGTTGTCCGGCATGGTCGAGAACACGACCATCATCCACAACGGAAACAGCCAGATCAGCGCCAGCGGCGTCAGGAACAGATGCAGAGCGATGCTGCGTCCCAATCTGGCTGCGGAGCGCGAACTCATTTCGGTTCCCTCGTCAGCCACAGCTGCGCCAGCGTGATGGCGATCGCCAGCCCGGCCATGGTGTAGGCCACGGCCGAGGCGTAGCCGAAATTGAGCGACCGAAAGCCCTGGCGGTAAAGCAGCAGGCCAAGCGTCTCCGTGCCGCCGCCCGGCCCGCCGCGCTCGGTGATCAGGAAGGGCTCGGTGAACAGCTGCATGGTGCCGATGATCGACAGCACGAGGCAGAACACGATGACCGGCTTCAGCAGCGGCAGGGTGATGTAGAAGAACTGCTTGAGCTTGCTGACGCGGTCGAGCGTCGCCGCCTCGTAGACATCTTCGGGAATGGACTGCATGCCGGCGAGCAGGATGATGGCGTTGTAACCGGCCCAGCGCCAGGTCACCGCGATCATGATCAGCGCCATCGCCGGCGTGACGTTGGAAAACCAGTCGATCTTGGGCAGGCCGATGCTGTTCAGGAGCTTGTTGATGATGCCGAAATCGAGGTTGAACATCAGCCGGAACACCGCCGAATAGGCAACCTCGCCGACCACCACCGGGGCGAAGAAGGCAAAGCGGTAGAGGCCGCGCGCCTTCAAGAGCGGCGAGTTCAAAAGCACCGCCATGACCAGCGCCAGCGAGATCATCACCGGCACCTGGATGACAAGGATGAGCAGCGTGTTCTTCAGGGCGTTGAAGAAGGCCGGATCGCCGATCAACCGGCCCCAGTTGAAGCCGGGCGCGAACCGCCACGGCACGGTACGCGTCGCCTGGAAGGAAATCATGAAGGAGCTGATGATCGGCCATACCCAGAAGATCGCGAAGATCAGCAGATAGGGCGTGAGGAAGCGATAGGCCGTGGCGTTGCGATTGCGCATCTTCCTCCTCCTTCATTTCGTTGCCGCTTCGGCCATGGCCCTCGCAGCAGCGGAGCCGGTTTGCCAGCAAATACAGGTCCCGTGGGAGAACCCCACAGGCCGCGACCAGGTCCGGGCGGCGCAAACGCCTGTCCCGGACCCGGCTTGGGAGGTTATGACTTGACGGGCAGTCCGGTTGCCGCCGCGATCTGGCTTGCGGCATCGTCGAGTGCCGTCTTGGCGTCGGGGTAGCCGCCGGCCAGATACTTGGTCTGCACGGCGCGGACGATGATTTCGGCGTCGCTCTGGAACTGCGTGCCGCGGCTCGGAACAACCTTCGGCAAGGTGCCGAGAATGTCCTTCCACACCGCCTGGCCGCCCCAATAAGGCAGGCCTTGCGCGACATAGGGATCGTCAAGCGCCGAGATCAGGGACGGCACCAGGCCGAACTCCTTCAGCATCGTGATCTGGCCTTCATTGGTTCCGAGCGTGTATTTCAGATAGGCGTAGGCGGCCTCCTTGTTCTTCGACGCCGAGGTGATAGCCAGTGAGGAACCGCCGAGATTGGCGGCGCGCGGCCCGTCGGCGGTGAGGCTCGGCATCAGATAGACGCCCCATTTGCCGTTTTCACCGGCAGATTCGGTGCGAATGGTGCCCTCATACCAGCCGCCATAGATCTGGGTGGCGACGGTGCCGGCGGTGTTGTTGGTGATCTTGGTGCCCCAGTCGGCCGACGAGATGATGCCGGCGTCCTTCATCTCCTTGACCTTGGTCATGGCATCGACGCATTTGGGCTGGTTGACCGTGATCGATTGTCCGTCCTCGGAGAAATAGGCGCAGCCCTGTTCGTTGGAGATCATGCGGAAGAATTCCGAGTCACCGTTGAAATCGGCATTGGTCATCGAGACGCCTGGGTTGGCGGCCTGGATTTTCTTGCCGGCGGCGATGAAATCATCCCAGGTCTTGATCGAAGTCGGATCGACGCCGGCCTTTTCGTAGAAGTCGCGGCGATAAAAGGCGGCCACCGGGCCGGAATCCCACGGCATTGCGTAGGCCTTGTCGCCCACTTCCAGCTCGGTGCGCTTGAAATCGGGGAACTTTTTCTGGTCGTCGGCTGTGTAGCCCAGCGTATGCAGGTCGACGAAGCAGTCGGGGAACTGGCTCCAGTAATTCTCGGCCTCACCGTTCTCGACGGTGACGATGTCGGGCAGGCCTACGCCGCCGGCGGCGCAGCCGGCGATCGACTTGTCGTAGGTTGGCTGGTTGCCGAGATCCTGGACCGTGACCTTGACGTCGGGAAATTGCTTGTTAAAGCCGGCAATGGTCGCCTTCAGCGATGAAGCCGCGACATTCCAGCTCCAGATGGTGATTTCGCCGGATTGCGCGAAGGCCGGGGCTGAGCCCAGGGCAAGCGCGAGCGCGGCGCAGGTCATTGTGATGCGCATTGAAATCCTCCCATTCATTTGCTCTCTCACTGTGAGCGTGGCTAGACTATGCAGTGGGCAAGGCCTGTCGCCGTCAAAGGGAATATGAAATTGGCGGAAAGTAAGATGCCTGAACGGCCGTTCTACCAGCCTGGGGCCAGCAGCGTGGAAGGCCTGCCGCTGCTCCTGCAGATGTTTCACACCAATCCGCTGGTGATGCTCAAGCCGCACTGGCACGCCCAGGTCGAGGTTAATTTCATCGTGCGCGGCAGCGTGCATTACCTCATGAACGACCACGAGATTTCGCTTTCGGCCGGCGAGATGTGCCTGTTCTGGGGTGGCCTGCCGCACCAGATGGACGATTTGTCCGACGACGCCATCTATGCCGGGGCGCATCTGCCACTGGTGCACTTCTTCCGGCTGCACCTGCCCACCGATATAAGGCACCGGCTGATGACCGGCGCGACACTGGTGACATCAGCCACCGACCAGTCCGACAACCATAATTTCGAGCGCTGGAACCGCTACGCCCGGTCCGGCGACCAGGCCAAGGCCGAACATGCCGTCAACGAATTGCTGCTGCGGCTGGAGCGGGTGCGGTTCGAGCCCTACCGGCTGGTATCCGCAACTCCGACCGACCAGGAAACAGGCAGCCCCTTCGACCAGCAATCGTCGCGCAATGTCGGACGCATGTGCGATTTCATCGCCGAAAACTTCCTCTACGACATCGATTGCGTGAACATCGCGGCGGCCGCCGACATCCATCCCAAATATGCCATGAGCCTGTTCAAGAAATCCACCGGCATGACGCTCAACGAGTATGTGAATCTGTTGCGGCTGAGCTATGCGCAGGCGCTTTTGATGCATCAGGACGCCAATGTGCTGCGCGTCGCCATGGATTCAGGCTTCGGCTCGCTCAGCGCCTTCAACAAGTCGTTCCGCAAGCTCGCCGGCATGTCGCCCTCCGATTTTCGCCGCGGCGTGACCGGCGTCAGATAGGCGGCGGCGACCAGTGGCGCGTCTGAGCCGCAAATGCATTGGTGCGCCTCGATCGCCGGCTAAAGGCAGTGCCACGGCATGTCAGCCGGCAATAGCGGCACGGACAGGGATGGCGAAGGCCGCATCGTGCCATGCCGTGCCCGATTCCGGCCTGCAAGCGGCATGGAAACCGGGGCACCGCACGGCATCGCTTTTCCTGCCCGAAATCGCCCACTAGGCGCTGGACAGGCCGAATTCCCGTGCTATAACCCACGCGCTTTCAAGGGGCGCCCACGGCGCCTCGATGAAATCCGGTCAACGCGTTTTCGTTTGCCGGAACAGGCCCAGATAGCTCAGTTGGTAGAGCAGCGGACTGAAAATCCGCGTGTCGGTGGTTCGAATCCGCCTCTGGGCACCATCCCCCCTTCTCCCGACACTCCCTTTCACCGAACCTTCTACGCTGCAGCTTCTGCAAGCGCCTGGAATTGTTGATGTTTTGCAGTCGCATTGCGCAGTTAAGCGGGACAGGGAGCGCTTCAGGAGCATTTGGTCCAACGAGGCGGGGGGATGGTATTTCCGTTGGTATTCGACATCCTGATGGTATCGAAACAGCTAAGGGAGACCTGACGAATGCCCCTCTCCGACGTGAAATGTCGAAATGCCCGCCCTGCTTCCAAGCTCGTGAAATTATCTGACGGGGGCGGGCTGCAGCTATGGGTACAGCCCACGGGCTCTCGCCTCTGGCGGGTCGCCTACCGCTTTAAGGGCAAGCAGAAACTGCTCGCGCTGGGCAGCTATCCCCTTATCTCTCTCGCCGAGGCACGGGAGGCGCGCGATGATGCTAAAAGGCTCCTGCTAGCTGGCGTCGACCCTGGAAAGGAACGCAGCTTGCAAAAGGCTGATTCGGCTAAGGACTCCTTTCGCTCAATCGCGGACGAATATGTCGACAAGCTAAAGAAGGAGGGACGTGCCGACCGGACGATCAGCAAGGTCAAATGGCTGCTCGACTTTGCCTATCCGATTATCGGCGATAAGTGCATTCGGGAGATCGATACGGCCACCATCCTTGCCGCCCTCCGTCGCGTTGAGGTTCGCGGTCGATACGAGTCGGCCAGGCGACTGCGCTCCACCATCGGCAGCGTGTTTCGATACGCAATCGCCACCGCACGCGCCGAGACAGATCCGACCTTCGCCCTCAGAGGCGCACTCATCAGTCCGACGGTAACGCCTCGCGCCGCGATTACCGATCAGAAGGCCTTGGGCGGTTTGCTGAGGGCGATCTATGCATTTGACGGACAGCCTACAACCCGAGCCGGTCTGAAGCTGATGGCTCTGATGTTTCCCCGCCCCGGCGAGCTTCGCTCCGCTGAATGGGAAGATTTCGATTTTGAAAGCTCGGTATGGACCATCCCTGAAGCACGCATGAAAATGCGACGTCCGCACCGCATACCCCTGTCAAAGCAGGCGATCAGCGTCCTGACTTCACTGAGGGAAATCTCTGGTGGTGGATTGCTGCTGTTTCCTAGTGTTCGATCGGCTTCGCGTCCGATTTCCGACAATACGCTCAACGCCGCACTGCGTCGTATGGGATATAGCAAGGAAGAAGCTACCGCGCATGGTTTTCGAGCAACGGCATCAACTCTGCTGAACGAATGCGGCAAGTGGCATCCGGACGCGATAGAGCGGCAGCTGGCCCACATTGAAAACAACGACGTTCGGCGCGCCTACGCCCGGGCAGAGCATTGGGACGAGCGCGTCAAGATGATGCAGTGGTGGGCCGATTATCTGGATGAACTCAAGAGCAAAAACCTGCGGGTGATCCAATCGAGGGACGCCGCAAGCCTGCTGTCCACACACCAACGCGACCATCCACTTTGAACCCAACAGCGGCCGTTCATCAAACGCGGATACAAATCTCCAACCGCCGGAATCATACTGACCGTCGAAAAACGCCACAACTCGACGCCAAATCGTAGGCCCGCATTGTCAGATTTTCTGGAGAGAAAGTTGACCGCGTTCGGCGGGAAGCTGCCGATGGCCGGTTCCGAAACCGGCCATCTACCCGGCCCGGAGCCGGGGCGCTATTAGAGCGAGAATCCCGTGGGCAGTGTGCGGTCCGTCCATTTCGCCGGCATTAGTCCGTGGATCCGCTATCCCTGCCCGACTTTAACCTCCACAACATTCCTCTCCATAGATCCGGGACAAGCCCTTGATGCGCGTCGCGATCGCGTCGACGAGGCGACCAACGATCTCATGGATGATCCCCTCCTGGCGAAGCTCTTGGGCGCACTCCGATGCCATATCGGGCATCACCGCGAGCTGATGGCGGATCGTCCGCACCGTGTACTCGCTGCCAACCTTTGCTGAGGACGCACAGCGCCCCCAGTGGCGCGGCATGATCTCCTCAATGGGATAGACTCTGTCGATCTTCATCGCCAGTTTAAGGTCGCGCATCTCAGATTGGATCTCTCCCCCGAGGTGCGGCAGAATGGAGGAGATGTCGTAGAGCGGAGCTAGGCGGGCCTCGCCCTGGGCACCGAGCAGCATCGAGTAGTTCTTTGCATGCGCGTCCGTGCCGGCGATGATCCAGTTGAAGACGTTCGCGGCCATGAAGATCTGACGGTCTTGGACGGGGTCGAGGGAGGCCGACAGCACCTTTCTGGAGATCGTTGTGATACCTGGCCCACCCTGGTTCTCGTACTTGAGCGTCGGCATCACCGACAGGGCCTGGCACATGTCCTCCTGATGGATGCGGATGGTCTTGCCGTCGATGTTGCGGCGGTCGTAGCGCTCGATAACGATCGCCTTTTCGCCTGCGAAGTCGAGAACCTGGCTATGTGCAGCGTCCATGCCGAGCTTGGATGCAAGCTGCAGGCAGAAATGCTCGTTCTCGGTATGCCCGTGCAAGTGCGGCAAAGGCGGCTTGAAGATGTGTGTCGTGGGCGTGTCGCCTAGAGGGATCCCCCAGCGATTGCTGCCCTTGTCGAAATGGAACGCCGTCTTTGCCTGCGCACCAGCGAGACTGAACTGACCAGGATCGCCGATTCGCCGGGTCGCTGCACCATCCTTGCGCAGGTCGCGCAGGCGGTCGCCGATCTGCGCCTCGGTGAGCAACTCCACGTTCTCGCCGCGGGAAACCTGGTCGCCACGAGGAAGGAACTGGACGGCGCCGGCGCAGTCGCGGCCGACATTCTTGAGCAGGGCAAACGGGTTTCGCGCGGAGACCTGGAACCTCTGCGCCCATCTGGCGAGGGTCTGCTCATTATCCGGCAGCAGACCCCAGAGGAATGCCTCGACGACTTTGCCCTCGTAGGTCCTGGTGATCGTCGGCATGGACAGGGAGAGCGGGATCGCCACCCGGCCCTCCATCCATGCCTCGTGATAGGAGAACGAAAGCTTGCCGCCCTGCAGGTGGTGGAGCCACCCAACCGGTCTGCCAGCGATATGGACGTCGAGGGTGTCGATGGGGTTCACCATGATCATCGTCACCTAGAGCTTGTAGGGAATCTCGTCGTCATCATCGTCGACATGCCGTTCATCGGCATTATGATGATGATCAGCAGCCGCCGTCGGCGCCGTCGGGATCTGAAAGTCCAGTTCCACACCAAGCGTGGTCAGCGCCAGCAGCACGTTGCCGATCTCGGCGCTGGGCTTGCCGTTCTCGATCCACGACACCCACGTCTGCGTGGTGTTGATCACCTTGGCCAAGGCAGCCTGGGACAGGCCGCGCCGGGTGCGGGCCTCCTTGATCAGGATACCAATGTCGCGAGCTGTTCTGATCTTCATGGCCTATACGATTCTGCATGAGCTAGCCCGATATAGGACCGTATATGACGGGTGTCAATATACGTTTATATATCAATTTACCGCTATATAGGCTCCCATATCGGCAGTTCCCATATACGAGCCGATATAAACTTATTGCGCCATGCAAACATTTTCGGCATGTGCGATCAAACCTTTCGACACGGTACCAAGACCGCGCGCTGGTCGAGAACTGGAACGACGTTGTTGGGGCCGGGACCGGACTGTCAGGTCTTCGCGACGGTTACGCAGAAAGCAGCCGTTCTACAGTCGACCCAATTTCAGCCGTTTACGATTGGGGCTGAACATCCCGATAGCTGCTGTTGGATCGGTTACGCAAGCGCCCGCGATTTTTACTAAGGCCGGGACGACGACCTCGTGCGTGAACGGCGTGCGCGCTTCACCGGATTTAGAGCTTCGATGCTTCTAAGGTGGCGGACGACCTCGTCTGTCAACCCTTCACGAACGTAGTGTCGGTCGCCTGGTCCATCGCCGAAAAACTGCTTGTAGCGGCGTATAGTTTCTTCCGCCGCTTTCGTGCTGCCGCCCGTTATGACGGTAATATCGGGTGGGATACCTCGGTCAGTTGAACGCGTTTGAGTAGGTATTTGAACTCGAAGTCTGCAGGCGGCATGGAGTATCCGAAGAATACCCAGTGAATCGCAGTTTTCAGATGTGCTTCCGCGGTCCGCCAAGTTGCAGCGTGCATTGCGAAATCTAGCGCTTTGCGATAGCTGAAAGTTGCTATCCTCGTGCCGAGTGACTGTGAACCACAATGCGGACAGTGAGGCTTTATTGACTTGGGCAACGAGCCCTTATGCGATGGCCCAAATACGGCGCGCCAGTCTCTCTCTTGAAACAGGGTCTGCGCCACACGCTCCGTGTCAGTTGACGGCACCCAGAACAATTCGCGGCACGCGTCGCAGTAAAGCCAATTTATCGATCCATGTGGCTTCAGAAGGTGGAGCGTCTTTGTCCCCAAATCTGCCGAGCGTCTTCTGCGCACAACGTCATCTTCGAGGCGCGTCGGCGTGGCATTGCAGCCGTACTCGACGTTGCGTACCTCTTGCCGCAACTCGATGCCTCTTTCGAAGACCATATCCCAATTCATACTCAAGACGGCCGTGTTATCCAATTTGAGGCCATCAAACAGAGCGTTGAGCAGCTTCGAATCCGCGCCACGGCGCTTCAATTGCTTATTGTAAGCCTGCTGGAGCATTCGGACGATACGGACAATCATCGCCCGCCGAACCACGCGAAGATCTGCCGCAGAGTAAAGGGGCCCGAGGTGATGCCCGGAGTTGGCAGACTGGTCGACCAGAGTAAAAATGTCCTCAAGTTCCGGCCACTTGTCATCAGGGGTAGTGGAACCATCGTTGAAGGTTTTATCCACGAATTCCCGGAGGAACGCCGCCTGCGCGGCGCTAGGTCCGTTATCCTTCAGACCATCTAAATCCAAGAGGCGCTCGGTAAACTCGCTGGCTAATGGCAAGCCTGCATTCTTCGCGAACCCAGCACCGACAACCAAAACAACGCCCGCTTCAAAATCCATCACGATACTCCAGGCCTGATGACTTCATATTCTTGAAGTTCTACTTCGGGTCGCATCCTGCCCGAAAGCCGCCGTTTCGCAATCCACCCCATTTCGCCCGCGATTGGCACAGCGGCAGCAACCGACCCATTCTTACCGTTCGCAACACAGTAGTTACTGGGTGGGGACCGGCCATTCCTTCGGTGTTGCCAAACGGCAGAACTGGCGATCCGCCAGGCAGCTTCGGGCTGGCGTGTTAGTTACGCGATACGTCGGAGCGAGTGCGTTCCATACTCCTCCGAACGCAGACCGATCGCGGTCACCCATTCGTCGACCAGGCGCGCGTACTGCCTTGTGCTCATGTGGCGTGCATGATCGACGACGGCTCGGGAAATCCTCGACCGAGCCTCCACGTCGTTGGAGCCAAACCAGAAGGCTGGCTCTCACGTCGTTAGTGATCTCGAACTGAACCGGCCGCCCCGTCTTTTGCTGAACAACGATCGCGCGGGTCCTTATCTCCGGTCCGGCGACGACATCGCGAATCCTGACCTTGGCCAGGTCACAGCCGCGAAGCTTGCTATCGATTGCCAGATCGAATAGCGCACGGTCCCGAACGCGCCTCTCGCGATCGAGGAAAAAGCGAATAGCCCAAATCTGCTTCTGGGTGAAAGGACGCTTGGTGCCGACCTTCTTCCCAGCATTCCAGGCTGCGTGCTGGCGGCTGGCATCGTCAAATTGAGAATGGCCCATGTCATTCTCCTCGGCCGTGATTGGCCGAGAGAGAAGAACGTCGCAGGACACTGCCGCTCATGGGGCCGGCAGCGAACTGTCAGCTATTGGGAGCAAACCGCGCAATGCGGTCGTTCCGCTCAAGCCGGGACGAGCCAAACGAGATGCAATCCCGGTCATTGGTGAAGCGCCGACATCGCTTGTCCGAACATTTTCCATCTTATTTACTTGCTCTGGTGTTCCAGGGTCTGATCGAGCATCCCGCGCCACAGCGCAAACCAATCGCGGCTCGAGCAATCGTCGGAAACCGCCGTTCGCCGCTGTCCAGCGTCACATCGCTAAGCCCTGCTCGCGCGTTTATGTCGCTGAAACGGCCGGCCGAATCTCACCAGCAACAATACGGCGGAAGAGCCACAGAATGACCGGGCAAACCAGGAGCACGGCGGCGCCGAAGTCGAGCGCGGCGCTCGCGCCGCCCAGCCACGTCGAGAGCTTTCCACCGATCGCCGGTCCAACCGGGCTCCCGGCATAGAAAACCGTGTAGAATATTCCCATTCCGATCGACCGCGTCTTCCGCTCGAGCACAAGCGCAGACAGGCTGATGATCGCGCCGGCGGGCAGGCCGCAGACGATCCCAAGCGCAACGACGATGGGAAGCACCGCGTCGCTTCGCGACAGGAGCAGCGTCAGCAGCGCGAAGGCGATACAGCCTGTGACGACCACGGCGTCGCCGCGTTTGGTCTGGTCGGCGAGGAAGCCCCCGAAAGGAACCGAGAGCACAGCGAGCCAGAGCACGATGCTAATCGTCGATCCAGCTGCCGTGCTGGACCAGCCTCGCTCGACGAGCATCGATGGTCCGAAACTGAAGATCATTGCAAGACCGATATTATAGAGACACCAGATCGAGCCGGCTACAATCACGGCATAGATCGCTTTTGCGGTCAGACTGCCGCGCTCGCCTTCCGCAGAAACGGGGGTGGCCGGCGAACGATAGATAAAGGCGATGAAGCCGAATCCGATCAGAATCAGGCCTGCGACAGCAAGGTTGACGGCATGGAGCCCGAACCTCTCTCCGATCGCTGGCAACAGCATGAGCGCGATTGCGATGCCAGCCGGCCACGAGTTGACGAAGATGGCCATCGCTGTGGCTATTTCCCGGCCAGTAAACCAGTCGGCGACCATCTTGGTCATCTGAACGCTCAAGAGTATGCCACCAGTGCCGGCAATCAGTCGGCCTGCGATCTGCATGCTCCATGACGCCGACGAGGTCATCATTAATTCGCCTGCCAGCATCATCAGCAGCCCGGCGAGGACCGTCGTCTTGTCACCATAGCGGCGGCCGATCGTCCCGCCGGGCAAGGCAAGCAGGACGCCCGGCGCAAAATAGATGCCGATAAGGATACCGACATCGGCCAAACTCACACCGAGACTTCGGCTGAGCTGCGGCGCGACGGGCCCTACGCTCCCAAATTGAAAGGCGAAGGCGGCACGAGCGACAAACAAAACAGTAAGAATGGTCCAGCGGCTTCGCACTTGGATCCTCCCCAACCACCGGCCGGTGAGCGGCTTGTTCCTATTACATTAGCAGACTGACATGTAACATCATAGTTGATTAGGGTTGATCTGGATAAGGAGGCGCTGGAGAGTTCCGTGCTTGAGCTCAGACGAGCTGCTAATCCAGGCCGGCGAGAGGCACCAAGGCCCGCGGAAGCCGAAACGAGTGCTGGCGGGCTCTGCGGCGCCGCTCCGGCTGCGGAGCTTGCGCCATTATATTGGATGCGTGTAATAAATCCATGATCTGGCCATTGAGTGGACATCTGACTTCGTAGGGCGCACTTCGAAAGCCGCCAGTCCGCTTCCCACCATTGCCCGTCACGATTTACCCTAGGGTAAATCGCCGCTTTCGAGACACAATAGTGCGGGTCTGAAGCAGAGATTGGGCGCATTGCCGCGCGGCGGCATTTAGGCCGACAGCGGAATGGCGGCTTTTGGCGCAATGCGGGCAAGTGGCTTTCAGATCGGGGACAGTGACGGCTCCAGCTACGGAGCCGAGCTGAAGGCGCTCCAAGAGGAAATTGAGGCAGTCGATCGCGCCATCCAAGACGAGAAGCAGCTGGCCTTGGCCCTTGAGAGCGCGGCTCAATCCCGCCGACCGGCCAAACCGAGAATCGTGAAGGGAACATAGAGGCAGATACAGCCCTTGGCGCCCCTCGCGTCGATCGGCTGCGGCAGCCGATCCGAATAGCGCCGGCCGGCCACGCGCACCGATAGGCGCGTGTCGCTCACGGACGAACGCGGATGATCGTCTTTCCCGTGCGTCGCTCGGTCGGGTTGAAGGCGGCGACGGCGTTACCAAGAACCTTGTGTGATGGGCAATAGGCTCGGATCAACTGTTTGCCTGAGGCAGATCGCCCATTGGTTCAAACATCGGCGGGCAAATTGCCTTGCGCGACTTTGGAAGACATATAGCGCGTTCGGAACTTGTGGGATCATGAGGTTCGGAGCAATTCATTTCTGACCGAATCGACTAATATTGGCCATACATCAATGCCCGCGAACAAGAGATGCGGTGGATCTGGCAATGGCTTCGCAACTAGGCGTTAGAGGTATAGATTCAACATCCACGTTCTACTCGCGCTTTTTCACTCTTTTGTTGCTCCGCTCAAAGCGGCAGTTGTAACGAATTCGTGCCGCTAAGCTGCTGCAAGCGGTTCAGATGGCGAGATTGAAATAATCTGCGGCCCTGTTGGAAATCGTGCAAGATAGTTTTCTTTGCGAGGCGATTCGCACAAACAGCTATTAGCACCTGTGAGGGCTTGGTTCTTGAATATACTATCCTACAATCCAGGTCACGATGGCGCAGTTGTCTACCTAAAGGACGCGCGCCTGATGTTCTCGATCGAGTCGGAGAAAGACTCGCACTACCGAAATTCTCAGTTGTCCATCTCCCACGTCTTGGATTCTATCGGAGAGATCGGAGAATTGCCGGACGTCATCTGCATGGGAGGCTGGTGGCCCTATGATCACCATGAGTATCTATTCGGATCACTAAGGAATTCTGGATACCGGGGTATTTCGACCGATCAGTCGATCATCCAGAAGGGCCGCTTCTTCAAAGGTAAAGTCGACTATTTTTCGTCAACCCATGAGCGCTCCCATATTCTTTGCGCATTCGGCATGTCCCGCATCCCCAAAGGCACCCCATTTTATGCACTGGTTTGGGAAGGAGATATCGGGGCGTTCTACGAAGTGGATGCAGAGTTCCACATTACGCCACTCGGCGACGTCCTGAAACAACCGGGCAATCGATATGGAATGCTCTACGGCCTAGCAGACCCGACTTTCCCGAAAGATGGGCCTTATCCTCGCGCCACGGATGCTGGGAAACTTATGGCTCTTGCGTCGTTCTCGACGCGCAACCAGCCCACGATCGAGGAGAAGAAATTGCTCCGGTTTCTGCTCGATGGCCAATACAGGAAGCTAAGCGATTACGAAAACATCGACAATGCCCCGCATCTAAACTCAGGACTCGACGATCCAGAGTTTCGCAACTTCGCTGGCATATACAGCGATGCCATCTTCGACATTTTTCACAAGTTCGCGCGAGCGAACATGAAGAGGGGCCTGCCCCTAGTCATTGCAGGCGGCTGTGGCCTTAACTGCGACTGGAATTCGAAATGGGTGGAAACGGGACTGTTCGAGGAGGTTTTTGTCCCACCTGTCGCGAACGATTCCGGTTCCGCCATAGGCACCGCGATCGACGCTCAGCTGCACTTCACGGGCAATCCGAAGATAGGTTGGGATTTGTACTCAGGCTTGGCCTTCCAAGAACGGGGGCGTTTCGATGCGAGCAAGTACGACGTCTACAATATCGATTATACGAAGATTGCCGATCTCCTAGCCGGCGGCCTAATTCTAGGATGGGTCAACGGCAGGTACGAGATCGGCCCACGTGCGCTTGGCAATAGATCAATCTTGGCTGCTCCATTTCGAGACGACACCAGGGTGCGATTGAACGAAATCAAGCAACGAGAGCAGTTCCGCCCAATAGCACCCGTTTGCTTGAGAGATGATGCCGAAGCTTGGTTCGGCTGTGACCACGATAGCCCCTATATGTTGTTCACGTATCGCACGACGACTGATGCACTGGCAGCAGTAACGCATGTGAACGGGACGGCCCGCATTCAAACAGTAACACCCGTCTCAAACGCCCGTCTTCATGACCTTCTGGCCGCCTTCAAAGAAAGGACAGGCTTTGGGGTGTTGTGCAACACATCTTTGAATTTCAATGGAAAGGGATTCATCAACAACATCATCGATCTGAACGCATACGTTACAGACCATGGTCTTGACGGGTTTGTGCTTGAAGGGAAATCTTACATTCTCAAGTCATCTGAACATTATCAAGGGTATCTCAGGAGTTCGGACAGGAAGCCCGTGTGAGATGAGACAAATGCAGAGTTACCCACCGGGCTTTGAGAACGATGAGACACTTCGATCAACCTGCATCCGCCAGATCACTCTGCGGCAGATGGATCGATCAACGCACGGAGCAATCGTCGCCACTTCCAATTCCTCGTCAATCCCGAAAACGCTTATCCAGTACTGGCACGACCATAGCGATCTCCCCGACGACGTTCGGGCCTGTCTCGACAGCTGGAAACGACTTGGCGATGAAGGATTCTTCTTTCGGCTTTTTGATGATGCCTCCGCCGCGGAATATATCGCAGACTGGTACGGGCCCAGGGAAATCGCAGCATTCGCTCGTTGTCGGCACCCGGCGATGCGCAGCGACTATCTTCGGATGTGCTTCGTGCTCGCAGAGGGGGGCATGTACGTGGATGCCGATGACGTGCTGCTGGGTGATGGTTGGCGACGCATATTCGATGACGGCAAATTGAAGATACAGCCGCTCTGCTACGACTTGGCGACCAGCAGGATGGTGCCAGCTTCTCAAATTTGGGGGGCTGATCTGCCTACACAGGGGCGAGTATTCTATGTCAACAACGATCCGATCGCAGCTCCGGCGCGGCACCCCGTCCTGGTTCAGGCACTTGCTCGCGCCACTAGAAAACTGCTGAGTGATGATCCGCTCCCAGAAATTCAAGGAACGACAGGCCCTGGTAACCTGACCCTGGTCCTGGCTGCACACGCAAATGCTTTGACTATCGCTGGCTATCCTTTCGATTTCGAATTGCTACGCGATTGGGAGGAAATCGCGGAAACCAAATGGGACCTTTCCTACCGTGGCGACGCGAGGAATTGGCGCAACGTCGACGGGTCAGGGTTTTGAATTTCTTTGGGCCTTGCGATGAACCTTAGCAAAGCGTCTTGTTTCCTACATAACTTCATCTTCCGAGCTGCACGTGCTGCAGCGTGCGTCCTGCCGGGTGGTCGAATGGTTGCATTCGGTACTCGGGACGACCAGATCGGGGCAATTCTGGTCGTGAATCTCACCCGGCAACCCCGACGGTGGCGCCGAGTTATCCGCGAACTTCGCCGCTTCCGAATGGCCGATGGATCCCCACTTACCTCGATAGTCAACAGGTTCGCTGCTATCGACGCCCGCGATGGCCGTGCGATTGCAGCGACGGCGGATGTCGATCCCAATTATCGCATAGGAGACCAACTATATGTCCAGCCGGACAAGAGGCTGGCAGAGTGTTTTAGCGCCAATGAACCAGTGATGATGACCCGTCAGGAAACTGCGGTCGCGCGGTCGCACATAGAGGTCTGGAAGAGCATCGCAAAGGGCCCCCACAAGTTCGTGTTGGTACTTGAAGATGACGTCTGGTTTCGCCGGGGAGCTGCGGCGGCCGTGGATAGCGGTTGGCAGGCTGCACTGCAGCGCTGCCGGATCGAAGGTGGACCACGTCTCCTATATCTCTCCTACTCTGATGCTGGCGGAACAGCGGAACGTGCTGATGTTTGCGACGCCCTGTTCAGGCCGGTGCGCGGGCTTTGGTTCCTATCGGGCTATGTTTTGTCAAAAGAAGGAGCAGTTGCACTACTGAAAGCAATGCCAGTCATCGGTCCGGTGGATATGTGGATCAACTATCGCTTCGACGAACTCCAGGCACTCGCGCTTTCCACTCCATCAATCCTCCAAAGACACGACAGCGGGTCCGACAACTCCTACTCCGTCCTACCGTTCCTGGCTCGGGCGGGAATCGTCGACGCAGGTTCAGGCGACATGCCCTCCAATCGGATTCGTGTCGAGCCGCTACTGGCTTGGACGAAACTTGGCGAGCGGGACGGCCTTGCCATGGCATTGTCGATGTTGGGACTACGTGTCCGCGTATTCGACGGTCACGAGAACCAAATCGATGCAGCGGAGCTTTCTTCCCTATTTGATGAGTTTGACGCTCTTGTCGACCCACCGCTTTCGCGGCGCGCATTATCGGCCGCGTTGGCGAACGCCGACCTCAAATTCGTTTTCGAACCTGACGCCCCGAAACGGGTCGGCATCAACTTGGACGACATTCCTGCGCCCCGGACCGCAGTTCTGTCGCTAGATTGCACAACCATCGAACGCTGGGAACCACTCTGCACCTTTTTGGGTCTCGCCGAACCGGTTGAGGCCTTCCCGCTTGGCGCCTCTCGAAGTTTGAGGGTTTTTCGAGATGATCGTCCTTACGTAGAACGCAAGTCCGGACCTGCACCGAAGAAAAGTATCAATTTGATTGACGATTCGCCATGGGTCCTGCCGCCTCATCCTGATTGGCCATTACGCCCTCAGGGCGCGCGACGCCATGAGCGCTCCGGTAGCCGCATCATCCATGCAGATATGAGCTCTGCTTCGCCCGAGTTACCCAGTGTAGTAGAGACGTTCCCAGGCAACTTGGCCACATTCGCGCACGAAACCATCACCTATCAGGATAGCGGAGCCAATATCTCAATCAGTGTGGCCGAAGCGGGGCTACGTCCTTATCGATCAGGTGCCTTTGCATCCAGGCGGTCCTTTGAGCAGGGGCGCTTCGAAGCTGGGATAAGGGCAGCGCGCGGATCTGGTCTCGTTACAGGATTTTTTCTTCATCGCAGCGACCCTCGACAGGAAATAGACGTCGAACTTGCAGGCGGTGATCCTCGCCGAATGTTGGTCAACGTATATTTCAACCCAGGCGATGATGGCTCCAACATGAGCTTCGGGTATCGAGGAACTCCATGCCATATTGACCTAGGTTTCGACAGCACATTGGACATTCATATGTACGCCATCGACTGGCAGCCAGGCCGTATCGTGTGGTCTGTCGATGGCAAAGTTGTCCATGAACGTGTTGGTTGGGACCCTACGCCGATTCCGCACCTTCCAATGCGTTTGCATGCAAATTTATGGGCGCCGCGATCAGAAAAGCTTGCAGGGCAAGTTGACAAAGCTACTCTGCCGTCAACTGCGGCATTCCGAAACATATCCGTGTTTGGGACTATCGATGACCGCCAAAGATCTCCATATATGGCACCGCAATTGGTCGACTTGAATGAGCCCTAGGGTGAGGTAGCGCAGCGTTTGAACTGCTTGCCTTGAATATTGGGGAGTACACCGGCACTTGATACAGAAAACTACCTGAAGCCACCCAATGACGACCACCGCTGACGGCTTCGAACCAATGACTGCTTTCGGGAGACCGCCATGCTGACCCGAACGACCGATAATGGGAAGGGTTTCGGGTGCCGTCGGGCGTACGAAAGCCTCTCATGCAGGAACCCGCGCGCCACAGTCGACGTCTATGGGGATTTCGATTTGCAGCTGATGTCGGCGATGGCGCGACCGCCGTCGGGAAGCTCTGGGGTGAATGCGGACAGCCGCTTCGTTGCGCCTCCGCGCGGTATTGTCGGGACGGTGGGCGGCTGGGCGCGGCTCTGTCGGAGTCGATAATCACCCGCGTCGATCCGTTGCCGGAGGCTGAGGGCCTGCGACTGAAGTCTGGACCATGCCATGCCGGGTCATGGAGCGGTCTCCCGGTTCGTCGCGGTTGCGTCCGGCGGACCGCGTGGCTGCCTCCAGCGTTCGAACACCTCGACGACGATCATGCGTCCGCCGCAGCACGGGCATTACGGACGGAAGTCGTCCGGTTCGTCGGAATCGCCAAGGTCAGGCGGCGCGGCGACGTCCAGGAGTTCGCGGGCGCGGGCGAGGCTATCCTTGCGGGCGGAGCCGGCGAGCAGGCCGTAGTGACGGATGCGGTGGAACCCACGCGGCAGGACATGGAGCAGGAAGCGGCGGATGAACTCGTCCGTCGCAAGCGTCATAACCTGCTGCCGGTCGACGCCGTCGCGACCGGTAGTCCTTGTAGCGGCCATCTCAGAAGGAGGCGGCCCTCCCGCGCAGCGGGTTCGTGCATTGGGCGCGAAGCGGACGCGAAGGCCGGCGCTTGGAATGTCGATTAGACTAGCTAAGGTAAAACATCGAACGGCACGGTATGTCAGCAACGCATCAAATAAAGTCCAATCTCATCCGAGATTATGAATCGCTACGCCAGGCACAACAGTCTTGGCGATCTCGCACAGGTGCTGATGATGCGTGAGGTAGATTACCTGACCGGCACTCGCCATCTCTCCAAACAACCGGAAAACCTCCTCTGACCGGAAATGGTCGAAGGTTTCCATGATGTCGTCGGCAATGAAGGGCACGGAGGGCCGAAACTGAGCGAACTCGTAATAGCCTGCAAGCCGCAGGGCCAGATAAAGCTGAAAACGCGCGCCCTTCGACAGCGCGTCCGCGACCTTGGACTGCCCGTCGCGCTGTAATGCGATGAGCACTTCGCCACCCTTGACCGGTTGGGTTGTCAGGCCTGAGTACTGGCCGCGCGTCATAAGCGCGAAAGCGTCGGATGCCCGCGCCATCATTCCGGATCGATGGCGCTCCCGATAGACGCGCAAAGCGTTCCCGGCGGCCATGACGCCCAATTTCAGCTCGATGTAGCGGATGGCCTTTTCTTGGATCTCCAGAAGGACGGTGCGTCGTTCGGCATCTATGCGGGCAACAGCGCTGTCGCCGCCGATATCGTCCAGCTTGTCGGCCGCTCGCGTCTGCCGAATGAGTTGTTGCTGTATCGCTTCGTCAAGATCCCGAAGCCGTTGCTCGGCCTCAGCCTTCTCGATTGCGAGACTGTCGAGATCGACAGCATCCAATATCGAACGCGCCTGCTCGAACCCTTCCACCGCGAGTTCGGACGATACCTGCTCCTCAAGTTCGGCGACGGCTGTGCGCACGCGATCCCTGTTGCGCAGGACTTCGTCGCGTTGCACGACGTCCGCCAGCGTGGCCACGCCAAAGACGCTCAGGACCTCGCTCTTGCGGCGCTCATGTGCCGAAATCTCCCCATCGAGGATCTCACGCGCTTCCTGCAGGCGCTGCAGGTCGTTGACGAGATTTACCTTCGCCTCGCGCGTACGATCGGCACGCTCCAGGCGCTCGGCAAGCCGGATCGCTAGCTGTTCCGGTTCTTCGTTGTCCGCCACGTCGCCCGCCTCGGCTGCAACGGCATTGACCTCGACCAGGAAATTTTCTCTGTCCGCCTCCATCTTCTCGATGCGGAGCTGCATGGCGTGCCGGTCTTGAAGACTCTTGGACAGTTCAGCCAATTGATCGAGGACGCTGCCGACGCCGGCCGCCGATATGCCGCTATCGAGCCAGGTGCCCTTGAGCGCTTCGGCAACGCCGGCCAGCCATTCGTCCTCACGTCGCTCTGAAACGTCGACGGCTCGCCGCCTGGCGGCCAGATCCTCGTGCCGTGTGCTAACCGTTTTGAGCGTCTCGGTACGCTCGGCGTCCACCTTGAATTGCCTGTCAAGGAACAATTCTGCCACGGCCATGACCGTCTCAAGGCTGTCGGCGGGATCTGAACCAACGCCGACACTCGCCAGAGCCCCGCTCAGCTCCAGGCGTATTTGGTCCCTCTCATCAACCGCCCGCTCGGCTTTCTTGCGGGCAAGCTCGATCTCGTCCCAGGTCACGAGCGCTTCGATCCGGGCAGCAATGCGATTCTCGATCAGCTCAATCAGCCGTTCGGAGGAAATTTCCAGGCACTCTCCGAATAGCTCTCTTGCCGCTGCGCGAATTTCCGAGAGTACGACCTCCCGGTCCGAGCTGTTGCGTGCAAGTTGGGCGCGCGCATGCGCGATGGTGGCACCGGTTTCAGCGAGGCTGCGGCTTGCCGTGCGAATCTCAACGAGCTCCCGTGCGTTGGCCAGACGGCCTGCTCCGACACTGTCATCTCGAGCCAGTGCTGCCGCGAACTCGTCCGCCGTGTCCCCAGTGAGGTCATCGCGATGCCGTGCCCAGGCCTCTTCCCGGGCGCGACGAATGACGGCGGCGGATTCATCGTCGCTGACATCGACCGAGGAGCGAAGGGCATCCAGCCGCACCGAAAGCAAGTCGTGATTGTCCTGGTGCTCGGCAAGACGTTCGGAAACGACGCCCCTGCTCTTTCCGAGCTCTGCTGCAAGCGCCTTCCATGCGCCAAGCTGTCCAGCATTCGGAATGGCGACCCTGGCCAATGCCTGAGCATCTCCCGACCAGGGATGCAAGCGCGCGATCGCGGCCTCCCATCGGATTGCGCCGGCATCCACGGCCTCGCGTGCCGCCTTGATTTCCCTCAAGTGCCCACTCGCCCTTGCCGTTGACACAGCCGAGGCCAGTCTTGCCCTGGCAGGCTCGGGCACGGCCCGTTCTTCGCCAACCCGCTCGCGTGCCGCCTGAAGCGCATCAGCGGCTGCCGCAGCCTCGTCGCGCGCGACGCGCACGCTAGTAACGATCCCGGATCGCTGCTCGACCATGGTGCGGACAGCCCCGATGGTTGCAGCAGGCAAGAGCAGTCTGGCAGGTTCTGGCTCGCAGGATCGTCCGAGGGTAGCAAGGCAGCTCGTCACGGCATTGTTGAGGATCTGCAGCTCGGTCCTGCGACTTGGCAGGTCCAGACCGGCCGAGACGTAGCGCACCTTGCGGTCGGCCAGACCGCGAACCCGTTCGGAAATCGCCAGGATCACCGCGTCCACATCGACCGAGGCGATTTTGGTCGTCACCCGCTCGAGCTCGTCCACACTCGCAGATAGCCGTGTTCTCAGACTGGCGTCGGTCTCGATCATGTCGGCGACGCTGCCCGTCCAGGTCCGTGACGGTGAAGCGATCTCAGGCAAGTCAGCCAGTTGGGCTTCCTTACGTCGGATATCGGCAAGGATCGGGATCGCGCGTAGATACTTCGCGATGGTATCGAGCCGAGCCGACAGCACCGACCGTTCGGCGATGCTGCGGTCGTATTTTTCTGTCGCGTCGAGACGCTCGGCTTCAAGGCTCTCATAAGTCGACGCCAAGGTGTCGATCGCGTCCTTACCGGCCTTCAGTTCCGCAAGCCGCTTCTTGAGCAGCGCAAGCTCGGTCCCGTGTGCCTGCTTGCGATAGAGCCTGTCCGCTTCGGCCTCGAGTACGCTCAATGTATCACTTGCGTGCCCGAGGCCGGCGCTGGCCGTAAACAGCAGCTTGCCCAGGTCGCCGCGGGATTCCAGGATTGATTTTCCACCTGCTTCCAGCGTTTCGTCGTCCAGCGAGAACATGGTCTCGTATGCGTCGCGAGACAGCCCCGCGAGATGTGCTGATATCGCCATTTCGCTGACCGGTTGGCCCGTCTCGTTCAGCAATGAGTTGGTGCGCTGTTTCGTGCGTGTGAACGAGTGCTCCGCGCCGCCGAGTTCGACCACACCGCCGATGCGCATTGCGCTGTACTCGTGCAGGAAATTGTAGCGGCTGCGTTCCTCGATTCCGAACAGCAGGTCGAGATACCCGGAAAGCGCCGTCGATTTGCCGGCCTCGTTCAGGCCGAAGACAATATGCAGGTCGGGTCCGGATTCCGGTTTCTGCCCGAAGTCGATCGTCCTGTCGGTGAACTTGCCGTAACGGATGAGATCAAGTCGCCGGAGCCTCATTGTGATCCACCGGCCTTGAGGCGGGCGGTGACCAGGTCGGCGCCGTTGGCAAGCATCCTATCGAGGAACAACTCCAGCCCAGCCTCATCCTTTCCGGCGAAATCTCGCCCGTCGGGCGGAAGATCCGCGATCACCTTCTGGACCAACGCCCTCGCCTCGGCACGGAAAGCTTCTGAGCTGGCATCGGCGCGCATGGATTGAGCGAGTTCGAAAATCGGATCAGCGACGCCCTCCGATGTTTCGCCCGCGGATGGAGAGACATTGAGCTCGAGCTTCTCCACCCAGGTGTCCCCCGTGTGTTCCGCGACCTGCTCGGCTTCTGCGAGCAGCAGGTCGCGGTCACGTATCAGCGCCCAGGATAAGGGTGACGCCCCGGTCAAACCGAGACGGACCACAAGATGACGGGATCTGACGGAGGCGCGCACATCTTCGAGCGCGGAGCGCAGCCGCCCGACGACTTCGGACCATTCCACCGTTCCGGTCAGGTCGACGCTCAACCGCTCGAACTGCGCGATACTGGTCAGCCTTTCCTCGATCTCGACGGTGCGATCGTCTCGTATCGTCACCAGGGTGACGGATTTCTCGCCGGCCTCGTTGATGTCCCTGCCCTGTGGAATTCCTGGCATCACCACGGTGCTCGCCCCGGCGTGGACTTGGCGGACATGGATGTGCCCAAGCGCCCAGTAGTCGAAGCCATGGCCATGAAGGTCAGCGACGCTGCAGGGAGCGTAGACGTCGTGGCCCGGCGATCCGGCCAGGCTCGTATGCATGATGCCGACATTGACCGTACCTTCACGCGGAGCTGAATACTTGGGAAGCAGACTGTCCGGCGCCTTGGGGCTGGCAAAGCTCAAGCCATGGAACGCAATGTCGAGCCCGCCGGCTGTCTGCAGCACTGACTGGGGACGGCCGCCGAAGATCGTGACCGTGTCCGGGAACACCAACTGCTTCGATATCCGCGACATGGCGTCATGATTGCCACGGATCTTGAAAACCTTGATGCCGGCCTGGTGAAGTCGTGTCATCTGTGACGCTAGGAACCGCGCCGTTTTCATCGAGGTCTGATCGCCGTCATAGAGATCGCCGGCAATGACCAGGGTATCGACAAATTCCGCAAGGCAGAGATCCACGATCGAGACAAACGCCTGACGGCTGGCGTCTCCGACGAGTTCGGCAAGGTCGGTGTTTCGCATCGCCAGCGAACGCAGCGGCGAGTCGAGATGAATGTCGGCCGTGTGTACAAATCGAAATGCCATTGCGCGGTCTCCGATCACAAACATACCGATGTTCGATCGTGGTCCGATAGAAGAATTTCAAGGTACGCTGTATTGGCTTTCTATCGCGCTGGATGGAGTTGAAACTGGCCGAGCTTGGCGTCCGGCCACAACGGGTGACGGTATCGTTGCCTGCTCCACCACATCATTGCCGAGCGTGGGTTCACGCCGCTCGGCTTTCGTTGATGGTCAGTCATGCTTTCGACCGCTCGACCGAAGCCGTTCTTGCATGCCTGCGAGCGACGCCAGTTCGAGCACGATGTGCCAAGGGGAGAAACCTGAGGCTTAGGTTCATGGCGTCACAAAACCACAGTCGGCATGTACTGGACGTTCAAGTGTTGGATACAAGAAATAGTAGCGCCTGATCCGGTTGGATATTGACTTTATGCCCGATTACTTATCGGAGTGACGGCTGATCGGGGGAGACAAATTGACAGTTCAGGACGTGCAGGCGGCCCCGCCCTCTCAGGTGACGGTTTGGGATGAGCTGGAGATTTGGGCGAAGGATTTCTCGCCCTGGCAAAAGCTGACACTTGCTTGGGCGGTGCGCTATGGCGTTCTTACTGCTGAGCAGATCGGGCAGGTCTATAGTGTCTTCCTGCATGGATTCGGACTGGCGGACGAACCAAGTCCAAAGCTCGAGATTCCGGCAACAATAACCGGCAAAGCGAGCGGGCTCGCCTCCCAAAAACCCCGGCTCTTGCGAATTCATGACGTCAGCGGCGTAAATGCGCTGACCCCATCTGCCGAGCTGGCTTTTTCGCCCCAACTGACGCTCATCTATGGTGGAAATGGTGCTGGAAAAAGCGGCTTTGCGCGCATCCTGACGAATGTGTGTTTCAGCAGAACTCGGCACGCGATCATTCCCGACATTTATGACGACACGGCTCCAAGAAAAGCCTCGGCCACCATTGTCTTGGTCGATCACGCTGGCAACGAAATCCCACTCGTCTTCGATGGAACGACGGAGCATGCCGAGCTGAAGAGGTCTTTTGCAGTTTTCGACAGTTCGGTGGCGGGAAAGCATTTGTCGGACTCAGGACCTCTTGGCTTCAAGCCGGCAGGTTTTGACGTATTTCCCGAGATGGCGAGGGTGTATGGTCTGTTGGCTCAGAAGCTGGCCGCCGCCATCGATGTGCGACCAAAGCAAAATCGCTTCGTAAATGCTTTCATCGGAAACGTAACGGCCGCTTCGGCGGCGGTTGCTGCACTGGGGCCAAAGACCGACCTGGTGGCTCTACGGAAGCTAGCCGAGTACGGCAAGGACGAAGATGCCCGACTTGAGGAAATCCAGCGTTTGACGTTGGAATTGCAGTCCACCTCGCCGGAGGAGAGCATTCGACGGCTCACGGAAGCGCGTATGCCGGTCGAGGTTCTGCGTGACACGTTAAAGCAGGTACGCGCAGGTCTTTCGCAGACTGAGCGGGATGGGGCAAAAAGCCTACTTAGGGAATTCAACGACACTGCCAAGAAAGTAGCGGCAACCGGTACGGCATCGTTCAAGTCGGAAAAGCTGAAGGGTGCCGGTGGGCCGGAATGGGAAAAACTCATTACAGCCGCTTACAAGTCGGCTGCCGTTGAACACGATCATTATCCAAACGACGGTGACAGTTGTTTGCTTTGCCAGCAGCCGTTAGGCGACCAGGCCGTTGAACTCTTCGGGCGATATTGGGAATTCCTCACCAGTACGGACCGAACGGCGCTGATGGCCTTGGACACCCAGATCAAGGCCAAGATCAAAGGTTTCGAGAGCCTAACCCTCGATGTTTTCGGCGAAGACACGGTTGCGCGAACATATCTCAAGGCTGCGCATCCCTCGCTCGATGAGCAGATTCTTCAGCTCCTTGCCATCCTCAAGCTTGACCGGGATGCCATCGTTGTAGCCTTGCAAAAGGCAGGAGAGACATTTCCAGGCGACGGCACCATGGATTTGACGCCAGCATTTGAGGCTGTGATTACAAAGATTGACGCGGATATAGCAGATTTGAAGCTTCTCAGTGTCGCGGATGCCATCGCCAAGCTCGACGCAGAGAGGGTGGAGCTTCGTCATCGCGAAGTTCTAAGCAAGAATCTCGATGACATCGAAAAATACGTATCGGATCTCAAATGGTGTGAGGTCGCTGACTCTAAGGCCAAGCCGGCTTTGAGCCCCCGCCGCCTCACCGAGAAAGAGGGGGAACTGTTTTCAAGGGTCATTGCAGAAACCTACAGATCGCGACTCGGACAAGAGTGCTCCGGACTCGAATGTGCCATCCCGGTTGAGTTTCGCACCAAGGGCCAAAAGGGGCAAACGATCCGCTCGCTTGCCATCAAGGAATTCGCTTTGGATCAAATCCTGAGTGAGGGTGAGCAAAGGGCCGTTGCCTTGGCGGACTTTCTGACTGAGGCCGCTCTCAATGAGCTCAATGCCGGGCTAATTTTTGATGATCCGGTAAATTCCCAGGACCATCAGCGCAAGGAACGTATCGCTGGCCGGCTGGTTGAGGAGGCAAAGAGCCGGCAGGTCATAATATTCACACACGATCTCTTATTTTTCACCAAGGTTTGCGGCGCAGCGGAAAGAGCCCAGATCGAACCAATGATGCACTGGGTTCAAAGAGGCGCCAACGATAAACCTGGATTCGTCAGCCTTAACGACGCCCCAATTTCCACGCCCCAGTATCTCAAAACCAAGCTGGCGGAAGAAACGTTGGCCCAAGCGCAACAGCTCCTCGGCTCGGCTCGGGTAGATCTGGTGCGCAAGGGCGCCGGGCAGCTACGGCGCACAATCGAGGAAGTGGTGCCGCACCTGTTGCTCAAGCAAGTTGTGAGACGTTGGGACGACCGCATCATGGTGACAGCACTTCGTCGCGTCATGTGGGATCAGATCCTGATCGAAGAAATCATCGAAGTATTCGAGATGTGTTCGGCCATGATGGAAGGCCATAGCCATACGGAGGCCGGCACAGAAGCTCCTCCGACCATCGAAAAGCTGGGGCAGCTTGTCGAGCGCGCCAAAGCGATCATCACCAAGGCGAAACCGGATAAGCCTAAGAACTAGAAATTACAACGGAATGGGCGCGAACGGGTTCGCGCCTGGTGTCGAGCCGCTGACTGGCGAGAGCGGATGGACCATGCGCTCGGACGACCAGACGAGAACCTCCTTTCGACCAAACGGCCAGTTGCTCCTGCTTGTGCTCCGGCAAATGATCGATGCTGGTTTTCATTTGATCAAGTCTGGTGAGCGCAGGTGCGAGTCGACGTGCCCGTTATAACAGGCTCGGACATGTGCGAAAGGCTGCCAGAGGCGAGTGCGGGCAACCGGTCCCCGCGGTCATGCGACTTCATGCGTCGTATGATTTCCCAGCGCGTTGGCCGCGATCAGGGGCAAGTCCTTGGCGCTGATTCTTTCCACCATTGTGACCAATGTCATCAAGTGATCGCTCAGGAACGTGTCGAACTTGGCCAATGCGGGCTGTGCTAGTCGTTTAGCAAGTTCTTGCCCGTCTGGTGCCGGCGAGCCAGCTATATCCTGCAGTGCTTCCATAACCTTCGCTGCCTCGCATTCCTGAAGCTCAATGGCATGCCCGCAATGCGATGCTTTGAACTCGCGGGCCAGCAATGCCAGGGTTAGGGTCTGCAGCTTCCTGGTTCCGACCCAGGGGAAAATCACGACCCCCTCTCCATGCGCAATGGTTGAACTGGCCTGCTGCCGGTTTCGTGGACACCGAGATAAGGTGCCTGGCGAAGGACTATCCCATGGTCGCTCCGAACTATTCGGCCGCCCGATCAGCGCTGGCAAAATCGTTAGGTTTGGGAAGGAAGGCTGCTCCGGCCAAGAAACCTTCCTAAAGCGTAAAGCGAAAGCCTGATCTCAAATTGTGCGAAACGCTCGCTGGGACCGGCGGCAACGCGGTCAGGATCAAGAACCTAGCTGCTCCAAAACGACACTAAGCGCTAACCTTTGTCCAGTGTGGAAGATGATTGCCTTCGTGGTTTCTCAGACGCGCCGGCGCCCGGCAGACCTTCCTTTCTGGCCTTGGCAAACGCCCGGTCGCCTCCCAGGAACCCGACCAGCATAAAGGGGATCAGTTCCGCCACCGTTTCGGACTCGCCATAGGTCTCACGGTAAAGTGCGGCATAGTCGTTGAGTGCTTGGCTCAAGTCGGCGGCAACGGTGATGGTGATCTTCGAAGGTGTCCGGTCCGGAAGTTTTCCGAGTTTCAGGTTAGCCATGAAGTCCTCCTGTTCACCCCGTGTATGGCCGCAACACGAGGTCCTTGTGCACGATGACGCGCAACGGCCAACCAGGGCGGACGGTGATCGTGGGTTGGACGTTCAGGTTCTTTTCAGTGATCCGTTGGCCGGCTTGACTGACGTTCTGCTGGGTGGATTCACGAATCGCCTTGACTAAGTCGCTTTCGTTTTCCCCAAAGGTCAACTCGGTACCAACCCCCAGCAATGTGGCCACGGCGATGCCCTTGATCAGCTGCCAAGTATGGAAATCCACCTTGTCCTCGAGCCCGGCATAGCCGGCCGCGTCGGTCACGGGCAGATTGTCGATTTCGGTAGAGGAGCCGTCCGGCATAACGATGCGTTGCCACACCAACAGAGCGCGCCTTTGCCCAAAGGCTACAACGCTGTCGTAGGTGCCGATCAGCCGTGAGCCCTGCGGGATGATCAGGATGCTGCCGGTGACGCTGTCGCGCACATTCTCGGTAACCTGCGCGACGACGAGGCCGGGCAAGTCGGAATTGATGCCGGTGATCAGGCTTGCCGCAATCACGCTGCCGGCCATGATCTGATAGGGCGAAGCCGGCGTCTGCAGCGCATGCGGATTGTAGATCCCGCTGGTGTTCCGTTGATCGATAAAATCGAGCTTGCGCTGTTGGTTGTTCTGGTCGCCCTCGGCCGGGGCGACGGAAGCTCGCGTGCCTTCGGTATTTGGCTGCTGAGGCGCCGTCTCGAAAGGTGAACGTCCGCCCTGCCCATTGCTAAGAGCTTTCGTTTTCTGGAGTCGGTTTTCGATGCGGAAGAGGACTTGCGACTCGCGCGCCTCAATCGCTTGTTGTGCAAGCCGCTGCGCCTCGGCGGAAACGTCTTGCCCAGGTGCGATGCCAAGCTGGCGCTGGTGCTCGAGAATAGGACGGCCGAGATCCCCGGGCAGCGGCGGTCCAAGCACCGGAGCCTTCGGCTTGCTCCCGGAATAGTCCTTGGGCAGCGATTCAAGTCCCTCGGCGGTCGGCTTGCGGTCCGTGCTGTAGAGCTCTTCGGCCTGCTGTTTCAGGCGCAATGCGGGTCCCTGCAGCGCCATCATCGTGACGCCAAAAACAGCGCCGGAACCAACAGCAGCGATCGCGACGATTATGCCGCGCCTGAACCGCACCGGTCGGCGGGGCGAGGCTCGCAGCTGCAGCTGTTCGGGATTGAGCTTCGGCGGAGCATTCGGATGGGAAGTATCGGTCATGAGCCTCCCCTCACCTGCCAAAACGCGAAAACAGCGAAACCCGCCGCGGCGGTTGCCGACCGTCGGTTCTCGTAATGCGCACCACCTGCTGCTGTTTGGTGCCCAGCCTTAGCTCGGCCGCAGCAAAGAGGCGATCGACGATGTAGTAGTTGCCGCGCATGCGATAGTTGACGAGCTGGTTGTCTCCGTCGGCTCCGACGATGAAGAGCGGCGGCGCCTCACCTTGATCGATACGGCGCGGGAATTCGATATAGACCCTGCTGCCATCATCAAAGGCGCGGGTCGGTCTCCACGGTGGCGTGTCGCCGGCGATCGAATAGCGGAAGCGGATGTTTTCGAGTGCTACGTTCGAGGCCGCGGGCATTTCAGCCTCTGCCTGAGCGTTGCGCCGCCGAAGCGCCACGAGTTGGTCTTCGCTGTAAATCCAGGAGAGCGCCGCCATGGCAGTTTTCTCAGTGCTTTGAAGCTGCAGGTGATAGGATCGCCTGTCCGTCGTGATGACCAGATTGGTGGCAAGCCCCGGCGCGAATGGCTTCACCAGCACATGAGTGCGCTGGTCATCGCCAGAGCCACTAACGGTGTCACCGATCACCCAACGGACCGTATCGCCGGCTGAGACCGAGGTCAGCTTCTCGCCCCGCTGCAATGAGATATCGGTGACGCGCTCCGGCGCGGCGTAGAGCTGGTAGAGCGCGCCGTCGGCAAAGGGGTAAACCTGCACCGCATTGACATAGCCAAACTTGGTGGGTTGTTGCGTCGCCGCCTTGTTGGCATCGGCGACCTGTTCTTCCGGCGAGCGCTTATCTGGGGCGGGCTTGCCGGGTGCGGGCATCAACTGACCAGGCAACGGTAACGGTTTCGGCACTTCCACGACCTTGACCGGCTTCTCCGGCGCCTTCTCGATCGCGGCTGGTTTGAAGTCCTCGTGGTCATAGGAAATCTGAGGCGGCGGCACTGGCTTCGAGGCACAGGCCGAAAGAACCGCAGCAGACGCCGACAGGATCAAGGCAGCACGAAGCAATTGGGCTCTATTTGTCATTGGCGGGCTCCTTAGGGGAAACGGGGGTTGGCGCGGCGCTGTCGAGCTCGCGCGACCAGTCGATGGCGTTGATGAAGACGCCGAGCGGGTTCTTGCGCAGCTGCTCGGTTGTCCTAGGCGGGCGGATGAGGATGGTGAGGATCCCGATCCAGCGCGTCGTGCTGGCGAGGCTGCCGCGCTCGAACACCTGCTCGGTCCATTTGACCTGGAACGAGCTGTCGGAAGCCCTGACCACGCTGGTCACCTGCACTGACACGCTGCGCGTGCCGATTTGGCCGAAAGGGTCGTTCGCCTTGGCATATTCGTTGAGGAAGAGCGCCGCTCGGTCGGTGGCAAAGTCGTAGGCCGACAGCCAATTCTGCCGCACCAGAACCGCATCGGTGGAAACCGAACGAACATTCTGGATGAAGCGGCTGAGATGCCAGGCGATCTGGGCATCGTCGGGCTGGTAGTTTTGGACTGCCGGCGCGACCGCGTGCGCCTCGCCAAAGCGGTCGACCTCGACGACATAAGGCACGACGCGGCCCTGCATCGACTGCCACAGAAGCCCACCGGAAAGCCCCGTCGTCAGAGCCAGGCAGCCAAAGGCCATGAAGCGCCAGTTCTTGGCCTGGACGCGCGCCGTGCCGATGCGCTCATCCCAGAGTTGGCTGGCCTTCTGGTAGGGTGTTACGGGTTCGGGCGTCTTTCCATAACGCTGAACGGGTCGCTTGAAGAGCATCTAGTCTTCCTTGTCATTGAGGGAGGGATTGGCGCCGCTTCCGCCCCGATCTCCATCGCGCAACGCCTGCGTGGCAGCATTGCGATGGGCGCGTGCGGTCTGTTCGGAACGCAGACGCCTTGCCCAGACCGGCGCGGGGTCAGAGGCTGCAGCGGGCGAGGTTCCTGTCTTTGACGCGGTCGGCATGCCGCCGGTCGCGGTCCAGCCGGCATCGCGACCGGCGTCGGCACTACGGCGGAATGGTTCTGCTGCGGATCGCATTCCCCGCATCGCGGCGCCGCTAGCGGCACTCGCAACCCCCTGCAGCCCAGCAGCTACCCCGGACAGCCCGGACTCGGGCGATGTCGCGCGCCCCGTCTGCCAAGCGACGGTGGCAGCGGACCCCATGGCGGTGCCGGCACGGACTGCGGCGAGGCCGCCGCCTGTTGCCATGCGCGCGCCGGCAAACGCAGCGCCTCCGGCAACGAGCGTTGATCCAGCTGCGGCCGCCGTTGTTCCAAGTGCCGCGCCGGCGCCAAGCTGCGGCGCGCCGGAAACAAGACCCGAGGCAATCCCGGGGCCGAAAATGCCGAGCCCAAGCAGCGCCAGCGCACCCAGCACCTGAGACATGGCCGCCGCCAGGTCCGGCTCCTGGCCCTGCAGGGCGGAAGCGAACTCGCCAAAGAGCGTGGAGCCGATGCCGACGATGACGGCAAGCACCATCACCTTGATGCCCGACGAAATCACATTGCCGAGCACGCGCTCGGCCAGAAACGCCGAGCGGTTCCAGAGCGCGAAGGGCACCAGGACGAAGCCGGCCAGCGTGGTGAGCTTGAACTCGAGGATGGTGATGAAGAGCTGGATGGAAAGAATGAAGAATGCGATGAGGACCAGGAACCAGGCCAGAAGCAGCACGAAGATGGTGAGCGCGTTACCGAAGATCTCGGGGAAGCCTACTAGCTGGCTCGCTTGATTGAGGAGCGGCCAGGCGCCCTCGAAGCCGGCCGCGGCAATGCGGCCTGGCCGTAGGAGACTGTCGGCGGGCAGGTTGCCGGCCGATGCGTTTATGCCGAGACCGGCAAAGGAGCGGTAAATTATGTCGGCGAGGTTCTTGAAATTGTTCAGGACGAAGGCGAAGGCGCCGACATAGAGCACTTTGCGAACAAGCCGGCCAAGTATGTTGGGCTCGCCGCCGAACGCCCAGACCAAGCCCGCGAGCGTGATGTCAATGCCCATCAGAATGGTGGTGAGAAAGGCGACGTCGCCCGAAAGCAGACCGAACCCACTGTCAATGTAGCGGGTAAAGGTCTCCATGAAGCGATCGATGACTCCGAGGTCGTTCATGTCGCCGCCTTCATCGTTGTCTTGAAGAACTGCCGCTCAGTTGCCGGGATAAGCCGTGCCGGTGCCCAGGAAACGCTTCGTCGTCTCGCGAGCGGCTTCCTCAGACTGCGCCTTGCGCGCCGCATCCTCGGCCTCGGCCCGGAACTGGGTCGCAAGCAGCGTCTGGATCTGCATCTGCTGCTTGGTCGAAAGCGCGATCAGCTGATTGGTGGCCTGGCTTGCCTCGAGGGCACCTGCCGCGCCCTGACTGCGATTGACGAGATCGGTAAGCAGGTCGCCATCGGCCTGCACGTTCTCGACGATCTGCGACTGCGCGCTCATGGTCTGGCGGAACGCCTGCATGGCGCTCTGCCAGCGCTCGCGCGCGGCGCTCGCCACATCGCTGACCTTGATGGTGGCGTCGTAGCTTTCCGGATATTGCTGGCGCCACTGGTCCTGCAGCTTGTCGAGATCGAAGCTCAGGCCGCTCGCCTGGGTCATCAGACCGTCAATCCGTTGGAGCGAGCCGGTAAGCTGGCCCACGGAAGAGAAATCCAGGCGCTGAAGGTTGCGCGCCATGTTCTGCAGCATGGTCGCCTGGTTCTGAAGCGACTGGATTTGGTTGTTGATCTGCTCCAATGCGCGTGCTGCCGACAGCACATTCTGCGTATAGTTGGACGGGTCAAACACGATGAGCGCATAGGCCGGCTGGACGTAGTCAGCCATCGGTTTGGCGATCAGGGAAACGGTGACCAGGCTAGTAAAAAGGCGGCGTCCGATCATGACGATTGCTCCTTGTTAGGTTGAGGAAATTGCTGGAGAAGCTCGGCAGCCCAATCCAGGCCGCGCGCGCTGAAGAAACGGGCGGCAAAGCTGCCCTGCCCTTCTTCGGAAAGAATATTGTCGATCAGGTTCTGGGCGGCCGGGTCGGAGGCGCCGCAAAGCGCAAGAGCGATCGGGCCTAGCCCGAGCTCGAAGAGGCGATTGCCGCGGCGCGACTGCAGATAGTAGTGGCGCTTCGGCGTGGCGCGGGCGACCAATTCGATCTGTCGCTCATTAAGACCGAAGCGCTCATAGGCTGCCCGTGCCTGCGGCTCCACCGCACGATCATTGGGGAGAAAAATGCGCTGCGGGCAACTCTCGATGATTGCCGGTGCGATAGAAGAGCCGGCGATGTCGGCAAGCGACTGCGTCGCGAAGATGACGGAGACGTTTTTCTTACGCAGTACCTTAAGCCATTCGCGGATGCGGGCGGCAAAGAGCGGGTTGTCGAGATAGACCCAGGCCTCGTCGAGCATGAGCAGCGTCGGCCGCCCGTCAAACCGGTCCTCAAGACGATGGAACAGATAGGTGAGCACAGGCAGCACAGCGCCTTGGCTGTGCATCAGCTCCTGGGTCTCGAAACACTGCACATCCGAGATGGCCAGCCGGTCGTCATCGGCATCGAGCAGCCGGCCGAATGGACCGTCGAGCGTGTAGGGCATCAACGCCGATTTGAGCGCATTGGACTGAAGCAGGACCGACAGGCCAGTCAGCGTGCGTTCCTGCGCCGGCGCGGTGGCGAGGCTGGTGAGCGCCGACCAGATTGCCTCCTTCACCTCCGGGGTGACGGTGACATTCTCGTGGGCAATGAGGCCGGCGATCCATTCGGCCGCCCAGCTCTGTGTGGCCGGGTCGTCGATGTGGCGCAGCGGCTGGAAAGCAAGCGCACCATTCGCACCCAACGCATGGTGGTCGCCGCCCATGGCAAGCGCGGCGGCGCGGGCCGAATTGCCTTTGTCGAAGACATAGATTTGCGCGCCAGCGTAGCGCCGGAACTGCAAAGCGATCAGGGCAAGCAGAACCGACTTGCCGGCACCGGTCGGCCCGACAATCAGCATGTGGCCGACATCGCCGATATGGGTCGAAAGCCGAAACGGCGTCGAGCCGCTGGTTTCGGCGAAAAGAAGCGGCGGAGCGTAATCGCCGGTGACCTCGGCAAGATGCTCGTTCTCCGCTGGACCTGCCCACACGGACGACAGCGGCATGAGATGGGCAAGGTTAAGCGTGTGAACGAGCGGCTGGCGAACGTTGGCGTAGACATGACCCGGCAATGAACCAAGCCACGCTTCGACGGCATTGATGCTTTCGCGAATGGTGGTGAAGCCGAGCCCGTTGACGATCCGCTCGACGGCGCGAAGCTTTTCCGCGGCGGCTTTACGGTTCTGATCCCACACCGTCACCGTTGTGGTGAGATAGCCGAAGCCGACATGATCGCCGCCCAATGCCTGCAGTGCTGCATCGGCATCGAGCGCCTTGTTGTCGGCGTCGCTGTCGACGAGAGGCACCGGTTCGTTGGTCACCACCTCGCGCAGAATAGCCGCGATCGATTTGCGCTTGGCAAACCACTGCCGGCGGAGCCGAGTCAGCGTCTTCGTGGCTTCCGCCTTGTCGAGTGGAATGAAGCGCGTCACCCAGCGATAGGCGAAATCCTGGTTATTGAGCGCATCAAGGATTCCTGGCCGGGTGACGTTCGGAAAGCCGAGAACTGTGAGCGTGCGCAGATGCTGCTCGCCCAGCATCGGCTCTAGGCCGCCGGTCAGCGGCGCGTCAACCAGGACGCCGTCGAGATACATTGGCGTTTCCGGCACGGCGACCGGATGACGGCGTGTCGAGATCGTGCCGTGCAGGTACGTCAGGGTCTCGGCATCGTCGAGCGCGCGCACCTCGGGCACGAAGCCCGAAAGAAGATCGAGAACGCGGTCAGTCTCGTCTCGGAACCGGGCAAGCTCCTGGCGCCAGTCTCTTTCCCCTCCCAAGTCATGCGAGTCGACGAGAGCACTTTCCGCGCGCGCTTGGCCATCGGGCCCAGGCATGAAGACCAAGGTCAGATGATAGATGCTCTCGAAATGCGCGACCTTGCCCTCGAAGGCCGCGCGCCGTTCCTCATCGATCAGCCATGAGGCAGCATCGGGAAGCGCCGAGCTCGGATAGCCCAGCGCTTCGCTGCGCTCGGCCTCGAAGAATAATGCCCAACCGGAGCCGAGCCTTTTCAGCGCATTGTTTGCCCGCGCGCATATGCCGATAAGTTCGGCCTCCGTCGCGCTTTCAAGGTCGGGGCCACGAAACCGCAATGTCCGCTGGGAGCTGCCATCCTTGTTGAGCACGATGCCGGGCGCGACGAGTGCTGCCCACGGCAGATGGTCGGCAAGCCGGTCGGCTTTGCCGCGGTATTCGGAAAGCTTCAGCATGCAAGCCAGCCCTTTTGACGAAGATGACGGACAAGCACGTTGGCAAAATCCGGATCACGCCGTGCGGCAAAGACCGCGAGCGTGTGGCCGGCGATCCAGAGGATCAGACCGGCAATCCACTGCTGCAGGCCTAGGCCGATGGCGGCGGCCACCGTGCCATTGAGGATCGCCACCGCCCGCGGCGCGCCGCCGAGCAGGATCGGCTCGGTGAGCGCCCGATGGACCAGAACCTCGAAGCCTTCGATATGCTGCTCTCCGGTGCTCATCAGACGACTGCCCCGCCGCCAAAGGAGAAGAAGGAAAGAAAGAAGCTCGAGGCCGCGAAGGCGATCGACAGGCCGAAGACGATCTGGATCAGCCGGCGGAAACCGCCCGCCGTGTCGCCGAACGCAAGGGTAAGGCCAGTGGTTATGATGATGATCACGGCAACGATCTTGGCCACCGGCCCCTGCACCGATTCCAGGATCTGCTGAAGCGGCTGTTCCCAGGGCATGCCGGAGCCGGCAGCGTGAGCCTGGGCCGTGAGAAGAAGCGCGACGGCGGCGGACGAAAGAAAGCAAATTTTCTTGCGCATGAGATGACCTTTCAAAGCTGCTGGAGTTGCGGAAGAGTGAGCTGGCCAACGGCGTAGTCGCCACTGCCGTCGAGGCCTGTGACCTCGGCAATCGCGTCTATGCGGCGCGACGACCCGCGTCCGGCGATGAAGACAATCAGGTGGACAGCATCGGCGATCAGCCGGCGGGGAACGGTGACGACCGCTTCCTGGGCGAGCTGCTCGATCCGGTAGAGGGCCGAGCGCGCCGAACTGGCGTGGACCGTGGTGATGCCGCCGGGGTGACCGGTGTTCCACGCCTTCAGCATGTCGAGCGCTTCCGCGCCTCTGACTTCGCCGACGATGATGCGGTCGGGCCTCAGCCGTAGGGTCGAGCGTACGAGATCGGCAAGTGTGACGGAGCCCCGCCTCGTCCTCAGCGCAACACAGTCCTTGGCCGCGCATTGCAGCTCGCGGGTGTCCTCAATGAGGATCACCCGCTCATCGCATTCGGCGACTTCTGCCAGAAGAGCATTGGCAAGGGTCGTTTTGCCCGATGATGTGCCGCCGGCGACCAGGATGTTGCGCCGCTCGCGTACCGCCTTCCTCAGGGCATCAGCCTGCAGCGGGAGCATGATGCGATCGGCGACATAGTTGGCCAGCGTGTAGAGTTTTGCTGCCGGCTTGCGGATGGCAAAGCATGGCGCCAAGACGATTGGCGGTAACAGGCCCTCGAAACGCTCGCCTGAGGGTAGTTCGGCACTGACGATTGGGTTGTCCGCATGCGCCTCGGCGCGCACGTGAGAGGCAACGAGGCGGACGATGCGTTCGGCCTCGGAAGGATGCATATGCACGCCGGTATCGACCCGGCCTTCTCCCAACCGGTCGAGCCGCAGCGCGCCGTCGGGGTTGACCATCACCTCGATGACGGTCGGATCGGCAAGGGCCTCGGTGATCGCGTGGCCCATGGCTGTGCGCAGCATGGCGCGGCGGCGGTGGTCGGCTGCGGGATGAGAGCTCATCCTTCGCCTCCATTGCCATTGCCGTTGCCAAGCGAGCGCTTCCCGGAGGCGATCTGGCGACCGACCTGCTCGACGAATTTGTCAAAGCGCTCTTGGGCAATCGCCTGTGTCGCCCGATCCGGGACCGGCGTGTGGGAATGAAGCGTAATCGAAAAGCGTATGAAGAGTGCGAGGCTCTCCAGGATCACCTCGACATCGGTTCGGATATGGTCGAGGTCGCGAGAAAGACGGTCGAGACGCCTGCCATAACGATTGTCGAGTTCGTTCTCGCCACGCCGCTCGATGAAGGCCTCGACCGCTTTCGCAACGATCGCCGATTTTGTGGTCGACGGGTTGCGGCTCAGCGTTTCCAGCTTCTCGCTTAACGCGGGTTCGAGCAGAAACTGGTGGCGAATGCGATGGGGCTTCATGGGGCTCGTTCCGACTGGCCGGCGCTGATGCGCCGGCGGCGGGAACGAACATCGCCGATATCTGAAAAATCGCTTATGGGCGTTATCTACGCTGAGATACGCCTGAGCTGCGAAAGCGCTTAGAAGCCGGGGATGATGTCCTTGTCGTCGCCCCTTCCCTCGTTGATACCGTAGGCGCTGGCTGCGGTGGAAACCCGGTCCATGACGCGCTTGTCTGCGAGTGCCTCGGCGTCATCGTCCGCCAGATTGAAGAGGTCGTCTTGATCAGGCTCCTGAGAGACGACGACGTGGTCTTCAGGCAGGCCGGGATGACGCTGCTGTTGCACGCCGCCGTCTTCTTCGATTGCCGCGCCGGCGTTTTCGTCATCTGCAGCGAGACGGCGGTCAACACTGCGGACTAGTCCGCTCCAATCGTCGGGGCGCGACGCAGGACAGTCCGCGTACAGACCGTCGCGCAACACCGGCGCCGGCAGCACCCGTTCGGTGAAATTCTGGTCCTCGTAGTAGCGGAGCTTGTTCGCACGGATCGGCGGCAATCCTGATATCAGCACCAGCTCGTCCGAAGGCGGCAATTGCATCACCTCGCCTGGTGTCAACAGCGGTCGCGCAGTTTCCTGGCGGCTCACCATGACGTGCGAAAGCCAGGGTGCCAGCCGATGGCCGGCATAGTTGCGCATGGATCTGAGTTCCGTCGCTGTACCGAGCGCGTCCGAGATGCGTTTGGCCGTGCGCTCGTCATTGGAAGAAAAGGAAATCCGCACATGGCAATTGTCAAGAATGGCGTTGTTCTCGCCATAGGCCTTGGAGATCTGGTTCAAGGATTGAGCGATCAGATAGGCGCGGATGCCGTAGCCTGCCATGAAGGCAAGCGCGGTCTCGAAGAAATCGAGGCGTCCGAGCGCCGGGAATTCGTCGAGCATCATGAGGAGTTGATGCCTGCGGCTCTTCTTCGGGTCACCCTCCAGGCGCTCAGTCAGCCTGCGGCCGATTTGATTGAGCACCAGTCTCACCAGCGGCTTGGTGCGCGAGATGTCCGACGGCGGCACGACCAGATAGAGCGACATCGGCCGCTCGGCATCCATCAGGTCCGCAATGCGCCAGTCGCAGGTCGATGTTGCCGCGGCCACTGTCGGATCACGATAGAGCCCGAGAAACGACATCGCGGTCGAGAGCACGCCAGAACGCTCATTTTCCGACTTGTTCAGCACCTCGCGCGCTGCGGAGGCCACGACCGGATGGACCTGGGGCTTGTCCGCCGTGCCGAGGTGATTGGTCGTCATCATCCGCTGCAGCGTCGCGACAAAGGAGCGTTGCGGATCCGACAGGAAGGTGGCGACGCGGGCGAGCGTCTTTTCCTCTTCGGCATAGAGCACGTGCAAGATGGCGCCGACCAAGAGTGAGTGACTGGTCTTCTCCCAATGATTGCGCCGCTCGAGCGCACCTTCCGGATCCACCAAGACATCAGCGATGTTCTGGACATCGCGGACCTCGTTCACTTCTTTGCGCACCTCAAGTAGCGGATTGTAGCGTGCTGACCTCGGATCGGTCGGATTGAACAAAAAACAGTACGAGAACTTCGACCGCCAGCCGGCGGTCAGCTGCCAGTTCTCGCCTTTGATGTCGTGAATGACGGCCGAGCCGGTCCAGGAAAGAAGCGTCGGAACAACCAGTCCAACACCCTTGCCCGAGCGCGTGGGAGCAAAGGCCATTACGTGCTCCGGCCCGTCATGGCGAAGATAGCGGTCCTTCAGCTTGCCAAGGAAAACACCGGCTGGTCGAAACAGCCCTGCCTTCTCGATCTCCCAAGAAACGGCCCATCGCGACGAGCCATAAGTGGTGACTAGGCCGCGCTGCCGCGCACGCCAGAGGGAGCCAGCGATGGCGGCCGCGCAGCCCATGAAGCCTGTGGTGGCCGCAAGCATCCCGGCCGTGTCGAAGACCTCGGGCGCGTATGCGTCGAAATGGAACCACCACTCGAACAGTTGCCACGGCTTGTAGATCGGCCATCCGGCTGCGACAAACCATGGGGATCCGAGTTGCGGCTGATAATCTAAAGTTTGGGCGCACCATTGAGTCGCTGTCCATACGCCGAGAATGACGATGGCGAACACAATGACTATCTGACCGACAAGGAGCTTCGTCGGTGTCATGGGCGCAGCCTCCGAGTTTTGTTAAACGGAAGCAGGATGGCGTGACGTTTCAGAATATTGAAGATACCCAATATACGCGCCCGTGCGATGCAGTGAACGTTGCAGGCTTGGAAGATTGGGGGCGCCAAGAAATGTCATCGCGAAGGCACGAGCGAATGACTTGTATGGGGCCGTGTATGGACGGCTCTCCGTTGGCAAGGGATTCTTTGAGCGTTGCCGTTGCTGGTTGGTGCGGCCATGTATCCGACCTGTAGGTGCGGCCTATCATGTGCCGCTGGCCATAATGCCATTCGCGCGTCTCAGGTCCCGATCGTAAGCTCGCACTCGAGGTGCACGGCCCCAGTGGGTTTTCCTGATCCGGCGGTATCAACCGGCTTTGTGCATTAGCTCCTGTCCGCCCTTTCCAACCTCGTCAGCGATCGCTCGCCTTATCTTGTTCTATGCGATGACCGGCTCCCTGTAGCGCTCGCCGTTCGTCATCAGTGCCCAGACCATCCGGGCGGTCTTGTTGGCCAACGCAACCGCCGCAACCTTGGCTGTTCGCCGCGCCATCAACTGCACGAGCCATGGCCTCCTGGTACCGTTGCGCTCGGCATAGCGGATGACCGCCATCGCACCCACCACGAGCAACTGCCGCAAGTAGCGATTGCCGGTCTTGGAGATACTGCCGAGCCTCTCCTTCCCCCCGCTCGAGTTCTGCTTCGGCACGAGTCCGATCCATGCCGATAGACAGCGCCCCGACTTGAACGCATGCGCATCGGCGACCGTAGCCACGAATGCACTTGCCAGCAGCGGGCCGACGCCTGGGATTTCCATCAACCTGCGACCAAGCTCGGTCTCACGCGCATTCGCCCGAACCCTACGATCGTTTTCGAGGATCTGTTTCTTCACGACCCTGAGCTGCGCCTCAAGCATGCGAAGGCATAGCCGCGCGTCAGCTGGTATCCTGGTCTCGTTCTCGTCGTTGACGACCACGAGCAGTTGCTCAATCCCATTCCGCCCGATCGGCGCTACGATCCCGAACTCGGATAGGTGTGCCCGCAACGCGTTCGATATCTGCGTGCGCTGGCGGTTGAGCATCAACCGGACCCGGTGCAGCATCATCACACTTTGCTGCTCGGGTGATTTCACAGGCACGAAGCGCATGGTCGGCCGAGTGACCGCCTCGCAGATCGCCTCTGCATCTGCGGCATCATTCTTCTGCCGCTTCAGATAAGGCTTCACATATTGTGCCGGCAGTAACCTCACATCGTGACCACGTGCGATTAGCTCGCGAGCCCAATAATGCGACGAGCTGCAGGCTTCGATACCGACCAGGCAACGTGGCAGGCTCTCGAAGAATGCCATCACGCGCCCACGCGTCAGCTTCCTGCGAACGACAACCTCACTCGCCGCATCCACCCCGTGGATTTGAAACACTGACTTCGCAATATCCAGACCAATCGTCGTAACGTTGCCCATCATAGATCTCCTCCAGCTTCTGGCCCCACGATCATACCGCAGGGCGGGAGGAGAGCCGTCCACCGCATCATCTGCCGACTGTCCGGTTATGTCCGAAGACCTGAGAAAGCCGACCTTCAGCACACGACCCCAAGTCAGCCCTTCGGTTTGATCATGTCGTCGCCCGAAACTTGCCGTTCGTTCGATTCCAATAGTGGACTGAGTTAGGAGCACTTCGAGACCGATCTCGGCCGAGAATCGTATCGGCTGTTGGGAGTATATTTCGACTCTTGCAGCGGCCCAAAGCAATACCCATCCCCCAATTCAATGCAGAAGTATGAGGTCAATCAAGCAATCTCTAAGGCCAAGCGGAAACTGAGTTGAGGGTGTCAACTATCTCTGCAAAATGATCGGCCGAATCCCTAGCCTTCGCAAGATGAGCACCGCGAACGCCATCGCTAGAATTACAGTAGAAGATCGGCTTCTTGGCGTCCATAGAATATGGAACAAGGCTGTGAAGATTTGGGATCAAACCCAGTTTATAATCATCATCGTGCCAAACCTGTACTTGATTCAGAGGAGTAAGCTTTTCGATAATGTTTGCGCGAATCGCAGGCTCGAGTTCGTTCCCGTAAATTTGCCAACCTTCCGTCATCCCAACAGCATTTGAACGTACGTTATGCTGTTGAACGACGTAGCCAAGGTAGCTCGGTCTCCCCTTGGGGATAGAGAGAGTGGGGTCCTTCCATGCGGTATTAGTTTGATCCCACTCTTTCCGCCATCCGACCAGCTTGTTGCCGAGGTTTTCCGTTCCTTGAATGGAAAACAGGTCGGGAGCCAGAGGCGTGATGAAGTAGTCCGCCGAGGCTAGAACAGCTCGGTTCAGCGCGCCCAGGTTGGGACCGAGATCCAACAGCACCAAGTCTGCGCGGACTTTCTCGCTAGCCCATTGAATGTAGCGATGGATTGCAGATTGAGCTCGCACCGCAGGCTCGTTGCCACCTCGTGCAGCACTCCAGGTGTCGCCCAATGTGTCTTCAAAATCGCTGAGTCGAAGATCCCCCGGCACGAGATACAGCTTGCCCTGAGCGTGTGGAACCGGACTAGGCTGTCTCTGGCGAATGTCGCCGATGCCTCGTGCGACACGCTCAATGGCTCGGTAGATACTGTTTCCCTCCGTGCCCCACGATTGTCGAATAGCAGTGTCGCTCAAGCAATATGCACTCAGGTTACATTGACTGTCGCAATCGACCATCAGGACGGTGAGCCCGCGCGCGGCGAGAAGATGCCCAACATGATACATGTAGGTCGTTTTTCCGACACCGCCTTTGTTATTGAAAATCGCAATGCTCTTGGTCATTTGAAATTCCTTTTGTTCGTGATGACCATAAGCGGCCCACGGTCGGTTCGCCACAGATATGAAATTGATCTTCCTCGAATTGCGGTACAAATGTGGAATGTCTTCAGGCCTCCGCATAAGAGCAGTCAAGGTCGTGCATTGGGAATGCCAGCAATTCGTTGAATTTTACGGTTCTCCTCGATGTGCTTAAACGGCTGAAACGTCGCATGCCCAGCTCAAGAGCTGTCCGTCCGCTTCCCACCCCACAATTGTCGAAGCTACCCGGTATTCCACGTGTCGGCGCGAGTCCCTATCTCCGGTCGGGCGACCACATCGCGAATCCTGATCTTGACCAGGTCACAACCGCGAAGCTTGCTGTCGATTGCTAGATCGAATAGCGCACGGTCCCGAACGCGTCTCTTGCGATCGAGGAAAAAGCGAATTGCCCAGATCTGCTTCTGGTTGAACGGACGCTTGGTGACGACCCTCTTTCCGGCATTCCAAGCTGCGCGCTCGCGACTGGCATCATCGAATTGAGAATGGCCCATGTGAGTTCTCCTCGGCCTTGATTGGCCGAGAGAGAACGTCGCACGACACTACCGCTCAGGGGGCCGTAACCTGAATGGCAGCTTCGAGAGCAGATGCCGATAAAAGCTGCCATGGGACCTAAGATCGGAACAGGGCGGGCCCGATAGAGGGCCTTATCAGGACGAAGCGATCTCTTCGCCTAAAAACGCTGTGGACTTCTGTAGTCGTATCGCCGCCGAATGCTGCAACGTGATAGAAGAGCCAAATGTTCAATGTTTTTGCCAGACTAGTCTTCACAAGCACGGCCCTCGCCCCGGTCGGATTGACCTATGCTTGGGTTGCGTGGGTTGAATGTGCGCCCCAGACGGCAAAATTCATCCTGACAGGCTGCCTAATCCTTTGTGTCCTATGCGTCGGGATTCTCTGGAGCGCTAAACGCTCACTGCCCGCGTCTAAATTCAAAGCAGCGTCAATCGAGGCTGCGGACCATGAGAACACCGCGTTTCTCCTCCTCTATGTAATGCCGCTATTCACGTCGCAATTCAACACACTAGATTGGAAATTCTGGGTGCCAACTGTTGCAATCTTTGGCGTGATAACCGCCACTGGGTACAACTACCATTTCAACCCCTTGCTTGGCTTGCTTGGGTGGCACTTCTACAAAGTCCAATCTGCTGAAGGGGTGACTTTCGTGCTGATAACGAAGAAACATCTTCGCACTGCCGCCACGGAATTGCAGGTAGGCCAGCTCACAGAATACATTCTGCTCGATCTGGGGGGAAAATAAATGACTCAACTCTACGCCGTATGCCGTCCGGCCGAGATAGCCGAAGTCAGACACATTCAATTGGCCAATCCGCTGCAGGCCCAACTAAACGGGGTGTTCGAAAACCAAGAAGCTCAATTCATGGCCGGCATCGCCAACGAAATTGCATTCACGGGCGATTGGATTCCAGACAGCGAGGATGTGCTCTTCATCCAAAGCCTGCCAGAGGCACAAGCGCTGCTAGCTGCAGCGGACCAGAACGCGGTCGCACTTCCCGTACTCGATGTCGCCAATTTTCAAGATCAATCCGTCAAGGGCCTATTCGCCGTCCTCGGCAATGGCCCAAATCGGCGCCTCTTGATCCAGAACTTTGGCCCGCAACAGGTGCTATCTAATCGTTTCGCGTTTTTATATGAGGGCGATGTTTTTCGACGGCTCGTCGAACCGGCATTCTCACTGGATAACAAATTGGTAGCAACCGTCGACGCGATAGGACTGGTCCGGTTCAAGAGTTACTCCATGTTACGGCGCGTCCTCGATATGTCCCCTGTCTTCCGAGACGCAACCGATCCTGAGCTAGCTGCATTTTGCGGCCACGCTAGCCTCGCCATCGGGGATGCTGCGGCGTTCGTAGCCGGAGCTGATGAAGGTATCCGAAAGCACGTTCTTGCAATCACGAAGACCAACGTTCTTGGAAATCACCCGGTCGCAAATATTCAGGCGCAGGCAGTGGCTATAGGATTTCCAATCGCCGTAAATGCAGGCCGTATCGAGATACCAGCCGATCGAAAAGGCGCAAAGGCTCTATTCAGTTTCCTACTGAATAAGGTCTATCTCGGGCCTATCGACCAACAGCTCTTCATAACCAATTCAAACCGACCTCTGGCCTAGCCCAATGAGTTGGGAAACGAGGGCTGCGAATAACCTGCTCCCGCTCAGTTGGGACAAGGGCAGCCTTTCGCAAGCTCTTCGCGAGTGGCGCTACACTGGTGACTATCATGACCTCGAAGCGCCCTCCGCTAACTGTGAACTCTGTGATCATCCCGACATCCGCTACCAATTCGAAATCCGCAATTTGCATACGGCCGCAAGGCTGCTGATCGGATCTGAATGCATTCATCGCTTTGGTATAGCTGCGACCGACGAAGAAGGCCGCACCTTAGACGCGCTCGCCACTCGTAAGAAGGTCGATCGAGATCGGCGACAACTTGTCGAGGACGCGCGCCGCAGGCGATTAGTAAGCGCGCTTGTGGCGCTGGCGAACGTTGAACCCAATTTCGATGTTCATTCCTTTATAGACTATTTGCAGACGCGGGGTGCATTCACCCCCAAACAACTGGCGACCGTTCTCTGGAGGTTAAGAAAGAAAGGCGTCGTGCACAGCCCTCAAGACTTCAAGCTCACGATCCGCCGAGGCCGGGAAAAAGCGCAACTTTTGTCCCTGAAGGACTGGGAAATGGCGCTCGTTAAGCCGTGCCTCACGACCGAACAGTCAGCCTACCTCGAGAAAGTTGCTCATCGAAGGAGTGGCCTCGACCATCTGCTTGACTAAGCCAAATTGCCGCTCCGGAAGCGTATAGATTCGATCTCGCAAACACCGATCTCTGAGTTGTGCGCCTTCACTGGTATCGGTATGCGTCAAAGGAAAGCTAACATTACCGCAGTTCATGCGGCGTCTTGCGATTGGCTTGAATTCTGGCCACCACAATATGGTATTTTACCTTAGATCCATCCGGCACCTTTTGCTCCACACTGATCTGTTCGGAAATGTGCGGTTGATGGCCTTTCCGATCCGTGAGATCTAGCACCAGGAGGAAACCGAAACAGACACCGGTCGTCAGATAGCCCGTCGCCTGGCCGGCATACCGCTCCGCAAGTTCCGCATTGTTGAGCACGTTGTCGTCCCTCTTCACCTCCACGATCGACTTGACGCCACGATATTCGAGAGCGATGTCAGCGCGACCGCCACCGGAGTCACGGGCTTCGGCTCGGAACGACGGTGCGTCCGACATCGTGAGGAACTTCAGGAAATCTAGTTGAAGGTCGTGTTCGACCGGCAGATCGGCGCCGCGCCCAAACACGTACTCAGCAGACGGGTCGGTACTCCTGCCAACGTTGGCGCGAAAATCGAGAAAACGCACAATGAGCGTACACATGTGTTCCAGCAGCGCTCGGGGATGGTCGCGCTGGTAATCGGGATTGTCCGAGAGCTTCTCAATAACGGCGGCCCACAGCTCTGCCACTTGCCGATTGCGATCCATCCCCACGTCGAACTGCGCTGCGGTCATGGCGGCTGTAGCTGCGTCGAGGCCGGCTTTCTTGAGGACATCGACCAGCCAGCCTTCAGTCGATTCGCAAAAAGGGCTGCGATGGATAGCTCCGGCCAGTGAATGTTGCACCGTGTCGCGTAATTGTCCGACATTCGGAGCGAGATCGCTATCAACGTTCTCGGCGAGCCATTGATTTAAGGTCTGCAAATAGTATCGCCGCTTCTGCAGCGATTGGACGAGTGCCTTTCGTCCGAGAATATCGGCGCCGTGGCCATCGGATCGAGAGAACACGCTCTCACTCGCAAAAAAGATCGATAGCAACTCGTCCTCGATCACAATGGCCGCTTGCAGCCAGGTGTCCTTTGTGAACGTGTGAGCAGCCATGGCTAACTTCGTGGCCATCGACAGCCAGTGAAAACGCTCGCGCGATGGCGCCCCGAGCCATGACTGGGCGGAGTGGCGATCGACGGCAAAGGCTGAGTACTCGATGGCTGCCCTACGAAGTTTAGGCAAATCCAACGCAAGATCGGAGTGCAGTCCTCTGTTCTGCACATCGATCAGAACAGACGTACAGATATCATACAGCGCAGCATCCGAACGTCCTTCGCTCGCCGCCAGGGAACGGCGAAACCAACCCTGCGCCGCCGTCAAGGCTGACATGAGCGCGTCCTGCGTTCTGGCCAGCAACCCGTCTTGCAAGCGATCAAGTCCGAGCTCAAGGGTAGCTTCGTCTGCTGCCTCGCCCACATGCGCCAGGTTGGAGAGAAGGTCTCGGAAGTCGTCATCGGGGTATCGACGCAGAATGGTGCCCGTGACCTTGGCGACGTGACGCAGATAGGCCCCGTCGTCGTCTGTCGTGACGTCCAGAAGATACGACTGCAGGCGCCTGACCAAACTGTGGTCGCCCTGCACTACGACAAGCGCGCCGCGCAACGCCTGCGATCGCATCCAGCTATGTTCAGACCGGGGCTCGAAACGGCGGCGGAAGATTTCCCACGCACTGCGCCCGAGAGCCTGCGGTATTGTGGGCAGTTCGTCGAGGCAGTCGACCATTTCCGCAACAGAGGTGGCGTCATCCTCTCGCTCGAGTATCCGCAGCAGCGCGCGCTGAACGGCGGCCGCGGTCACCCAGCGCGTCATCCAGCAGAACGCGTCTGCGCGCGCGGTTTCGGAAGACAGGGCCTCAATCGCGGCCAGCAATTCGTTCTCTTGAGCCGTTCCCGGGTCTCGGATGGGCGTGCCTTCCGTCGTCAGGAGCTCGAATCTGTCTTCCATCGCCGACCACTCAGAAGAGGTACTTATCCCCCTTAGCGTGTAGCCGATGATCAATAGACACAACCGCCTCCACCGCGCTGCGAGCAATGGTGCCGAGAATGATCTGAACGCCTCCGATGTCCTTCGCAGCAGAGGCAACGCTGTCCAGCATCTGCTCGAAGTCCTCGTTCACGACCTCTTCCGACGCAGGCGAGTCGATAATCAGCAAGCCTGGATGCCGGCCATGCCCGCGACGCTTGGCCACCTCCACAGCCGCCAGCGAGGTCGCGATCTTAATGCGCAATTTCTCGCCCATCGTAAGGTTGCTGAAATAGATATCGGCGCCGCCTTGGTGGACCTTCAGCCTCCCACCGCCGTCGAGGTGCATGCTGGTGATGTGGGAAACACCGAACTTCTTCGTGAGGGACATCACCGAATCAGCGATCTCTGTCAGAACGTCCGACTGCATAGAGGTCATCAGCGTCTTACTGGCGTCAGTAGCGGCACGAAGGATCTTGAGTTCGCTCTGCGTCTCGGTGTCGTCGTTGGCAGGCGATTGCAGTGAGGCGACCAGTTCCCGAAGCTGCTCGGCCCGGGCCTCCAACTGCACAACGATGAGTTCGGGGTCGGTCGGCAACGTTGAGATGGCGTCCTGAAGGTTTCGCATCCTGTTCATTCCGGTGCGGAGGCGTTCGGTCGCCTCCCTTGCTGTCTTCTCGCTGGCTTTGAACTTGGCTTTGGCGATCTGGAGCGACGAAGCCAGTTCCTCAACCAGGATCTGCGCGTACTGGATGCGATCGCTATCCAGATCGTTTTCGTGGACCGGCAAGTCGTTCTTGCACAAGGCGCAGGTGTTGTGGTCTGCGTGCTGAACCGCAGGCGCGGCCTCCTCGAACGCTGCCTCGCAGGCAGGGCAGCAAGTCGGGTTGAGCTGACGGAACGAGTATCCTGCCGACCGCTCGTCCTCGAGCTGCTTGAGCCTTCGCCGCGCGTCGTCGTAGCTGACTGTGACGGCCGCGACGGTCGCCGTGTCCGTCTCTAAGGCTATTCGAGCGGTCTCGACCACCTTCCTATCGGTCACGGTCTCCTCATCGAGGCGCGCCAGTTCCAGCCTTTTTGCGCTGCGGTCATCGGTGCCACGAGCCTCCTTCGCTTTGGCGAGTTGGCCCTCAACCTCGATAAGCCTGCTATCGAGCACTACGCTCACGCCAGAATGGTTCGGCCTATCGGCCAGTGCCTGCTCGAGCTGCTTCTGCGCGGTTAACGCAGCACTATAGGTAGAGACCCACGGCAACCCTATGAACAGTTGGAGCAGGCGAAGCGGGAGCCCGTCTATGGGCAGATCGCCGAACAGTGCCTTCGGCTCAGTAGAACTCGACAGGAAGAACGTCGAAGCTATCAGAGGCCAGCCATGGGGATGACCGCCGGTATTCTTGTTGTGGGCATAAATCACCGGGAAATCTAGTTCTTCCATCATCAGGTGCTCGGTCTGAGACTTCAGCCCGTCTCCAGCGTCACCTTCATAGAGCGTGATCCACTGACCGTCGCTGACACTCCGGCTCAGCGTGGCCTTGCCCTCCGCCGCCTTCTCCTCGCCGGCAGGCTTGCGCAGCTCCATGCGATGCAGGACTTCATCGACACAATACCGGACTTCGATGGTTTCCAGCCACTTCCAAACGTCGGGCTTCACCCGACCGGGAAAGTCGCCGCGGATAGCTGCGTTGAGTAGGTGCAGGATGGATGACTTTCCTCGCAGATTGCGCTCGGACATCACGGCCCAGATGCCGATCCCTAGGTCTGACCAGGACAGATGAAACGGTCCGTCGCGCTCGGATTCGGCTCGAACACCCGTCAACTTGATGCCGTCGAAGCGAAGGCTCTTGGCGCGCGGCGGAGTAGTCTGCGCGCGAATGCCATACTTGAGCAACGCGCTTCGAACATCCGACTCCGGACTGGTGCTATCCTCGGCTATGGCTCTTATCCAGCCGTACTCGGTCGACTCGATGATCCGTTCCTTGCTCATGGTTCCAATCCGGCGAATTTGGTCAGACGCTGTTCGACCTGCTCTTGGATAGTCGGTATCACGTCGCCCTGGATGGTGCTTCCATATTGCGGGTGCTCATACTGCCATTCCTTTAGGGCGGAGCCGCTCTTGCCGCTGGCGACTCGCATTACCAGCGCTAATCGGTCGCGATACCACGCCAACTCCGGGTAATCCTGAACGCACTTTTCCAGAAACGAGATCGCCTTTGGTAATATAAGGTACTCGTACCGACGAATTTTGCCGTCGTCACCGGCGAGTTGCATCGGTCTCGCTAAGCCGTAGTAGCTCAGCATTGCAAGGGCGTCCTCGACGTTCTGATAGGCGCCGTGCCGCCAGCGGACCATCCGCACCAGTCTGATGGAAGGCTCGTCGTTGATGAAGATGCGCTGAACTGCCTCTAGCAGTTCGGGTTCGCGGGTCTCCTCATAGAGATCCAGCAGGGCGTCACCCAAATAGTCAGGATAACGGACGAGGAAGTCCATTGCCATCAAGCGCTTCTCAGCTCGAAAAACGCTCACGACCTCCTCTGTAGGCCTGTCGACATCTTCACTTCCCGCAACCAAGATGAAAAGCAGCCTGAGCGCGTCGCGATGTCTATAGCTCGGCTCAAGCGATATTCGGAAAGGCGTCCCAGCTTCACCCTTTGGCCCCTTTCCTTCGACGTAAACATCCATATCAGAAGTGCCCCACAACGCAGGGACCACAATATCTCAAACGGTTTAATTCCGCTAATCTGGTCAGGCACTACTTCGGCGTATTCTGAAGTAGGTGAGGAAATGGTGGAAATAGCGACATCGGCTATCATGCCGGTTCGGCTACGGTTCTTTCAGACCTCTCGATTTGCGCTTCAATTTTCGCCCGGGTGGTTTTGGTGGCAAGGTACTCAACCAATTCTGCAGCGTGGTTTTCGCAGCCCTTTGCCTGCTTTCGAAGAATCGAGACGTGGTCAGAAAGTTCTTCCGTTGTGCAGAGGCCTATTGGAACCAGAGACCGTTCGCCGTTCCGAAGCACAGGATACGATTTGACTAAGCGAGTATGGCCAGGAAGGACCATCTGAGGGGACGCAGGATCGTCGCTCATGCCCACGCGCTTCAACATACGTGTAACGACACCCACAAGTTCTTTCTTGGCAAATGCTCTGTAGAAGTCGGCATGCGGGCCTGTCAGAGGTTTACTTTTGAATATCTCCTCAACGATTTCGCTTGGCTGCGCGATCTGGCCAGCCTCCATCCGTTGCCCGATGAGTTTATGCAGCTCAGACAGAAGCGCAGAGTCTTTGGCCATGACTTCTATCCCATCAATTGTTGAATGGTGAAGCTGGTAAAGCCTAAACGGCCGTCAATCCGTTCGTAGGGCCACAGCATCCAAACTAGACGTGAATCACTGGTAAAGTTGAGTGGGCATCATCCGCCGATTCTAAGATTTGTCAAAGTCGTTGTCCTGACTTTGTTCGAATTTGCAGGTGACACGACACAGGCGAACCTCAGGCGGCTGCCGGGACAATGCCGCAACTGATAGATCGCCGGCCACGAAGCTACCGAACTCTCAAACCTGCAGCGCTACGTGTTGGCAGGTCAGGCGGAGGTCGGCCTCTCTAAGGCGGCCCTTGCAGCCAACGCCCTTCGGTCCACCGCCCTTGAAGTCGAGGCGCACCCTATGAAGTGGGCAGAACATGTTGCGCGCCGGGGCGACTGGGTATTCGACCGAGTGGGTGTGGCGCTTGACACCGCCGCCGACCGTCTAGCTGTCCAAGGTGCTCTGCCCCGATGGATCGCGAACGCCTGGACTCAGGAGCAAGATCTAGGCATCTCGCGGCATGGTTTCGATGACGGCCAGGCTTGCCTTTGCTGCATGTACATGCCGACCGGGAAATCCAAGGACGAACACCAACTGGTCGCGGAGGAACTCGGAATGCCGGAAGCACACGATGAGGTAAAAACGCTCCTGCAGACCAATACCGGAGTCCCCAATGAGTTCGTAGCTCGGGTGGCTACGGCGATGGCTGTGCCGTTTGGGCCGCTCGCCGCGTTTGTTGGCCAGCCCCTCCGTTCCTTTTGTCAGCAGGCTATCTGCGGCGGGTTCCAGCTTAGCGATGGAAGTCGTCTCGTTCGAACCGTGGTTCCGATGGCCTTTCAATCAGCGCTTGCCGGGATCATGCTTGCCGCAGACCTGGTCAAGCATAGTGCGGGTTTTCCGATGAGTCCGACGACCAGCACTCGCGTGAATCTACTGCGCCCCCTTGGTTCTTACCTCCATGATCCGAAAGCCAAAGATTCCAGCGGCCGCTGCATCTGCAGCGATGAGGATTTCGTTGCCGCCTACAGGCTGAAATACGGCTGTGCCGTTGAACAGCTGAGCAACGGGTCCGCCTAAAAAGATCTGAAGTCTTCGTTACCGCGGACGGCGCGCTGTCAAGCGCTCACGGATGTTTTCGACCAGGATCGAGTGCCTGATGAGAGTGCGGGGCGGATACTATGACACGCTCGGCCCGCTGCTTTGTCAATGTTAGGCCCAGAACCCACGACAGAGATCCTTGAGCGACGGCTCGCCGTTTAACGTTTTTTGTACTGTTATCTACGTTCGACCATATTCGTCGTCGAAGCGAACGATATCATCCTCGGCGAGATAATCGCCGCTCTGCACTTCAATGATAACCAGGTCAATTCTGCCTGGGTTCTCGAGCCGATGCTTATGGCCGCAGGGGATGTAAGTAGATTCGTTTGTCCCCAGGAACAACTCCTGCTCGCCATTGACGATTTTGGCGGAGCCGCTGACCACGACCCAGTGCTCCGAACGATGATAGTGCATCTGCAGGCTCAACTGGCGACCGGGCTTCACCTCGATGCGTTTGATCTTGAAGCGCTCGCCTTCCTCCAGAACCGTATAGGTACCCCAGGGCCGGTGTACCGTGCTATGGACCAGATGAGCTTCATGTCCCGAAGCCTTGAGGCCCTCGAAGAGCTTCTTAACGTCCTGAACGCGGTCGCGGGATGTGACAAGCAAAGCGTCCGGGGAATCCACGATCACCAGATCGCTTACGCCCACCGTGCCGATGACGCGCTTGTCGGAGCTCACATAGGTGCCGGTCGTGTCGACCATGTGCACATCGCCGCGTATCCTGTTCCCGCTTTCGTCGGGGGCGATCAAATCGGCCATTGCGTTCCAAGATCCGATGTCGTTCCAATCCATGTCGCAGGGAATCACGGCAAGTCTGTTAGTCTTCTCCATGACAGCGTGGTCGAGCGAGATTCGCGGCGCGGAACCGAAATGCTCAGGCGCGAGTTCGATTTTGGCAAAGCCTTGGCATTGACTGGCGCGGCCGTTCTCATAGCTGTCGGCGACGGCCTGGAGCACCTCGGGACAATGCAAAACCATCTCGTCGAGCATGGTTTGCGCACTGAAGCAGAAGATGCCGGCGTTCCAGAAGAAGCGTTGAGACGCGACATAGGCTTTGGCTGTCTCCAGATCCGGTTTTTCAACGAAACGGACGACGTTCTCACCATCTGCTTCGATGTAGCCGAATGCGGTGTCCGGTCTGGTTGGGGTGATGCCCAATGTGGCGATCCGCCCGAGCTTCGCATGTTCCATGGCCAGGCCCATGACGTCTAAAAACGCAGGCAGGTTGCTAATCAGGTGATCGGCCGGGAAGACGCACAGGATCGCGTCAGGGCCTTGCGTTGCCCTCGCATGGATCGCGGCTGCAGCCACGGCGGCGGCCGTATCCCGAGCTTCGGGCTCGAGCAGAAAGGTGCGTGGCAGGACCACGGAATCCAGTTCGTCAAATTCGTCCTTGGTCAGGAAGAGGTGGTCCCCGGATGTCACAGCGACGAGTTCCACGACACCTTCTATCGAAGCGGCGCGCAGCACAGTCTGCTGAATGAGAGAATATCCATCCGCCACTTTGAGGAAAGGTTTGGGGTGCGATTGCCTTGAGGCGGGCCATAGCCGCGATCCGGCTCCGCCGCTGATGATCACGGGAATGACTTTCATAACCAACCTCAATTTCGTCTCTGGAGTGATCGCCCGCGTTCTTTCGAGCGTCAGCGTCACGATCGCCGTCGCTCTGGCTTGTCTGCGGCCCCCGCGTAACAGCGAAGTTCTGGCGCGTTGCAGGCGGCGTCAGATGACGACGGTATCGGTAATGTACGACGCCTCCACTGGCGTCGGTGAGAAATGCGCATTCAACTATGCCTGTTGGTTGCGTCTGCCGAATTGCGCAGGTGGCGGGTCTTAACTGAGATCAGAGACTTGGCTGCCTTCTATCAAAGTCAAACGACTTGGCTCTTTCAGATCGAATTCAATTACCCGTGGTGCGAAAAGGCGTGCATATCGTGTAAAGGCGCTCGTCGGGGGAAACCGAATTACGGTATCGCAGCGCCCGAGAAGATACATCTCAACGAGGGCGGAAATTCCGCCGTCAATCCCGAGTGCTGCAGTGTGTAAGGGGCCACCTTGATTGGATCCGAAGTGCTTCGGGACAGTGAGCAGATCGGGAAACCTGGCCGACAGAAGATCCAGTATCCGCGCGCTGTCCGTGCATAAGAACAGCCGCACAGGCCTGGGGTGCGGTAACGCCTTAGCCTTGTCAATTGCAGCGCACACTTGCCGAACGGCGAGCTCCGGATCGGCCCAGTAGGGCGCATGCTCCATGATGTCTTCACCGTTACCGTGCCGAACATGAATCCCGATGATGCTGTGCCCCTCGAAACATTCCTGATAAATGGCATCTATGCGGGCTTGAATTTCTGGCCGAGGCTGGACACTCTGGAACACCTGCCGCTCTGCATCCTCATCGCACCGCCACATCAGACAAGCGTCACACACTACTGTGTTCGCTTCGACATCGTGTTCGGCCTGAAAGAGCTCGCCCAACTCATCGCGCTCTTGGAAAATCTGCTCATCTGGCCGGTAAAGGCACTCGATCGCCGGCCTGTTCCACCACTCCGGGAAGAATGGACCAGGGAAGGAAACGTCGTTGATCCGGTCGTCGGAAATAGCCGGCACGCCAGCGATGTCATTGATCGGCTGGAAGAACACCGGAAACGCATTTGTGAAGGGTTGGTCGAGGTAGCAGGCCCCCCGCCAGTCGATGACTAGAGTTCGTCCCGACCGCTGCGCGTAGCGCCAAGCGGCCGCCAATGACCACAGACAATCACCGAACCCCGTACGCCTCCGAGAGACGACGAACCGGCGCTTTTCCAATCCACTAACATGCATTTTCGGAAATCTCGTTCAGAGAGGAGGTTGCATCCGGCTTGGTATCCTTAGTTGGCACGTAGACCCTGACGCCGGGCGCTTGGCAGAGGCCGGGCCATAGGGCAGAAGAGCTCACTCAGCACTGCCCACTAATCCCGTGACGCTCGCACAGCTTGAAGCCGATGCCCTCGCTTCCGGTTCCGCCTTCTCTACTGGGCCTCCGCGGCATATGTAAAATCTATTGAGTGGATGCCGGCCATCCATGTGTTGGATGCCATGACGAAGGGGCTCGGCTGACGCGGGCCCGGCCAATAGAGCCGAAACAGCCGGGAAACGCTGCGACACTGCCTGCCGAAGCAAATCATTCCGTCGACGCCAGACGCCAAGGGTGCAAGGCTGCATACAGCAACCGGTACCGGGCGAGATGAGGTCGACAGCTCGACGTGCCTGGAACCAGCTGATCGACAGAATCTGCAGTCTGCTCCCAAAGTTCTGCACGACCTGTGCCGGATGCTGTGGTGAGGGCTCGCGGCCACGAACTTTGTCCTCGCCCCGAACGGAAGCTCGGGACCTACGACTCCGGGCCGGCGATGCGCCCCGGCTGCTCGGTCAGACCATCCATTCTGTGGATGCACTTTATCCAAACAATCGATTTCACTGATCCAAACAATTCCCATTAGAAGACGCTGAAGCAAGAAAGAAGGGCGTCCTCACTCGCTGATAGATGAGCAAATCAGCTGCAAGGTGCTTGGAGTACAGTCGCTCGCGGCGTGAGCTGAGCGGCACTCTGACCGCATGTACGAATCCCAGTTAGCGGCGCAACTCTATTTTGCTGTGACTCCAAGCAAGAGCAGGTGTGCTCGGCTGGCAGACTGCCAATGACGAGCTTCGCGCCGCATCTGTCGAAGTGCTCCATAGGGCACGGGGCGGGCCGCACATTGTGTCGGCGTGGCGAGCCGGAGCCGAAACTTTAAACTTTAGATAGAGCAGGAATAGAATGGGCGATAGCAGAAAAGTTGCTCTTATTACAGGCATAACTGGACAGGATGGTGCCTATCTTGCCCGTCTTCTTCTCAAAAAAGGCTACATCGTTCATGGGATTAAGCGACGTTCCTCTTCCTTCAACACGGGTCGTATCGAAGACCTCTACCAAGACCCGCACGAATCCGATCCGCGCCTGATCTTGCATTACGGTGACCTCACTGATTCGACTAACCTCATCCGCGTGGTTCAGGAATCTCAGCCAGACGAAATTTACAACTTGGCTGCTCAGAGCCATGTGCAGGTGTCGTTCGAAACACCTGAATACACAGCAAACGCGGACGGTATCGGTACATTGCGACTTCTTGAGGCGATTCGCCTCCTCGGTCTGACGGACAAGACCCGCTTCTATCAAGCCTCGACTTCGGAGCTATACGGCCTCGTGCAGTCCGTACCGCAGAACGAAACGACGCCCTTTTATCCGCGCAGCCCTTACGCCGCCGCCAAGCTCTACGCCTACTGGATGGTCGTCAATTATCGCGAGGGCTATGGTATGCACGCTTCCAACGGCATTCTTTTCAATCACGAAAGCCCCCTTCGTGGCGAAACTTTTGTGACGCGCAAGATCAGCCGCGCTGCCGCTGCTATCTACCTGGGCAAGCAGGACAAGCTTTATCTCGGCAATCTCGATGCTCAACGCGATTGGGGCCATGCGCGTGAGTACGTGCGAGGTATGTGGATGATGATACAGCAGGATCAACCGGATGATTACGTGCTGGCTACGGGCAAAACGACTCCTGTCCGCCAATTCGTCGAGTGGGCTTTCGAAGATATCGGCGTCGAGATCGAATGGCGTGGCAAGGGTGTCGGCGAAAAGGGCTATGATGTAGCGAGCGGCAGATGCCTAGTCCAAGTGGACCCACGCTACTTCCGCCCCACGGAAGTCGATCTTCTCCTGGGTGACGCTACCAAGGCGAAGGAGAAGCTCGGCTGGGTGCATGAGACATCCGTGCGCGAGCTTGCTGCGGAAATGGTGCGCGAAGACCTGAAGGTCATGCAGACATCTGTAGTCATGAAGGAAGCGTAATGTATGATCTGAACGGAAAAACCGTGTGGGTCGCTGGCCACAAAGGTATGGTGGGCAGCGCTGTTGTACGCCGACTCGCGTCTGAAGACTGCAAAGTTGTGGCCGCCCCTCGGGGAGAGCTAGACCTCAAGCGACAGACCGAGGTTGAAAACTTCGTGGCAGTGATGAAACCGGACGCTATCATTATGGCGGCGGCAAAGGTAGGTGGTATTCTCGCGAACGCCACCTATCCGGTCGACTTTCTTTACGACAATCTGATGATCGAGGCCAATATCTTCGCGGCAGCCCACGAAAACAATGTCGACCGCGTCCTCTTCCTCGGCTCGTCTTGCATCTATCCGAAGATGGCACCACAGCCCATTCCTGAAAGCGCGCTTTTGACCGGGCCACTAGAGCGCACCAACGAATGCTACGCCGTCGCCAAGATCACCGGCATCAAAATGGCTCAAGCCTATCGCCAGCAATACGGCCGCGACTACATCTCCGCTATGCCGACGAATCTCTACGGGCCAGGCGACAATTATGACTTGCAGTCAAGCCACGTCATCCCAGCGCTGATCCGGAAAGCGCATGAAGCTAAGCTCATAAGTGATAAGCAAATCACCATCTGGGGCACGGGCACACCACGTCGGGAATTCATGCACGTCGACGACTGCGCCGACGCATTAGTCTTCCTTCTGAAGAACTACTCTGACCATGATCACGTCAATCTCGGCTGCGGACAGGACATCACGATCCTAGAGCTGACTAGAATGATCTGCCGTGTAGTCGGATTTACTGGGGAGATCGCGCATGATCACTCTAGACCTGACGGTACACCGCGAAAGCTCATGAGCGTCGACAAGCTGCGCACTTTGGGGTGGGCAGCAAAGATCACTCTCATGGAAGGCATCGAGAGTGTCTATCATGCATTTCTAAACGGGAGCTACACCGAACGGCGATAGATAAGAGGATTTGCTGCGTCTCAGGCCTGTACGCGCTTTCGGAACCCAGAGCTAATGTAGACTGAGACAATCACTCGATGGCGATAGCGCTCATGTGAGCCAGCCGCGAGGAGCCCCGCCGGACCCGGACCCCATCCGCTCCAACCTCGTCCTTGAAGGTCACGGTGCGCTGCCCACGCCGACGCCGACTGCGTCAATCCTCACAAGGGTAACCGTCGATAACCGAACGCGTCTACGGTAACCGAATGTACTTCTTGTTCTCGTCCGAGGGATCTGTCGATGGGCATTCCGGACGAGCCAAAGTTTGAGCATGTTACCTTCAAAACCCGGTTAGCAACGTCGGATTTGGTATGAAATTCGGAACAAGTGGATTACGGGGCCTGGCGACAGAATTGGCAGGAGCCGCCTCTGCCCTATATGCAACGGCATTCGCGACATTCCTGCTGGAATCCGGCCTGGCCAGAATTGGCGACGAGATACTCATAGGGCGCGACTTTCGCGCCTCGAGTCCGGCCATCGCCGCCGTCTGTGCGGCGGCACTGTCCGCGCTCGGCTTCATCGTAGTCGATTGCGGCGCAGTCCCCACCCCTGCCCTGGCACTGTATGCTCAGGCGCGTAAGAGTGGTTGTTTGATGATCACAGGCTCGCACATTCCGGCCGACCGTAATGGAATAAAATTCTATCGACCCGACGGTGAGATCGACAAGGGTGATGAGCGGGAGATAACGCGCATCGCCTTGCAGCTGGAGAAGCGCGGATACGTCCTTGAAGGTGCTGTTGCACGTCGGCAGCACCGGGAGGCCGAATGCAAGGCCTTTTTCATGGCGCGCAATCGAAAGCTTATGGAGATTAATGCTCTAAAGGGCTTAACGGTGGGCGTATATCAGCACAGCACAGTCGCGCGCGATCTCTTGGTTGACATTCTCTCATATCACTGTGCGACGGTCGTAACCCTGGGACGTTCGGAAGGTTTCATTCCTGTCGACACTGAAGCGGTCTCTGACGAGACTGCTCAACAGTTCAAGCTCTGGGCCAAAGAGCATCGGCTTGATGCGGTCGTCTCGGCAGATGGCGATGGTGACCGCCCACTGGTAGCTGACGACCACGGAGACCCCCTTCGCGGTGATTTGTTAGGCCTGATTACGGCGAACTTCCTGCAAGCGAAGGCAGTCGTCACGCCGGTCACATCAAACTCTGGTATCGAGACCGCAGGTTCTTTTAAAGTCGTGCGTACCAAGGTTGGATCGCCATTTGTTATTGCTGCCATGCTCGATTTGGTTGCGTCGGGTCACGAGCGCGTGGTTGGTTTCGAAGCAAACGGTGGTTTGTTGACCGGCACGGACTTTGACCCGAACGGAACTAAACTGCCAGCGCTACCTACACGCGACAGTTTTCTCCCCATCCTCGCGGCACTTTCCCTTGTTAATACAAGTGGGCAGCCACTGTCGGAGATTAGCAGTTCCTTTCAATTGCCGGCGGCGGCGGCGGATCGCTTGGAAAATTTTTCCGTCGAAAGCAGCACTCGCCTCATGACATACCTTCGTACAGCGGAAACTAACATCGCCGCCTTCGTCGGGTCGATTGGAGTGGTAAGCAAGGTTAGCGATGTTGACGGACTTCGTATCACTCTCGCGGATAAGCGTGTCTTGCATTTGCGTCCATCCGGAAATGCCCCGGAAATGCGGTGCTACGTCGAAGCCGAAAATCGGGAGGACGCGGAGCTTTTGCTCCGGACTGGATTGGATCGAATTCGTAATTGGGCGCAAGGCTAAATAAAAGCCGCCTCCCTGCGTATTCCCAGGTGACCCTGGGGGTCGCACAAGCTACTCAAGCGCGATCAGAACGTCCACAGTGTCCCGGCCCTGTCCGCTTTGAAGCGAACCGGAACGCCCGTGGAAACAGCCGATCCGTACCAGCCACGGAGCATCCGGTCGCTCATGGTCAAGGCAGCGCCTTCCGGTAGCGAACAGCCGGTCCCGCACTGACCGCCTGCGCCGCATGTACGATGGCGTTGGTGTCCAGGCCGTGGTGACGGTATAGGTCCGCAATAGTCCCCGTCTGGCCGAACTGCTCGACCCCTAGCGCCTTCACGCGATGCCCGTTAACCCCACCGAGCCACGCGAGCGTCGCCGGGTGGCCGTCGATCACGGTGACGATGCCGCAGTCACGCGATAGCGGCGCGAGCAGCCGCTCGATATGACTCAGGGCGCCAATCGCGCCACGCTGCCGGGCACGTTCCGCCGCCTGCCAGCCCGCATTAAGCCGGTCCGCGGAGGTGATCGCGAGCAGCCCGACATCGCGCCGGTCCTCCGCCAGAAGACCCGTCGCGGCAATCGCCTCCGGCGCGACGACGCCTTGATAAGCAATGACGACACTCGCGTTGGGCCCAGGCGGACGCAGCCAATAGGCGCCATTGACGATGTCCCGCGCGAGCGCCGGGTTCATGTCGCGCAGCGGCTGCTCGAGCGGCCGGGTTGACAGGCGAAGATAGACCGATCCTCCGGTCTGATCACGCAGCCACGTCGTCTCATCCGGATCCCCCTCGCCATTACGTTGCATGTAATCGAAGGCAAAGCGCATGATCACGGACAGTTCGTCGACGAAGGCCGGTTCGAAGGCGCAAAGCCCATCCTGCGCCATGCCGATCAATGGGGTGCCGATCGACTGGTGTGCTCCGCCCTCGGGCGCTAGCGTCACGCCCGAGGGCGTTGCGACCAGCATGAAGCGCGCATCCTGATAGCAGGCGTAGTTTAGCTGGTCGGCCGATCGGTAGATGAAGGGATCATAGACTGTCCCGATCGGCAGCAGGCGCACGCCATTGATCGAGTGCGAGAGACCGAGTGCCCCGAGCATGATCATCAGGTTCGACTCGGCGATCCCGAGCTCGAGGTGCTGCCCCTTCGGCCCAAATTCCCAGGTAAAGGTCGACGGAATGCGTTCGGCCTTGAAGGTGTCCGCCATGGTCTCCCGGGCGAAAAGGCCGCGCCGGTTGACCCAGCCACCGAGATTGGTCGAGACCGTCACATCGGGCGAGGTGGTGACAATGCGGTCGGCAAGCAGACTGCGCTCGCGTGCGATGTCGTTCAGGATCTGGCCGAACCCCATCTGGGTCGAGAGCGGCTTGCCGGGCTGCCCCGGTGACGGAAGGGTTTCAGGCACCGGCACCGACGGCGCAGACAGCCTCCTATGCCCCTCACTGAAGAACGGCGCCTTTGCGAAGAAGGCGTCAAGTTCCGCTTCCGGCAAGGTGGCGGCCGCCCATTTGTCCCACTCCTCACCCCGCTTTACGCCCATTTGCAGGCGGTAGTCTTCCATCTGCGTGGGCGTCATCTGCCCCGCGTGGTTGTCCTTGTGTCCGGCAAGCGGCAGACCGTAGCCCTTGATGGTGTAACAGATGAAGCAGACGGGACGGTCATGCCTGGACGCCGCCTCGAAGGCTTCGAGGAGGCTCGGCATGTCATGCCCGCCAAGGTTCGTCATCAACGCCTGCAACTCGTCGTCGGAGCGGCGTTCGATCAGAGTGGTGACCGGCCCTTGGTCTCCGATCTCGTCGAGCAGCCGCTTGCGCCAGGCAGCACCCCCTTGGAAGGTCAGCGCCGAATAGAGCTGGTTCGGACAGCGCTCTATCCACTCGAGCAGCTTCTCGCCCCCCGGCTCGGCAAAGGCAGCCTCTTGCAGAGCGCCGTGGCGCAGGACCATCACGTCCCAGCCGAAGTTGCGAAAAATCTGCTCGAAACGCTGCCAGAGGCCCTCCCGGATCACGGCGTCGAGCGACTGGCGATTGTAGTCGACCACCCACCAGCAGTTCCTGAGCCCGTGCTTCCAGCCTTCGATCAGGGCCTCGTAGATGTTGCCCTCATCCATCTCGGCGTCGCCGATCAGGCTGACCATTCGGCCCTCGGCACGCTCCTTCATCCAGCCGTGACCCGAGACGTAGTCCTGCACCAGCGACGAGAACAGCGTCTGAGCAACGCCGAGACCCACCGACCCGGTCGAGAAGTCGACATCGTCGACATCCTTCGTCCGCGAAGGGTAGCTCTGCGCGCCCTTGTAGCCGCGGAAGTTCATGAGCTTTTCGTGGGTCTGGTTGCCCGCCAGATACTGAAGTGCATGGAAGATCGGCGCCGCATGGGGTTTGACCGCCACCCGATCCTGCGGGCGCAGGACCGAACCGTAGAGCGCGGTCATGATGGTACTCAGCGACGCGGACGAGGCCTGATGCCCCCCGACCTTGATCTCATCGCCCTCGCGGACGTGGTTGGCGTGGTGGATCGTCCAGGCTGCGAGCCAGGAGACGCAGCGCTCGATCTCGTTCAGATATTTCAGTTTCCTCGTCATTCAGTTTCCCGCAAATCAGCTGCCGGTCTCACAGGACCCCCGCCCAAATGGTCAAAGATCGAGTTTCAACACACCTGTCGCGCGCGACACACAGGGGATGAAGCGGTGGCCGCGTGCCTCCTTGGACAGGACGGCATCCCGATGGATCGGCTGTCCCGCCAGCATTGCGCATTCGCAGGTCCCGCACACCCCGTTCTCACACGAGGCCATCAACGGCACACCGGCCGCACGCAAGGCGGCCAGTGCCGTGGTCTCAGCCGAAACCTCAACCACCCTGCCCTCAGCCAGTTCTATGACGAACGGTTCCGGTGGCGCGCCATCAAACTCGGGAGGCTGGAAAGTTTCGAAATGAACAATACCCTCGGGCCAGTGTTGAGCCGCGCGCCCCACAACCGCCATGAAGCCAGGCGGTCCGCAGTAGTATGTCTGCGCGTCGTCCGAACGGTTCGCCAGCAGCGCGGCGATGTTCTGCCGGGTCTGAGGCTCGTCGTCGAAATGGATCCGCACATTGCCGCCAGGAAGATCGCTCCCGATCGCCGCCAAGAGTGGCGTGAGCGCCCGGCTGCGGGTGAAATAGTGCAACTCGAAGGGCTTGGCCTGCCGGGTGAGCGCGCGCGCCATGGCCAGAATCGGGGTGATCCCGATTCCCCCTGCCAGCAGCAAAGTCGGCCCCTCGCCTGGCTTGAGCGCAAAATGGTTGCGTGGCGCGGAGACAGGCAGTGTGGAGCCGACGGCAATGGTTTCGTGGATCCACGCCGAGCCGCCACGGCCGTCATTCTCGCGCTTCACCGCGATGGTGTAGCGGCCAAGCTCGGTCGGGTCGCCGCAAAGTGAATACTGACGCACCTTCCCTTCAGGCAGATGGACGTCGACGTGAGAACCCGCTTCGAACGCCGGCAGCACAGGTTTGCGTGGGTGTTTCAGGTCGATGACCAGCACGTCGCCCGGCTCCTTGCGGGCGGCGGTCACGGTCAGCTTCATGATGATGCGCGGCGAGGCCATGGCGTTTCACTCGTCGATGGGCAAGATCAGATCACCGGGGCGGATCACGCCCCCGACCTCGATTGTGCAGTTCAGGCCGGAGCGGTTCAGAAGCCCCTCGTAGAGACCCGGAAGCCCGAGCAACTCCTCGATATACTTGCACGGCACATTCATCCGGGCGGCCCTGAGAATCGTTTCCCCGACCCGGAAGCGTTTGCCGACAAGATGGCTAAGCGGAACGCCTCGTGTCGTCAGATTGCGCCGGTGATCTTCGGGTGCGAGCTTGGCCTTGAAGCCCGGAATTCTGGGTTCGCCCTGCGCGATGGCGTCCAAGACTTCAGCTTCGATCAGCGTCACTTCGCGAACGTCAGGACGCGCGGAATAGGTCCCCGTCCCCAGGTAGTAGCGGTCTCCGACAACGCCTTGGCCGGCAATAAGCTGCGCCTGCGCCAGCTCCTCCATTTCATAGGAGGCGGCAGGCGCGATATGGACGTGAAGCAGCTTTCCTCGCCAGGTCATCATCGCTCTCGGAAATTCGTCTCGTGGAAACCTGCTGCAAAACTGGCCTGATCAACAGCGCCAGTTGCATGGCATTTTCCCGGTCCAGTTGGCTGTTTGGAAAGAAACACGGGGGGCCCTCGGACCGTTTTCAGCGCCAGCTTTCGGCGTCGCCCCGGCTCAGTTGTTCCGCGCCGGCATCGCGTCTTGCACCTGCTTGACAACCTCTCGCAGGACCTCAACGCCCTTCCCGATCTGCCGAATGCTCAAGGCGGCATAGCCCATGACAAGTCCGACGCGATCGGTGCGGCCTTCGTCCGATGGCCGTTCGTAGAGCGGCGAGATCAGGTGTAGCCCCAGGCCAGCGTCGCGGGCGGATTCGACCAAGGCCGTTTCCCGCGATCGTGGCAGGTCATTGAACCAAACCGCGACGTGCAGTCCCGCATCTGCTCCCTGGACAGTGATGCGATCCCCGAAGCTATGCTGCAAGGCACCCAACAACGTTTCCCGACGCTCGCCGTTCAGCCTGCGCACACGGCGCACATGGCTTTCGTAGCCGCCGCTCTCGATCAACGATGCCAGCGCTTCCTGTTCAGCGACCGGCGAATGCCGGTCTGCGAATTGTTTGGCGGTTGCGAAGACCTCCTGCAATTCGGGCGGGACGACGAGGTAGCCGATGCGCAGCATCGGCGAGAGCGTTTTGGAGATCGTGCCGAGGTAGATGACAGCCCCGTGGTCCTCGAGACTGTGCAGCGGAGGGACCGGATTGATGTCGTAGCGATATTCGCTGTCGTAGTCGTCCTCGATCACATAGGCGTTGTTGTGCCGCGCCCATTTCAGAAGCTGATGGCGGCGCGCGATCGGCATGACGCCGCCCAGCGGAAACTGATGCGATGGCGTCACATAAGCCAGTCGTGCTCCGATCCCCGCCAGCAACTCGGTCCTCATCCCGTCTTCGTCGACGATGACCGGGATGGGTGAGGCACCCGTACTGGCAAAGACCTGACGCGCCATCCTGTAGCACGGATCCTCGATGACGAAACGGTCGGCGGGATCGAGAAGCAGGCGCGCGCACAGATCAAGGCCCTGCTGCGAACCGTTCACAACTATGATCTGGTCGAGGTCGCAGCTCAGGGTCCGGGCGCGCCAGAGATAGCCCTGAAGCGCCTGGCGAAGCCGGCGCGAGCCGCGAGGATCGTCATAGGCAAGACGCAGCGGGCGCTGCCCCATCGCCTCGTTCATCGCGCGTTTCCAGACCAATGAAGGGAAATCCGACGGCGCGAGGTCGCCATAGCGGAACTCGACCTTCAGCCCAGTCGGCAGATAATCTGGCCAGGGTGACGTCGCGCGCAGCCGCTCGCCAAATGCGGACAGGTGGATTGGGCCGACCCGTTGCGCGTGAGTGCGCCCCGTCCCATGGCCCATCAACGAAGACGCAACGCGAGGTCGTGCGCCTTGACGGACTTCGATGAAACCCTCCGCAGCCAGTTGTTCATAGGCGACCGTCACCGTGGTTCGCGAAACGCCGAGGTCATTTGCCAGGGCCCGGGAGGATGGCAACTGACTGCCGGTTTCGTAGACGCCGCCGAGGATTTGCTCGCGAAGGGCTTCGTATATCTGGCGTGCACCCATCGCGTGCGAGCGCGCTGCAGACCCGGCACTTGAAGACTGGACCATCTCTTTCATCGCCAACTGGATATTTCACATTGGCCAGGTTGCCGTCAATCTTTCGGAACCCCAAGAGAAATCGCAGAGGCCGAATGACCAGCTCCCATCAATCCGAAACCGATGCTCCCACGGGGTCGCTCAACCGCACCAGCCCCGGATTTGCCACCCGGGCGATCCATCATGGCTACGATCCGGCCGGCTTTTCCAATGCCGTCCAGCCGCCAGTGTTCCTGACGTCAACCTATGGGTTCGAAAGCGTGGCAGCAAACGATGCCGCCGCCGCCCTTGGTGGAAGGCTCTATGCGCGCGAATACAATCCCACGACCGAGATCCTCGAGCAGCGGCTCGCGAATCTGGAAGGAGCCGAGGCGGGGCTGGTTGTTGCCTCGGGGATGGCGGCCTTCGGCACTCTGATCCTGTCGCTCCTGTCCCAGGGCGATGAACTCATCGTCCACAACACGCTTTATGCGAACACGCTTGCCATGGTCGAACAGGCGGTCCCCCGCTTCGGCATCAAGGTCGTCGCGGTCGATCTGTCAAATCCCCACAATCTCGATGCTGCGATCACCGAGCGGACGCGGCTGGTTTTCTTCGAGACGCCGGTGAATCCGCTGAGCCGCATCCTCGACATAGCGGCAATTGCCGAGCGCGCTCACGCGCGCGGTGTAAGGGTTGCAGTCGACAGCACCTTCGCCTCGCCCGCGCTCCAGCGACCGCTTGAGCACGGGGCGGACATCGTGCTCCATTCGATGACCAAGTACATCAATGGTCATGGCGATGCCCTTGGCGGGGCGCTTCTCGGCGACGCCCAAACGCTCCGTACGCTGCATGAAACGGGCCTGCGCTACATCACCGGCGCAGCGCTCTCGCCCATGTCAGCTTTCCTAATCCTGCGCGGTCTCAAGACGCTGACGCTGCGTATGGAACGGCACAGCGCCACAGCCCTTGCGGTGGCTCGGGCGCTGGAAGCGCACCCGGCGGTGGCATTTGTGAGTTATCCGTTCCTCGACTCGCACCCTGATCAGGTGACGGCGCGAAAACAGATGTCCAACGGATCGGGCATGTTGGCCTTTGGCCTCCACGCTGGATACGAAGGAGCGCGCCGGATGATGGACCGGCTCAACCTGATCATTCGCGCCGTTAGCCTCGGCGATGCCGACAGCCTCATCTATCATCCAGCAAGCCTCACCCGTGCTCGGCAGCCGATCCGCAAGGATGCCCATTTGGCCGATGGAGTCGGCGAGGATCTCATGCGTCTCTCGGTGGGGCTTGAAGACGCTGATGACCTGATCGCCGATCTGCGGCGGGCTTTGGACGTCTTGTAATGACCTGGCGTGCGGCCACCTCTGCGCTCACACATAGATCTGGAGCCTTGCCATGGCATTCCTGAGCGGTCTTTCCGCGTTCCCCATCACCCCGACCAATCGTGACGGCCGCGTCGATAGCGTTGCCCTGCGCAGGCTGATTGCTCGGCTTGGCATTGCTCAGGTCGATTCCATCGGTCTTCTCGGCAGCACCGGCACATACATCTATCTGTCGCGCGAGCAACGGCGGCGGGCGCTCTCCGAGACCTTGGACCAAACGGCGGGGCAAATGCCGGTCGTGGTGGGTGTGGGCGCGCTGCGCACCGATGAAGCCGTGGGGCTCGCGCAAGACGCCAAGGCCCTTGGAGCAGCTGCGGGTTTGCTTGCCGCCGCCTCCTACACCCCGCTTACTGATGACGAGGTGTTCGATCATTTCTCCACCGTGGCGCGCGAAAGTGGCCTGCCGATCGTCGTCTACGACAATCCAGGAACGACGCATTTCCATTTCAGTCCACCCCTTGTCAGCCGCCTGGCAAAGGTGGCTGGGATTGTCGCCATCAAGAATCCGACAGACAAAAGCGATGCGATCAACAACCACCTGACCGCCCAGAGGCGCACACTGCCGGAAGGGTTCTCGATTGGTTACAGCGGCGACTGGAACGCCGCCGAGGCCATGATCGCCGGCGCCGACACATGGTACAGCGTCCTCGCGGGCATCCTGCCCGAGGTCTGCATGACGATCGTCACAGCGGCGCAACAGGGCGATGCGGCCGAAGCGCGACGGATCAATGCCGCGCTGGTCCCGATCTGGAGCCTCTTCAAGGAGTTCTCGAGCCTTCGCGTCGTCTATGCACTCGCTGAATTGCTCGACGTTTGCAGTGCCGAACCCCCGCGTCCCATCCTGCCTCTGCCCCCAGCAGCCAAGCGCCAGATCGCCGCCGCGTTGAAAGGTTTGCCATCGGATGCCAGCCGGTGAACAGCAAACCCCGTGCGGCAAGTGAAAGGTATTTAGCCGCTCATTTCGAGAACTGATCGAAAACAACGCACTCGGCGTGCTGATAGCCATGGCTGGAGCGGTCTCGACGCCAATCACACCCCCTTCGAACTCGACAATCGACTGCGGAGGTACAGACTGCGCAGGGCACTCCGCCCATGCCGCACCGTTCGCCTTCAAACTAGGAATCGGTGGTTTATCCATTGGAATGGCATCGAGCCGGCGCTTTACTTCCGGCCCGGTGCGCGCATTGAAGCCGGTGCCAATGCCGCCGGCGAACACCAGATTTCCGTCCTCGACATTCGCCAGAGCACGCTTCCCGACCCCCGTAACTGTTGCCGGGTTCGCAGCCGATGACGATGAACTCATCACTCAGCACGCATTTTGTCTCACCCATTCTTGGCGCCGGCCGGATCGATATGGACTGACACGCAGCTTGGAGACGATGCCCTCGAGGCCGAACTGGGAGACTTGCGCGAGAATGTCGCTGCCGCCGCTGATCTCGTCGCTCAGAACGATGCCGTTTGGCGGCGTCTCAGCAGGTTAACTAGCGCTTTGCGCCGATCGACGAGTGGCCGATCGCGAAGACCCTCGCCGTCGATCTCGAGCAGGTCGAAGCCGGCAAGCATGGTCCTGACGTCTCCCGCCGCGGCCAAGAGCCCGCTGAAGACTGGGAATGCGCGACAAGCCTTCTGGTCAACGACGAACGCCTCACCGTCTATTATCGCGTCCGAGGCGCCGAGCTCGGCCACCGCCCGGGACGATAGCCGGAAACCTGAGGGTCCAGTCGTGGAGGTTGCGGGTCGAGGTAGGCCCCCATCGATAGTAGTCCCATTTCATTTCGTGTAGCCAATCAGGGCCCTGCCGGACGCGGCCGACCAGCGGTCGATGTTCGCGACGACCCGAATGTCCAGTCTCGTGTAACCCAGCCTAAAGCGGCCTGTCCGCCCAAAAAATGACATTCAGTTGCCTCCAGCCTTTCGACACGACCCACTTCACGATCTCGTAACTCGCCAACCTAGCGGCTTGTTGCTTGAGCTGCGCGTTCCTACGGTGTGGTCGCTAGGCCTCAGCAACAAGAGCTCGGTTGCCAGGCGGGCGGAGGCTCAACGAGATAGCCAGCTCAGGACAAGGAGAGCAAGCAATGGTCGCTTTTACCCTCAATGGCGAGGCGCGAACACTCGACGTCGATCCAGAGATGCCGCTGCTCTGGGCGGTCCGTGACGTCATCGGACTCACGGGAACGAAATTCGGTTGCGGGCTTGCCCAGTGCGGCGCTTGCACGGTTCACGTTAACGGCATGCCGACGCGCTCGTGCCAGACCGCAGTCGGCGACATCGAAGGAGCCTCGATCACCACCATTGAGGGTGTGTCGGGCAAGATAGGCGAAACGGTCCAGGCCGTGTGGGCCGAGTTCGACGTACCTCAATGCGGCTATTGCCAGTCTGGCCAGATCATGTCGGCCGTGGCCCTCCTTACAGAAACGCCTAAGCCGACGGACGATGATATTGATTCGGCGATGAGCGGCAACCTCTGCCGCTGCGCCACCTATCATCGCATCCGCGCGGCCATCCACGAGACCGCCAACCGGCTGGAGACTTGAGGCATGTCGCAGTTTCTCTCGAAGCATACTGCCGTGCGGCCCACGCGCCGCTGGTTCCTCGTCGGCGCGGGCGTCACCACCGGCGGCCTCGCAGTGGGCTACCGGCCAGTGCTGGCCGCGCCCGACATCGCACAAACGACCCCTGCAAAGGTTCAGGCGAACCCGTTCCAGACCTATGTCGAGATCACAAAGGAGAACCGAATCATCATCCACTCCTCGCAGTTCGAGATGGGACAAGGCTCCTATTTCGGCATCGCCACCCTGGTTATGGAAGAGCTCGACGGCGACTGGGCGCAGGTGGACGTGGTCGGCGGATATGGCAATACCGCGTTCTACGGCAATCTCGCCTGGGGCGGGGCCGCACAGGCAACTGGTGGCTCCACGTCGATGGGCTCGTCGTGGGAACGCTACCGCAAGGCGGGTGCTGCCGCACGGGCCTTGCTGGTGGCGGCCGCGGCGCAGCGGTGGGACGTGCCAGCCGGCGAGATCAAAGTCGCTTCCGGGGTCGTGTCGCACGCCTCAGGGATGCAGGCGCGCTACGGTGACCTGGCTGAAGCCGCAGCGGGAATGCCGGTTCCCGACGACGTGCCGCTAAAGCCGCGCGACAAGTGGGCCCAGATCGGATCGGACAGCCTCAAGCGCTACGATTCCGCCGGCAAGACCAACGGCGCGCAGACCTACACGATCGACCTCATGATGGAGGGACTCCAGACGGCCGTTATGATCCATCCGCCGAAGTTCGGCGCCGAGATCGAGAGCTTCGACGCAACCAAGGCCAAGGCACTCGACGGCATTGTCGATGTCGTCCAGACGCCGCGAGGCATTGCCGTGGTTGGCAGGGACACCTGGACGGCGCTGAAGGGCCGCGACCTCGTGGAGGTGACCTGGAACGAGGAGAAGGCCGAAGAGCGCGGCACGGCCGAGATCATGGCCGAATACAACAAGGCAGCAGACGATCTGGGCGCGGCCACCGCGCGCGACGACGGTAACACTCCCGCAGCGTTCGCCAGTGCTGAGAAAATCATCGAGGGGCACTACGAATTCCCCTATCTTGTCCATGCTTCGATCGAGCCACTCAACGCGGCCGCCCGAATCAACGAAGACGGCACCATCGACGTCTGGGGCGGACACCAGATGCCCGACCTCTATCAGGCGGCTGCCGCTCAGGTAGGCGGCACCACGCCGGACAAGGTGAGGCTGCACGTGATGAAGACCGGCGGCAGTTTCGGCCGCCGCGCGGTCTTGGATGCAGATGTCATTATCGAAGCTGTTTCCACAGCGCGTGCACTGGGACGCGGCAAGCCAGTGAAGGTGCAGTGGACCCGCGAGAATGACATGCGGGGTGGGCGGTACCGGCCGGCCTATGTGCACGCAGTCAAGGCGGGGCTCGACAAGAAAGGCAATGTCGTCGCTCTCCATGACCACATCGTGGGCCAATCGGTCTTGGGCGGTTCGACCTCTGCGGCGATGATCAAGAACGGCATCGATCCAACCTCCGTAGAGGGCGCCACCAACCTGCCCTATGCGATCCCGAACCTGAAGGTCGAGCTGACCACCACGGACGTGAACATCCCGGTGCTGTGGTGGCGTTCGGTAGGCTCCACCCACACCGCTTACGCGGTGGAAACCCTGATCGATGAGCTCGCCGCCGCTGCGAACCGTGATCCGGTCGACTTCCGCTTGTCAATGCTCGGTCACCATCCACGGCATGCCGCCGTGCTTAAAGTGGCTGCTGAGAAGGCAGGCTGGGACAAGCCTCTGCCGGAAGGCCGTTTCCGCGGCGTGGCCCTGCATGAAAGCCTCTCGACCTATGTCGCCGATGTGGTGGAGATCACCCTGAACGATGAAAATGGTTTCAAGGTCGACCGCGTCGTCTGCGCGGTAGATTGCGGCACCGCGATAAATCCTGACCAGATTCGCGCTCAGATGGAGGGCGGTATCGGATTCGGGCTAGGTGCGATCCTCCAGGAGGAGCTGACCCTGAAGGGCGGTGTCGTAGACCAAGAGAACTACGATACCTATACACCGCTCAGGATCGAGCAGATGCCGCGAGTCGAGGTGCACATTGTGCCGTCCGAGGAGCCGCCCACGGGAGTTGGTGAGCCAGGTGTGCCGCCGATCGGCCCGGCCGTCGCCAACGCGCTACGGGCGGCGACGGGCAAGACTATCCGCAAGCTGCCGATTATAAAGAACATGTCGGGAATGACACCATGAAACAGCCGCGATGAAGATCGCGCCGTTTTCGAACGCCTCCTGACAGGCGCTCATTTCCATTGGTCAAATTCCGGCGGCTGCCCGCTCCAATATCCGGTTTGGAGACGGCACCCCGTGTTCTGAACGACCACAGACGGGCCTTGGCGCCGGTTCCACTGAAGAACCGCTTTCGAGACGCAAACGCGTCCACTCCATGAAGAGCACAACCGTATAGCACCAGGAAGGCTAGCTACCTCCATCGCTTCGGAGACCCAGGAACCCTCAGAAAACCGAACCTCCCGAGCTCAGAGGCGCTCGTGATCACAATCGCGCTGGTGCGTGGATCATTGTTCAAGGGTTTGTCAATAGGCAGGCGAGATGGCCGATCGACATGATCTTCGCCCGATGCCCTACAAACACAATGCCAGCCGCTGTCACGGAGTCGCGAAGACGAAGGCAATGAGGGTCGACGCCGATACTCATCGTTTGGTTGACAGAGCGCTTGGAATGCCATGCGCTTCACATCGGAGTAGCCATCCGGGAAGCCTGAAGCGCTTTGAAAACGCATGTGCTGCGGCTGTTATTCATAGCGTGGATGACTTTGATCAAAACAATCGATTTCATCACTCTTCCGGAATCGTGCATGGACAAAAAAGAGCCTCACGCACCAATCACACGCTGCTCTATCGCGTGACGAAAGCTGCCTTAGGAATAATCCAAAGGAGAAAATCTTCGATGCGCCCTGACGTGCAGTGGAGGTCGTGCCGAGAAAGTGAGTTGCAACTGGCCGACAATGTCGGGCGGTGCGACCATGGTCGCTTCGGAGAATGAAATCGGGCCAGTTCACGGGGGCGGTACTGTTATTCGTCGACGGCCGCCCTTCCCAAGACAGGCGGCATCGCAAGTTGGTTCTGCCGATGAAAACACTATCGCCGGATACATGTCAGCAGCCGCTCAGGATTGGATGATCCAGCCAAGCTCTCGGCGTGATGGCACTGTAGGCGTCACAGTCGAAGCATCTCATTGATCGTTTATGGGGCTTTCTTCGATGCCGCTGATGCCTGACGGGCGGTCGCAGCTGCAGGCGACAACACGGCCTATTTAGTTGGAAACAGTCGAGGTAAGCCAATTTGGCTTCCCGTTACTATCTGGAGAAAGAAATGCTGTGCCTAGGAATCAGCGGCGGACTTGACCAAGTCCATGAAAACCGATTCGAGCGTCCGAACGCCTTTATGCACGATGGCGCCGCGGTGCTCGTCCGAGACGGAAAGGTGATAGCCGCCGTAGAAGAGGAACGCCTCAATCGAATCAAGCACTCGAACAAGCTGCCAAGTGGTTCGATTCAATACTGTCTCTCGACGGCCGGGGTTCAGCTCAGCGACATTGATCGTGTCGCGGTCTACGCCAGCGAGCCCTATGCCAACGCCATGCTTGAAGGTATGTCCGCTTCCCAACCGGACATTCTCTCCACTCCGTTGGATGCTAAAATGTTGGTGCAGAACCTGTTAGCGCGTGAGTTCGGCACTAAGTTGGACAGTTCGCGTATTTCATTCGTAGGTCATCATCAGGCGCACGCCGTGAGCGCCTTTGCAATGTCGGGCTTCGAACAAAGTCTCATTCTAGCGATTGATGGCTGTGGTGATTTCCTGTCGGGCCTTGTGGCGGTAGGGTCTGGCACAGAAATTACGCAAATCGAGGCTTTCCCGGAGGACAATTCTCTTGGGCTGTTTTATCTCGAGACGATCCGCTGTCTCGGCTACGGCATGTTCGACGAGTATAAGGTAATGGGACTCGCGCCCTATGGCGACCCCGCTCCCTATCGCGAGCTCTTCGAGCAGTTCTACGAGCTCTCCGCCAACGGTGGCTACCGTGTTCACCTCGACCGCATCGGTCCGGCGTTGCTCCGCAACATCGAGATCAGGCGAAAGGGAATGCCTTTCACCCAGCAGCATCGAGATGTGAGTGCGTCACTGCAGGAAGCGCTTGAGCGCATCGTGTTCCACATTCTCCGGCACCACCGTGAGGCCACCGGCATGAAGCGGTTGTGTCTGGCGGGAGGGGTAGCCCACAACTGCACGATGAACGGCAAGCTGCTGTATTCAGGGCTTTTCGAAGACATCTTCGTGCAACCCGCGTCTCACGACGCTGGCTGCGCATTGGGAGCTGCGCTGATAGTCTCTAACGAGATGGGCCGCCCCGCGCCGCGTGAGCGACTGCAGGAGGTCTATTGGGGTCCTGATCTCGGGAGCGACCGCGCCGTGGAACAGGAACTGAATGCATGGTCCGGACATCTCGAGGTTGAACGCTCTTATGACGTAGCGAGCAGTGCAGCCCACTGGATCACCAACGGCGCCGTGATCGGCTGGGTGCAGGGTCGTTCGGAGTTTGGGCCACGTGCGCTGGGCAACCGCAGCATTCTTGCCGACCCTCGGCCCGCTGCAAACAAGGACCGGATCAATGCCATGGTCAAGAAGCGCGAAGGCTATAGGCCTTTCGCACCATCTGTGCTGGAAGAGGATGCGAGCGAATTTTTCGACCTCCCGGACGGTAAACACGAATTTCCATTCATGAATTTCGTCGTTCGCGTGCGTGACTCAAAGCGCGCCTTGTTGGGTGCCATTACGCACGTCGACGGTACGGCTCGGCTGCAAACAGTATCGCGCGATGCCAACCCCGCTTACTGGGAGGTCATCAATGCGTTCAAGAAGCGGACAGGCACTCCAATTCTGCTCAATACGTCCTTTAACAACAATGCTGAACCGATCGTGGATACGGTTGCAGACGCGATTGCCACATTTTTGACGACAGAGCTGGATGGACTTGTGGTCGGGCCCTTCCTGGTAAAAAAACGGGCTGCAACGCTGCAGGATTGGACTGCGCTTTCGATTTCATTGCCTCCCTCAGTCTCCCTCCATCAAACCCGTGCTTACACAGCGCGAGATCATCAGGAGACTGTCTGCGAGATTATTCCGAACCACTCCAGCATTGACAGTGTGCGAATTTCAAACGACCTGTTTAATCTGCTGATGCGGATTGAGGGCGAAGCCGTGTTAAGCGATCACCTCAATATAATTGCGCCGGATCAAGCTGAGCATGAAGCTCTGATGAAGGACCTGCGAAGACTGTGGGAGCAGCGCCTGGTTCGGCTGCATCCCTCACAAGCCGCTCGGATGGATCATGGGTCCGATCAAACGCCGGACCAGCCTAATAGGCTATCAATGTGATAGAGATGCCGCTCAAGCTCGGCCAATCAATAGTGTTCATCGACCCCGCCTGCGAGCTCACCGCTGTGATTAGGGGGGTCGAGGTCGCCCTGGTCAGTATGCTTAGGAATGCTAGGGTCTGGCCTCGATATTGACCGGACTTCTGTGTCGAGAGGTCCAGCCCGCAGAACTTTAGAAACTGGCGATGATGACCTAAGCGGCGAAGATCGCCGGCTTCGGCAATGACGGTCAATGCCTCGATCGGTCCGATGCCCGGGATTTGTCGCAGGAGCTGATAATCCTGGCTGTGCCGCAGCAGATCGTCGGCCTGTGCTTCGATCTCATTGCGGTGCCGGATCAGGCTGCGTGCTTCGTCAATGACCATCTGGAACATGCGAATGGCAGGCGCATCAAGTGGCAGCGGCAATCCGATCGATGGGCGCGCCGTCTCGAAAATATCCATCAGAATCTGCGTCTTGCTGACCTTGCGGCCGACGACATCCCAAGCTGCTGCCACAAACTCCTCCTTCGTCAGCGCCGTGATGCTTGCTGGGGTCGAAAAGGCATCGAGGAAGGCAAAGAACCAATCGCTGCGCCTGTTCCCCCGGAAGCGATCGATCTCGGGAAAATACAGCGGCAGGTAGTTGTCAGGATGCGGTGCTGGATCTCGGTCTTGGCCCTGGCGATCGCTTCATGTGTCTTCGACAGTTCCTGCACGTCGTTGATGCCGGCTCGCAGCGGATCATGGTAGACCTGCGTCGCCTGGATCCTGAGCATGTGTAGGATCACCTGGGCATCGATCTTCTTGCCGAATATGACGCCGAAGGCCTTAAGAAGCCCAGGCATCTGTTCTCGATTTTGCCTACTAGGCTGACGAGAAGGTCGCGTGCCGACAGCAGCACCCGCACGACACAGGTGCCGTGGCTCTTGGTGCGAACCTACTTAAACCATCCGGTCCGTCCGATCTGGCAAGGCCCGCCGCTCGTCGGGGCCCGATTTGTTCGGCATCATCGAGAGGGCGGCGCTTGACACGATCGGAAGTCCGCGCTTCCTTAACTCGTTCCAGAGCCAGACCGCAAGCGGTCACGGCTCCATGCCGATCCGCTCCGTCTCCGCAGTTCACAGTCCCGCCCGCATCTCCCGGTCGGGCCCGGGTAGCCATTGCGCTGCAAGGCAGGTCTGATCGCTAGGGCGGCGCCCGCCACCATCTCCATCATCGGTTCCGCGACATAGCCAATCATCTCCCGTAAGAGAAGTGCTTTCAGGCAAGTTCCGCAGGTTCAAGGAGATCGTTGACGGCGCCGCCACTTGGGAGCTGCGTCGAGCGCACGGTCGAGCTTGCCGCCCAAGGTACGTGGCTTCGAAACGCGCGCGATTGCGCCTCATTCAAAACCGGTAGCGGGTGGTCGCCGACATACAACGGGGCGCAGGCGACTGAAACGAACCCGTCGGCCACTACGGAGCAATCCTGCCGCCTGACCAGGCGCGTGGAAAAGTATCACAACGGTGACCACAGCGTCGCTTCAGGCCGTCAAAAGCTATTGCCGTGCGTCAAGGCGGGCTAGGTGACCCGTCGGGAAGCCGGCACCAGCGGCTTTGTCGGGACAAGACACATGCTATTGGGATTTGGCCGCCGCAGCCGCGAGCATCGCTTCTCCCATCGCAATGGCCCCTTGGGCACGCAGCATTTCACCAGGGTTCTGAATGTCGCGCACCTCTTTGTTCTGGCTGAGTTTTGATTTCCCAACCAGGCCGGTGATCTCGATCTCCAGAGCGACGATCGCCTTGACCATCGCGTCGATGAAGTCCTTCGGCGCGTCGCCCATCTTCCATGGGACCGGCTGCGAGGTTTCTTGCATATGAGTGAGCTTCGCCACGTTACGGCGTACATATCGCTCATCATCCCGGACAGTGATGCGTCCGTGGGCGTGGACGACGAGATAGTTCCACGTCGGCACCTGCTTGTGGAGTTCGTGCTTGCTTGGATACCAGTTCGGCGAGATGTAAGCGTCGGCCGCACGGAAGATAACGAGGACTTCATCTCCATTGGCGACTTCCTGCCAGACTGGATTCTTGCGGGCAACATGACAATTGAGGACGCCCTTGTCTCCCTTCGAGCGGTCAAGCTCAAAGGGGACGTGGTTCGCGTCGAGGATGCCTTTGCTTTGGGTGACGAGGATACCGAGCGGGTGTCTCTCGATAAGCTCGAACAGGGCGTTCTGATCAGGGACGGCAAAATGAGGCGGAACGTACAACGGTTTATCTCCTGTCGCGAATGTGCGGTTGTTAGTAATCGGCGGAGCCTTACGGAGCGGGCCCGGGCATCTTCGTTGCGGTTGACGAGCGCCCCGCATCTCGCTGTCCACCACGCTCAAGGACGGCCATCGAGAAGTGGGCGGGCACATCAGTTGCCGCCGCGTATGTGTGCGGTTGATCAGTGACAAGCCGCGCACTCTCGCCCTGGCTCAAAATTACTGCATGGGTACCAACCACGACACTCAGGGACCCCTGAGTCACCGAGATCAGCTCGCGCGTATCCGGACTGTGAGCGTCCGCGGAAAACACGTCGCCCGGCATCATGACCCAGCTCCACAGTTCGAACATCGTGCGTCCCGAGGTCGACGAATGCAGTTGCGCAGAGCTTCCCTTGGCGCTCGTCCAAAGCCTCCTGGTCTCTGTCCGCTCGATGGGAAGGCGCACCGTTGAAGGGTGCTCGTTCAACAAATCGGCCACCGAGAGCGAAAACGCCGCCGCCAGCCGACACAGTATGCCGATACTGGGGTTCGCCCTACCCTGCTCCAGCGCGACCACGGTTCCCTTTGACAGGCCACTTAGTTTAGCCAGGCGATCTAGGGTCAGGTTTTGTTCACGCCTCAAGTCTCGGATCCGGGCCGCTATCGCTTGCCCAAGGACCTGCTCGGCATCAAAGGCTGTCGTAACATCGGTCATTATGTTGACTTAGGACCTCGGCTCACCTATTGCGGTCAGTATAATGACCGGGGCGAAATTGCAACTGCCCGTTAGGAAGGAAATAACCGATGCGTTTTGAGACGAAGGCGATCCACTGCGGCCGAGGGGTCGACGCGTCCACGGGGGCCGTATCCATGCCGCTGCACACCAGCACGACGTTCGAACGCGGTGTCAACGGGTCATTTCCGTCCGGCTTCGAATACACAAGGGATGGAAATCCTACACGCAATGCGTTCGAGGCGGCCATGGCGACGCTTGAGGGAGGGGAAGACGGCATCGCCTTCGCTTCGGGCATGGCCGCAATCGCTGCAGTTTTCGAGAGCCATCCGTCGGCGGGTCGGATCGTTCTGCCGGATGACATGTATTTCGGCATTCGTTCGCTGATCGAAGAGACCGACATTGGGTCTCGCTTCGACTTTGCCCCAGTCGACATGCGCGATTTGGACGCTTTGCGCGCCGCGGTGACATCGAAGCGGACTGGCCTCGTCTGGATCGAGACGCCGTCAAACCCGATGATCCGCGTTGTCGACATTGCGGCCATCTGCGCAATCGCGCACGAGGCAAACGCCTTGGCGGTGGTGGACAATACGTGGGCCACCCCAGTGCTTCAACTGCCACTCGAAATCGGGGCAGACGCAGTGATGCACTCGGCGACAAAGTACATTGGCGGCCACTCGGATTTGATGGCCGGTGTCGTCATTGTCCCAAACGCGTCACCCCTCGGTCGCCCATTGCGGATGGTCCAGAAACACAAGGGCAGCGTCGCAGCGCCCTTCGACTGTTGGCTGGCGTTGCGGGGCCTGCAGACATTGCCGGTCCGCATGCGCGCCCATTGCGAAGGCGCCCAGAAAGTGGCCGAGGCCCTGGCGTCTCATCCGCGCGTCGAAAAAGTGCTCTTTCCTGGTCTGCAAACTGATCCGGGACACGATCTTGCTACGCGGCAAATGAGCCATTACGGAGCGATGCTATCCTTCATCGTCGAGGGCGGAGCCGATGCTGCAATGGCCGTGGCCGGCCGCCTGAAGATTGTTGTCCGGGCGACAAGCCTTGGCGGGACGCATTCTCTGATAGAGCATCGCGCATCCGTTGAAGGTGCGAAGTCCAAAGCGCCAGGCGGATTGCTGCGAATTTCTGTAGGGCTTGAACATCCTCAGGACATCATCGATGACCTGATGCAGGCCCTAGGCGAAACCTGCAAAGCGGGAGTCCAATGACGGGTGCAAGAACTCTGGCGCCGCTTTATTTGGCGGCTGGCGCAGCCGACGATCGGCAGAACAATGTTCCTGCTGAGTAGAACGCACGTCCTCTGGTGAACCGCTACCGCCGTGTCGCATCGTCTCGGGCGCGTGGTCGCATGGGTGATGAACGTCTTCGGGTTTCTGGACGATGGCCACGCGCCCGACCGGAAGCGGAAATACCCAGATTTGCCGTTGACCTCCTGCTGCTCGACCTCGTCGGAGATCGCGGTCAACAGATGGGATGGATGTGCTGGCACTACGGCAGTTTGACAAGCCGGCCATCGGGGCGCTAGCACCGTCCAAAGCCAAGAGTCGCAGGGCAGAACTGACCGCACCAAGCGGGCTGCGGGACCCATCAGCTAACGGCCAGGTTGGTACCTCAACGCGCATCAGCACCGTGGATGCCACATTGTCCTTGTTGCGAGCGCGATCTCGGAACTTCGTTGTGACGCAGTCAGTGCACAGAGCGCACCCTGTAAGCAAATGAGCGGAAGAACGACACCCAGTGGAGGTGAGAAGTGATGCGGCGTCAAGATCCTCCGCGCTTTGCGGCAAACACACTGATCCCTCTTCACAACCCGGTCTTTCGTTCTATCTGGACAGCCACGCAGATATCCAGCCTTGGCTGGCTGGTGCAGAGCGTGGCTATAAGCTGGCTCATGGCCACGATTTCAGCCTCCGATCTGATGGTTGCGCTCGTACAGGCTGCATCGACACTGCCCGCGTTCTTCTTGTCGATCCTTGCTGGAGCCATTGCAGACAGCTTCAGCCGCCGTGGCGTGATGCTTGCCGGACACTGCCTGATCGCACTGGCATCCACGGCGCTGGCACTCTCTGTGGGACTGGGCTTTGCTAGTCCATGGCTGATCCTGGGACTGAGTTTCTTGGCCGGATGCGGCTTTGCCTTGAACGATCCAGCCTGGCACGCCTCGGTCGGCGATATCCTGGAAAAGCGCGACATACCCGCTGCAGTGACGCTGATGTCGGTGGGGTACAACGTGGTTCGGAGCATAGGACCGGCGCTGGGGGGTGTAATCTTAGCTTTGCTGGGCCCCCTTACGGCTTTCGCCCTCGCCGCGCTAAGTGACCTGGTCCCGTTGAGCGCTGTTTTGCGCTCACAGTGGCAAGTTCGCTCTTCGCCTCTTCCGCGCGAGCGGATGACTACGGCCATTCATGATGGCATGCGATTCACGGCGATATCCTCAGAGATCAGAGTGGCGATCGTGCGTGCAACCCTGTTCGGGCTATCAAGCATCTCGATCCTTGCTTTGCTCCCCCTCCTGGTTCGCGACCAACTGGCGGGAGGGCCAATTGTGTACGGCGTGCTATTGGCCGGCTTCGGCACAGGCGCCTTCATCGCCGGCATTGGCAGCAGCTACTTGAGACGCATCACGTCCCAGAACCGATTGATCACGCTCGCATCCGTTGCTTGCGCAACGTGCTGCCTTTTGATGGCCCTCACATCGTCGGTGGCTGTGGCGGCGATCGCGCTTGCAATCGGTGGCGCTGGCTGGGTTGTCACCTGGACCGGAACCGACGTGTGTGTGCAGTTGGCAAGCCCAAGGTGGGTCGTTGGTCGCACCCTGTCCATTTATTACGCCCTGACCTACGGCGGCATGGCAGCGGGTAGCTGGATCTGGGGTGCTGTCGCGCAGTACTATTCGCTGACGTGGGCTTTGGAAGGTGCTGCAGCGGCACTGTTGCTGGTCGCGGCTGTGGGAAAGCTATTGCCGGTGCGGCTATGGGAGGAATCGGATCAAGCGGCCGTCGACTTCAGGCCACCAGAACTGGCCCTCCCTTTGAAGCCCAGGAGCGGTCCGATTGTGATCAAGGTGGAGTACTCGATACTCGAGGAGAGTATCGATGAATTTCTGAGCTGCATGCGCGAAAGGCGGCGCGTTCAGAGCCGCGCCGGTGCGCGGGACTGGACCCTCCAGCGAGACCTTCAGAAGTCGACGCTTTGGACCGAGACATTCCGCACGCCGACATGGACGGACTATCTTCGTCTAAACCATCGACTAACGGTGAATGACAGGGACATAGGCGAGCGCCTTGCCGCTCTGCACATGGGTGATTCTCCGCCTCGCATCTCACTTTCAATCGAGCGGTCGACAAGCCCCGCCCCCGGCAGCCAAGTCCAGCCTGTGCCTTTTGTATCGCGCCCGTGAGAAAACCAAGACTTGTCTGGGCTTGGACACGGAACGAGCTACTCCTTAATTTGTTGAGCCTGCCCGGATTGCAAATCGTTCCGGCCGGTTAGGCGAGCATGAGGATTCGCGTGGCAATTATGTCCATGCGGGTCCCATGTTCAGCCCGACACCCCCCTCTCTGCCGCCAGATCGGCTGAGCACGGATTCAGGTCGCCTGTCCTTTGCATAGCGGCGGGCAACGAATAGCAAGGGGGCGGAGGGTATCCCCGTCTGCGAAGCGGGCAGAGGAGGATCCGCAAGGCGGGTTGCTGGGGAGACGGGCCGCGCGCCTCTTTCCGCCTAGTTTTCTCCGTTACAAAGTCCCCCCGGGACGGACTGCCAGTTCACGACAGGGCCAACAGCATGCTCGGACGGGCGACCGCCGCGTCTGCCGGTCCTGCGAGTAGAACAAGATCGGGAAGTGCGGCTTCATCCTCGATGCCAGAACTCGCGTCGCCGTACCGCGGCCGCCAGAGCCCTTTGCGCTGTCGCGAGTCAGCCCACCTTTCTAGCTGGCAGCCCATCGGGAGCCGATCCGCAGCACCTGTCGGCGCGCCTTCCGTGTCAACGCAGAACATGATGCATATTCCCAGCGCTTTTTGACAGAGCGAACTACAAAATGCAGAACACTGACTCTCCGCCAAATGAATGCTGCGAGCAAGCAGCAGGCGGAGGAACTCCGTCTGGGCTGAGTATGTGTTTCAACGCGGACAAATAAATTATAGCCAGTTCACGAAACGCCGGGCCCGCTCCTCTGGCGACCGATCGTCCAGGAAATCCCCTCGGCGCGCACCACGCCAGACACCTCCTTGCCGATATGATGCTCAAGCACCGGCCGCCAAGGCACCAGCGTGAACTCGCGCGATTTCTCGATGACACCGTATTTTCCGCCGGCGAGCTCGACGCAGCAGCGCAGCGTTCCGTCTATTCGATTGCCATGCCGCGCTTCAGAATACGAGAGCCCGAGTTCGTCCGAGAGCTGACTGGCAACACGGTTCAGCTCTCGTTGGCGCAGCATTGAAAGCATGTTGGCGCGATAGATGACCCGATCCTGCGCATCATGGGCAAGACCTTGCGCGATCAGCCACTGCTGTCGGCGGGCCTGGACCTGACGTACTTCGCGACCGAAGCCAGAGTCGCGCAAGGACTCAGGGTGGGCTGATACCAGCTCCTGGTCGATCCAGGTGGCGCCGTCGAAGCCTACTTGGCTCTCCAGCGGCATTGATGAGAGCTTGTCGACGACAACAGGCTGGGCCCTCGCTCGCTGACGCTCGTAATCCGCGACGCGGTTGAGATGGTCGGGCGCGACTGTCCATGTACCGTCCGGCTCGCGCTCGACGCCACCGGTCGCACGGCGGATCGCCTCCAGTCGCCGCACGTGCGTTTCGGCAAAGCGTTCGGTGGCCGAGGGGTCATGCTTGAGATGGATATCGATGCTGTAGCGCCCGTCGTTGACCGTGGCGATGCCGGCAATTGTGCGGTCGACTTTTCTTGGCCCGGTGTCCCTCGGCCTGACCCGCACTATGCAGCCCTCTGGTGTCGGTTGGGTGGCCTCGCCTTTGCCGATATCAAAATAGTGGCTTTTGCCGTCCACGCCGTCGACGACGAGGTAATGGCGGTCAGTGATTTCGTCGGCCAGCCCGCGCCCGACGACACGTCCGACCACGGTTTGAGCCGACCCGTCGCATCGATCGTGGATAAGATGGTCGGCGGCACTGCGGACGAGCCCCTTGCCGGTCAGCTCGCGATGGATGGTCTTGACGATGTCCCCGCGCGCGCCGATGCGGCGTAGCGTGGCTTCGAGCTCATCCTCCAGGCGCCAGCGACCGGCAGGCATCTCCTCGGCGAGGCCCATCCGCTCGAGCTTGCGCAGGCGGCCCTGGTGCAGCGTCTGGCGAAAGGTGTCTCGGCTGGCCAGTGAGACACACCCCTCATCGTCGCGCATGCGCATCAGCTGCCGGTCGATGCTGGTGAAGCGTTCCTGCTCCATCTCCTGGCGCAAGCGCTGCTCGATCTCGCGGTCGGTGCGCGGGCCAAGGTCGAGGCTAACCAGTTCGGCTGCGCGCTCGCGCAAGCCAGAGGAGATGTAGTCCCGCGCTATGACGAGGTTTTCGCCGTGATTGTCCCTGCCGCGCACGATGATGTGGGTGTGGGGATGGCCGGTGTTGAAATGGTCGACGGCCACCCAGTCTAGCCTGGTGCCGAGGTCTTCTTCCATTTGCGCCATGAGGCGACGGGTGAGCGGCTTCAGGTCATCATACTCGATACCGTCTTCAGGGGCGACGATGAAGCGGAACTGATGACGGTCACCGTTCGCGCGATCGAGAAAGGCCCTGCCGTCCGCGCGGTCATTGTCGGCAGCGTAGAGCTCGCCACGCTCGCCTTCCAGGGTGACGCCGTCGCGCTGGAGGTAGCGGAGGTGCGCACGAGCCCCGTCGACTCCCTTGCCGGCCAGCTTGACGATGCGTGCCTTGAGGACTGCGCGCCGCTGCCGAAACGCCGCGTGGCGGTCGCGCGCTCTAAGAACGGCGGCAGCGGCCCCGCCGCGCCCCACCCGGCTTCCGATGAAGCGGCTGCCGCGTCCGCTCCTGCCGCCTGCTCGGTTGACCGCGGCCTGCACCTGGCCAGCGTAGCGTTTGCCCGCCTTCGAGCCGCGCGAGCCAATTTTGCCGAGCTTCGGCGTGAATTCGTTATCCTGCATGCGGCCTCCGATGAACCAGCAGCAAAATCAGAAGCTTGCCCGCCACACCCTCCTGGACTCGGAGGCAACCTCCGGGGAAAACGATGTGCAGACAGACACTTCGCCGCCTCCAGGAGGCGCTGCCTTTATCTTGCCTTCCGCCGACCTGCCCCTGGCCCCCGCCCGAACCACGGTAGCTGCTGCCGTCACCTGCGATCCGGCCGGCCTGACCTTGCTCGCTCCGATCCGAGCGGCACCAGGAGTTGGCCATTCGGGCCGGTCACGGAAACACCGTTTCGGAGAAAAAACAGCGACTGCCCGGACGGGATTCCCGGCGCGCTTTTGGAACGGGATTTGCCGGTGAACGCGTCCATATCGGCGGCCGAAATGCCCGCCGCCTTGATCTCTTCCAGATACGAAACCGTCTCGCTGGGCAGCGGTCGCCCGCGCTGCAAATGCTGCTCGTAGCGCTCCGGCCCGGCGTTATAGGCTGCAAACAGGCCTGGAAATCCGAAGCGGTCATACATGGCGCGCAGATAGGCAGTGCCTGCCAGAATGTTGTCGCGAGGGTCGTGCGGGACGGCTCCCAGGCCAAGCTGTGCGCGCAACTCCTCGTAGGTGCCTGGCATCACCTGCATGAGGCCAATGGCGCCGGCGCTCGACGTGACCGGCCGCCCATTGAGCGTCGTCTGCCCCCGGCTTTCGGCATCCATGACGGCATAAATCCAGGTCTGTGGAATGCTGAAACGCCGGCTTGCTTCGGCTACGAAGGGCTGCCATCTTGCAAGCTGCGGACTATGGGAGATGACGACCGGCTTCGTGTTGGTCGCGGCGGAACAGGAGCATGGTGCGAGACACGCCATGCTCAGCATAAGGAGGGTCACTCGGTCCATAGCGGCACGAGCCTCCCGATGATATTTTCGGTCGGCACCGGCCCGAAATAGCGGCTGTCGAACGAGCGATCTTTATCGCTGCCGAGCAGGAAAACCTCGTCGGCGGCGAGTTTTCGGCATGCATTCCACCAAGGCAGCGGACGGTGCTGCGTGTCGGTTGCAAGCCGGCGCGCGGCTATCTCGCCGCCGATGATGATGGCGTCGCCGAAGGTGCAGACATGCTCGCCGGGCAGCGCCGCAAGGCGCTTGACCAGCGGCACGTTGCTGGGCAGATAGAAGCGTTCGGCGGCGAGATCGGCGACCGGTCTTGGTGGGCGGACGAGTACGAGATCACCACGAGCGGGCGATCCGGATGCGGCGCGATAGAGGCCGACCGGCGCACTCGCCGAGGCGTTCCAGACCAGCCATGGCGATGGTTTGCCGAAGGCGGCGAAGCCGATCAGGCCAAGGCCGATTGTGACAACGACGATCGTCTTGCGGGCTCGAATGCGACGCAGATGGCTGCCGATCACACGGATGGTGGGACGCCGGCTCATGAGCGGCCTCCCTCACCGGCCGAGCCGGATTCGTGCCCGCCATCCTCGGGCGCGGTCTCCTGCGCGTGCCCCTTCGACCAGTCGTCGAGTTCGTCGATGTGATAGCGGACATAGCGGCCGTGCTTGCGGAATTGTGGGCCACCGCCTTTGAGGCGCATCTTCTCCAGCGTGCGCTGGGACAGCCCGATATAGAAGGCCGCCTGCGCGGTGTTGAGAAACGGACTGCCCTTCTTGGCGCGGGCTGCGCGTTCGTTTTCGTCGTCCATGATGATCCTCGGTTCGTTACGGGCAAGCGAGGCGAGGATCGGCGAGCGAGATCGTTTTGGGGACGGGCGAAGAGTGGGGGGCGAGTTTTCGCGGCCCCCTTCGGCGGCCTCACGGGTCCTGAGAGAGGCCCTGCGCCGGTTGGCGGCGCAGGGCTTTGCGGGTCGGCCGGTCAGTCGACCGGGTTCCAGATGATGGCGTAAGTGTCGTCGTCATCCTGGCCGGCGGCGCGGCCCAGATTGGCGTAGAGCTTGCGCGGGCCAAACTCGGGGGCCGCAATCGACAGGCTCACATAGTCCTTGCCGGAGGTCTCGCCGGTGCGGATCCAGGCCGCACCCACTTCGACCCCTTGCGTCAGCACCCGGAAGTCGGGATGGGTGTCGGCGCTCTTTGCCTGATTGGGCACGATGTCGATGTCGGCGCGGACGCTGAGCGTCTTGAGCTGGCCCTTGTAGCCGCCGTTTTCCTGTTTGGTGACGTATCCGATTGCGGTCATTTTCAGTCTCCTCTTGGTGCTCGCAGGGGACCATTCCCCTGCGATGGCGGACCGTGATGGGCGCGTCCGGACCGCCGGAACCGGCACGGCCGCAGCGATAGCGGAGGACCCGAGCGGGGAGTTTTTTTGAAGCGAAGCGGCGCGAGGAAGCCGCCGCAGGCGGCGGGGAAAAAAGCTGCCGGCGAGGGTTTCGGGCCGGCCGGATCCGCCCATAGGTCGTCAAGCCAGGCGCAGGGGAATGGTCCCTGAGACACAATGGAGACAGGTTGCGCGATCGGGGGCACAACGAGCAGGCGGCAATATGCGGGGGGCCGGCGGCGCGGGCTCTCTCGGCAATCGGATGTACAATTGGCGCCATGCGCCTGGCGCCTCAGCAAGCAATCCGGGGCGGTGCGGGGCTGCCGAAATGGGGGCGAATTGGCGTTGGAATTTATCGCACGCGGCACTGGCTCGGCAAGACGATCAATCGGAGCCGGCGCGGCCCGGAGCGGCGCGCGCGTCCTCAGCGGCAGTACTCGAGAAAACGCCGCTCGGGCCGTGATCGACTATTCGCGCACGAACAGCGACTGCTTCCTTGCGCACAGATCGGCGAATAGGAAGCCTCGCGGCTGGTGTAGCTTTCGGCCGGGAATTTCACCCAGCACGGCAGCCAGGTCTCAACCTGAAGCGGCCATTCTCGACGCCAGGGTAGTCTCGGTTTGGGACTCGACCTTCCAGGCGAAATTGCTGTCGGCGACATGCTTGAAGCCGATCTCGGTGAGCATCGAATCGGCGATTTCCTCGTCGCGCAAGCGATCGAAAAGCCATCGTCCGGTTGCCACCATATGCCCACGACGCGCACGAGATTGTCGTCGCAGAGCGCCCACCTTGCGCGCGAACATGCCGGCGGCAGCAAGGGGTCGCGATTGCCGCCGGCCACCACGCTATTCTCGGTCCGGTGATCCGAGCAGGGCCAACAGCTTGTGCCGCATTTGCCGAATGCGGCGTCAGCCTTGCAGCCGGCAAGGCTGGCAGTCACTGTCTCGTTGGCTGCGCGCTGCGGCTCGGGGCGCACCTTGGCGATGCAGATCGGCATAGTTCAGCATCGGGCCGGTGAGTTCCGGCGCCGTCAGAAATGGGCATCTGCTCGCTTTGCGGCGTCGGCCAGTTGAGCATGGTGCATCGTCATGCCGCAATCCCTTCTTGCGCCTCGCCTTCGGCATCGGCCTGAAGGCCAAGCAGGAAATCGGCGGCCTTCGAAGCGAGGCTGGCGGCACGGAATATAGCGCGGTTGTCCTCGCGCAGCACCTTCAGCCATGAGCCGATGTAATCGGCGTGACGCACGGTCGGCTCGATGCCGAGATTGCTGCAGACGAAGGCGGCAGTGATTTCGGCGACGAATTCTTCACGCGCGTAAGCCTTGGAGCCGAACGAGCCGGAGAGGTCGCGAGCAAGCCGCGTCGGGTGGCCGGTCCAGTGGCCAAGCTCGTGAAAGCAGGTCCGGTAATAGTCGATCTGCTGGTGGAACGCTCGCTGCGGCGGCACCTGAATGTGGTCGCTGCCCGGCATGTAGAAAGCGCGATCGCCGCCGATCCTGAAATCCGCACCGCTGGCGCGAATCAGGGTTTCGGCCTGCGGCACGATCTCGCACTGAGGCAGCGGCTCGGCGGGGGCATGGAGGGGTTCCGGAAGATTGTCGCACTGCGCGACATTGAAGACGGTGAAGCGCTTCAGAAAAGGCACGGCCTGTGGTGCATCGCCCTCGTGGCGTGCGCGCTCCTTCTCGTCCTTGGGGACAAAGCGGTCGGCATGCACGATGGTCGTGCCGCGCTCGCCTTTCCTGACATTGCCGCCCAGGGCAAGCGCCTGCCGGAAGGTCAGCCAATTCTGGCTGGGATAGCCGCGCTCGATGACGGCGCCCCACAGGATGAGGATATTGATGCCGGAATAGCTGCGCCCCGTGGACGCATTCCTCGGCAGGCCAAGGCCTGCTTTTGCGCTGCCCCATGGCTTGACCCATGGCACGGTACCGCGCTCCAGCTCGGCAATGATGCGGTCTGTGATCTCCTGATAGAGGCTGGCGCCCGGGCGCCTGCCCTTGCCTGCGCCAGCCTCTCCGCTGGTGGTACGCTTGCTGTTTGCATGCATCGTTTCATCCTCCGCTCACCAATCGCCGCGCCTTTCCCCGGAAGCGGGGTGGGCGGCGAGTCGCGACCGGAAAG
>NZ_JAMYOM010000019.1:0-156685 GCF_040319805.1 Mesorhizobium sp. M0848 | reverse complement strand
ACCATTTATTATCAACCCTCACCGCTCTCAATCCACATCTTGTCCCTGTCGGGGTGGCTGTTTATATAAAATACACCAAAAAAACCACCACCCACCCCCCCCCGCCACCCCCCCCCCCCCCCCCCCGCTTTTTTGTTGTCGGGGATATCCGTTATCAGGCGATCAGCTGGCCAAAACGGTCGACTTCATCGGCTGTCGTCGCAAAGCTGGTGACGAAGCGGTAGAGCAACTCGTCCTCGCCGATGTGGCCGTCAAAGCCATGCGGCTTGTGCCAGTCGTAGAAGGCGGCCCCCGCGGCCTGCAGCCCCTCGGCCTCGGCTTTCTTGATCACCGCGAAAACCTCGTTCGCCTGCGGCAGCCATGCCAGCTTGGCCGTGGCCGAATCCTCGATCGCGGCGGCAAGGCGTGCGGCCATAGCGTTGGCGTGGCGGGCGGTGTCCAGCCACAGTCCATCCTTGAAATAGGCCTCGAACTGCGCTGCCACGAAGCGCGATTTCGAAAACAGCTGGGCGGCGCGCTTGCGCAGGAAGGCCAATTCCCTGGCACGATCAAGATCGAACAGCACGACCGCCTCGGCGCACCAGCAGCCGTTCTTGGTGCCGCCGAAGGAGAGGATGTCGACGCCGCGTCTCCAGGTCATTTCGGCCGGTGTCGTGTCGAGTGCGACCAGCGCATTGGCAAAGCGGGCGCCATCCATGTGCAGGGGCACCGAATATTGTTTGGCGATCGCGGAGATCGTCTCGATCTCATCCAGGCCGTAGATGGTGCCGACCTCGGTCGACTGGGTGATCGAAACGGCCATCGGTCGTCCCCAATGGACGATTTCCGGTGCGAAACGGCCGATGGTCCTTTCCAGATTGTGCGGATCGATCTTGCCCAGCGCGCCATCGATCTCATGCAGGCGAGAGCCGCCGGAAAAATACACCGGCGCGCCGCATTCGTCCTCGATGACATGCGATTCGCGATGAGCAAAGGAAATGCCGCCCGGCTTGTTGTAAGCGGTGAGCGCCAGCGAATTGGCGGCCGTGCCGGTGGCGACGAAGAACACCGCGACCTCTCGTTCGAAAATCTCGCTGAAGCGCTGGTAGACTGCCCGGTCGAGCGCACCGTCGCCATAGGCGGTGGAAAAGCCGCCGGCATTGGCCGACAGGCCGGCGGCAATATTGGGATGGGCGCCTGCCCAATTGTCGGAAGCGAAGAACATGCATCTGCCTATGTCTTGGGAGATCGGGGCTTTGGGGAAATCAGCCTGAAGTTGACCGGTTTCGCGAGCGGACCGCAAGGGGCCAGGCGCCGGAAAAATGGTAAAGCCAGCCAACCGACAAAGCCCGGGTCGAAGACTGAAGCTTACGTTTTTCCTCAACTTCACGACATTTTCTGTCGCGGAAAGCCCAAGTTTTTTGTGAATCGGTCTTGTGTGCGTCCCAGATTTCTGCAATAAAAATTTAGGACAGTAGTGCTGTCTTATTTTGTCGCACAAAACGAGCTGGATTGGCGTATCATTTGGGCCTCTCCGGCTGTTGCCGCGAGCGACAGGTGGACAGCCAGACTCTGGCCTGTACGATTACCAGATGCGATCCATGCGGAAAGCCGCCTGGTTCGGCAAGGATTTCGCAAGACGTGCCACAAGGATCAGGGTGAGCCAAGCGCTTGCCGAGGCAAACCAGCGCCTGAATGGCTGGGAATGGAGGACAGGAGATGACGGACATGACGCACTCTGCGACGAACGGCCAGGCCGCGCAGACGAAAGCGGCAACCGTCAAAACCATGTCCCGGACCGATATTGGCCGAACCGTCAACGGCCTTTCCGCCCAGGGCCTTTACGATCCTCGCAACGAGCATGACGCCTGCGGCGTCGGCTTCATCGTCAATATGAAGGGCGTGAAGTCGCATCAGATCGTCAAGGACGGGCTGGCCGTGCTCGAAAACCTGACGCATCGCGGCGCCGTTGGCGCCGATCCGCTGGTCGGCGATGGCGCCGGCGTGCTGGTGCAGCTTCCCGACCAATTCTTCCGTGAGGAGATGGCGGCCCAGGGCATCGACCTGCCGCCGGCCGGCCAGTACGGCGTTGGACACTGGTTCATGCCGCAGGACGTGGCCCTTCGCGCCCATATCGAGGACATCATTGCCGAATCGGCGCAATCCGAGGGGCTTCCGCTCATCGGTTTCCGTGACGTGCCTGTCGACAATTCGTCGCTGTCGAAGGCGCCTGACATCGTGGCATCCGAGCCGTTCCATCGGCAGATATTCATCGGCCGCACGCCAGACATTACCGATGACGAGGAATACGAGGCCAGGCTCTATCTGCTGCGCAAGGTGATATCGGGCCGCATCTACGCCGAGAACGACAACAAGGACATCGGCGCCTATTGCGTGTCGCTGTCGGCGCGCACCATCGTCTACAAGGGCATGTTCCTGGCCTACCAGGTCGGCGCCTATTACAAGGACCTGATCGATCCGCGCTTCGAGACCGCGCTGATCCTCGTCCACCAGCGCTTCTCGACCAACACCTTCCCGTCTTGGAAGCTGGCGCATCCCTACCGCATGGTCGCCCACAATGGCGAGATCAACACCGTGCGTGGCAACAACAACTGGATGGCCGCGCGCCAGGCGTCGGTCGATTCCGAACTGTTCGGCAACAACATCTCGAAGCTGTGGCCGATCTCCTATGACGGGCAGTCCGACACCGCCTGCTTCGACAATGCGCTCGAGTTCCTGTTCCAGGGCGGGTACAGGCTCAGCCATGCCATGATGATGCTGATCCCGGAAGCCTGGGCCGGCAACAAGCTCATGGATGCCGATCGCAAGGCCTTCTACGAATACCATGCGGCACTGATGGAGCCGTGGGACGGGCCGGCGGCGGTGGTTTTCACCGATGGACGCCAGATCGGCGCCACGCTCGACCGCAATGGCCTGCGCCCGGCACGCTACATCGTCACCGACGACGACCGCGTCATCATGGCCTCGGAAGCCGGCGTGCTGCCGGTGCCCGAGGAGAAGATCGTCAAGAAGTGGCGGCTGCAGCCAGGCCGGATGCTGCTGATCGACCTGGAGAAGGGGCGTATCGTCTCCGACGAGGAGCTCAAGTCGGAGATCGCGACCAAGCATCCCTACAAGACCTGGCTCGCCAACACACAGCTCATCCTCGAAGATTTGAAGCCGGTCGAGCCGCGCGCGCTGCGCAAGGATGTCAGCCTGCTCGATCGCCAGCAGGCGTTCGGCTACAGCCAGGAAGACACCAAGCTTTTGATGTCGCCGATGGCGACAACAGGCCAGGAGGCGGTGGGCTCGATGGGCACCGACACGCCGATCTCGGCGATGTCGGACAAGTCGAAGCTGCTCTACACCTATTTCAAGCAGAATTTCGCCCAGGTCACCAATCCGCCGATCGACCCGATCCGCGAGGAGCTGGTGATGAGCCTGGTGTCCTTCATCGGGCCACGGCCCAACATCTTCGACCTGGTCGGCAATTCGCGCCGCAAGCGGCTTGAGGTGCGCCAGCCGATCCTGACCAATGGCGATCTCGAAAAAATCCGTTCCATCGGCCACACCGAGGACCGCTTCGACACCAAGACGATCGACATCACCTATGGCTCGGCCGAAGGGGCCGCGGGCATGCAGGGCGCCATCGACCGGTTGTGCGAGCGGGCGGAGGCGGCGGTCGCCGGCGGCTACAACATCATCATCCTGTCCGACCGCCAGGTCGGGCCGGACCGCATCGCCATACCGGCGCTGCTGGCTACGGCTGCGGTCCATCATCACCTCATCCGCAAGGGGCTGCGCACCTCGGTCGGGCTCGTCGTCGAATCCGGCGAGCCGCGCGAAGTGCATCATTTCTGCTGCCTTGCCGGCTATGGCGCCGAGGCGATCAACCCTTACCTTGCCTTCGACACGCTGCTCGACATGCACAAGCGCGGGGAACTGCCGAAGGAGGTGGACGCCTACGAAGTCGTCACGCGCTACATCAAGTCGATCGGCAAGGGCATCCTCAAGGTGATGTCCAAGATGGGCATCTCGACCTACCAGTCCTATTGCGGCGCGCAGATTTTCGACGCCATCGGCCTGAAGACCGATTTCGTGCAGCAATATTTCACCGGCACCGCGACGCTGATCGAAGGCGTCGGGCTGGACGAGATCGCGGCCGAGACGCTAAGCCGCCACAATGACGGTTTCGGCAACGACCCCGTGCTGCGCAACAGCCTCGAGGTCGGCGGCGAGTACATGTACCGCATGCGCGGCGAGGCCCATATCTGGTCGCCCGACGCTGTCGCCACCTTGCAGCACGCCGTGCGCCAGGGATCGTGGGAAACGTTCAAGGACTATTCCGCCCAGATCGACAGCGAGACGGCCCGCGCCCAGACCATTCGCGGCCTGTTCAAGATCAAGCTGGCCGGAGAAACCGGCCGCAAGAAGGCGGCGCTCGACGACGTCATGTCAGCGGCCGACATCGTCAAGCGGTTCTCGACCGGGGCGATGTCGTTCGGTTCGATCTCGCGCGAAGCGCACACCACGCTGGCGCGCGCGATGAACCAGATCGGCGGCAAGTCGAACACCGGCGAGGGCGGCGAAGAGGCCGACCGCTATCTGCCGCTGCCTGGCGGCGGCAAGAACCCGGAACGCTCGGCGATCAAGCAGATCGCCTCGGGTCGTTTCGGCGTCACGGCCGAATACCTCGTCAATTCCGACATGATGCAGATCAAGGTGGCGCAGGGTGCCAAGCCCGGCGAGGGCGGCCAGCTGCCCGGCCACAAGGTCGACGCGACCATCGCCAAAGTCCGGCATTCAACGCCGGGCGTCGGCCTGATCTCGCCGCCGCCGCATCACGACATTTATTCGATCGAGGATCTGGCACAGCTGATCTACGATCTGAAGAACGTCAATCCGGCGGCCGACGTGTCGGTCAAGCTGGTGTCGGAGGTCGGCGTCGGCACGGTTGCGGCGGGCGTCGCCAAGGCACGCGCCGACCACATCACCATTTCGGGCTATGACGGCGGCACGGGCGCCTCGCCGCTGACCTCGCTCAAGCATGCCGGCAGCCCTTGGGAAATGGGCCTTGCCGAGACGCACCAGACGCTGGTGCTGAACGGCTTGCGGTCGCGCGTCGCGCTGCAGGTCGACGGCGGCTTGCGCACCGGGCGCGACGTGATCATCGGCGCGCTGCTCGGCGCCGATGAATTCGGCTTCTCGACCGCGCCGTTGATCGCGGCCGGCTGCATCATGATGCGCAAGTGCCATCTCAACACCTGCCCGGTCGGCGTCGCGACTCAGGATCCGGTGCTGCGCAAGCGCTTCAAGGGCACGCCCGAGCATGTCATCAACTTCTTCTTCTACGTGGCGGAAGAGGTGAGGGAGCTGCTCGCCGAGATGGGCTACACCCATCTCGACCAGATCATCGGCGACACCGATCTTCTGGAAAAGCGCGACCTGATCGTGCACTGGAAGGCACGCGGGCTCGATTTCTCGAAGATGTTCTTCAAGCCGGATGCGCCGCATGAAGCGGTGCACTGGACCGAGCGGCAGAAGCACCCGATCGACGACGTGCTCGACCGCAAGCTGATCGAGCTGGCAAAGCCGGCGCTCGAGAGCAAGCTGCCGGTCAAGATCGAGGTCGATATCCGCAATGTCGACCGCTCGACGGGCGCCATGCTGTCGGGTGAAGTGGCCAAGCGCTTCAAGCACAAAGGCCTGCGCGAGGATACGATCCAGGTGAAGCTGACCGGCACCGCCGGCCAGTCGTTCGGCGCCTTCCTGGCGCGCGGCATCTCGTTCGAGCTTGTCGGCGCCGGCAACGACTATGTCGGCAAGGGCCTGTCGGGCGGACGCATCATCATCCGGCCGCCCGAAGAGGCCAAGATCGTCGCGGCCGAATCCATCATCGTCGGCAATACCGTGCTCTATGGCGCGACCGAGGGCGAGGCCTACTTCGCCGGCGTCGCCGGCGAGCGTTTCGCCGTGCGCAATTCGGGCGTCGCCGCCGTCGTCGAAGGCGTCGGCGACCATGGCTGCGAGTACATGACCGGCGGCATCGTCGTCGTCATCGGCCAGACCGGCCGCAACTTCGCCGCCGGCATGTCTGGCGGCGTCGCCTATGTGCTCGATGAGGCGGGTGATTTCGCCGAGCGCTGCAACATGGCGATGGTCGAGCTGGAGCCGGTTCCGGAAGAAGACGATCTGATGGAAAGGCTGCTGCACCATGGCGGCGACCTCGATCACAAGGGTCGCGTCGACGTGTCCGGCGACATGACCAGCCATGACGAGGAGCGGCTCTACCAGCTGATCTCGAACCATGTGCACTACACCGGCTCGGTGCGTGGTCGCGAGATCCTTGACGACTGGACGACATTCCGGCCGAAATTCCGCAAGATCATGCCGGTCGAATACCGCCGCGCGCTGATCGAGATGGAACGCATGCGCATGGGCGTGGCGGCGGAATAGATTTGGAATTGCCGGGAGGCCCAGGTTTCCCGGCCCATCTTCATCGATAGTTTGACCTCGTGCGAAAGGTTGCCATGGCTGCCTCAAGGGGTTAACGGGTGCGGCGAAAACCGTACCATCTGGACAGCAGGAACTGGACTATGGGCAAGGTAACAGGCTTTCTCGAAATCGACCGGCAGGTGCACAAGTACCAGCCGGCCTCCGATCGCATCCGGCATTTCCGCGAATTCACGCTGCCGATGTCGGACAAGGAGGTCGAGAAACAGGCCGCGCGCTGCATGGATTGTGGCATTCCGTTCTGCCACGGGCCGACCGGCTGCCCCATCCACAACCAGATCCCAGACTGGAACGACCTCGTCTACAATGGCGACTGGGACAACGCGATCCGCAACCTGCATTCGACCAACAATTTCCCGGAGTTCACCGGCCGCATCTGCCCCGCGCCCTGCGAGGAAGCCTGCACGCTGAACCTCGAGGACATTCCCGTCGCCATCAAGACGGTCGAGCAGGCGATCGCCGACAAGGCCTATGAAACCGGCCATATCAGGCCTTATCCGCCGGAGAAGAAGACCGGCAAGCGCGTCGCCGTCATCGGTTCCGGTCCGGCCGGTATGGCGGCTGCCCAGCAGCTTGGCCGCGCCGGCCATGACGTCCACGTGTATGAGCGCGAGAGCCGGCCCGGCGGGCTGATGCGCTACGGCATTCCCGACTTCAAGATCGAGAAGCACTACATCGACCGGCGCATCGAGCAGATGCAGGGTGAGGGCGTGACATTCCATTGCGGCGTCAATGTCGGCGTCGACAAGTCGGTTGCCGAGCTGCTCGCCGAACATGATGCCGTGCTCTATTGCGGCGGCTCGGAAACGCCGCGCGCGGCCGGCATTCCCGGCGACGATCTCGGCGGCGTGCATGACGCGATGCCCTATCTGGTGCAGCAGAACAGGCGAGTCGGCGGCGAACCGATCCAGTCGGTGGCGTGGCCGTCGCATCCGATCATCGCCGGCGGCCAGCATGTTGTCGTCGTCGGCGGCGGCGATACCGCCTCCGACTGTGTCGGCACTGCTTTCCGCCAAGGCGCGGTGCGCGTCACCCAGCTCGATATCCGTCCGCAACCGCCGGAGAAGGAAGACAAGCTTTCGGTCTGGCCCTACTGGGCGACCAAGATGCGCACTTCGTCCTCGCAGGCCGAAGGCGCCGAGCGCGAATTCCAGGTGGCGACGCTCGAATTCATCGGCGAGGAAGGCCAGCTGACCGGCGTCAAGTGCTGCGAGGTCGACGACAAGCGCAAGCCGATCGCCGGTACCGAATTCGTCATTCGTGCTGATCTCGCTTTCATCGCCATCGGCTTTGCCGGGCCGGCCGCGGCCGGTGTGGCGAGAGAATTGGACGGGCAGATGAAGATCGCCACCGACAGCCGCCGTTCCAGGAATGTCGAGGCCAATGACCGCGACTACAGGACCAGCGTGGACAGGCTCTATGCGGCCGGCGACGTGCGTCGTGGCCAGTCGCTGGTCGTCTGGGCAATCCGCGAGGGCCGCCAGGCGGCACGCTCGATCGACGAGGCGTTGATGGGGTCGAGCGTTCTCCCGCGCTGAGCCCAGGAGCGTGCAGCGATATTAACGATTGATCGCGGTCGTGGTGCCGGTTGCGGCCTTCGACGGCCAGGAGAAATCGTCGGCGCGGCCGGGCGATGCAATCGGTGCCTTGCCCTCGACCACAAGCTTTTCACCGGGCAGGTCCGGATTTGCCTTCGCCGGCGGTGCCGCGCCCAGCAGTTCGGAGCCACCGTCGAGTGCCGGATCGCTGAGCAGCATCGGCGCGGTGCGGTCGATGACGATGGGGGCCGCGGCCGGCGCCGGCGCCTCGACAGGGGCGCCCGCCGGAGCGGACGGTGTAATCACGCTTCCAGGCGCGGTCAGGCCGAGGATCTTCAGCAGCGGTTTTTCGGTATAGAAGGCGAGTTTGCGCTTGCCCGCCCTCGAGACGTTGATGCCGTCATCGGCGCGCAGCCGCACCGGCTGGCCGTTGATGTCGGGGCCGCTGGTGACGAAAGCACCGTTCTCATCGACGAAGCCGTCCCAGACGTCGACGAATTCACCGCCATGGCTTTCAGCGGCCTGATGGTAGATGTCGTTGAAGGCCAGCATGTCGGAGGTCATCTTCGGCACCCGGAACGCCGGCATGCCGACCCATAGGAAAGGTACCTTTGCCTCCGCGATAGCTTTGCCGAACGCCTCGGTCCGGCGCTCATATTCCTTGGTCCAGGTTTCAGAGCGGGGCTGTTCGCGCACGTCACCCACCTTCATCTGCTGGCGGTCGTTGGAACCCAGCATGACGATCACGGCGGCAGGTTTTTCGGTCTCGATCAGCGATTTGATCTGTTCGGGCCAGTTGTAGAAGTCGTCGCGTACGAAGCCGGACGAGCCATTGCTGCGAACGACGATCCTGACGCCGGCATTCTCGGCAAAGGCGGTATCGAGGCCTTCGGCGAGGCCGGCCGCCATGAAGTCGCCGACCACCAGGACGGTGCGAGCGTCCGGTGCCTTGTCGACCACCTGGATTTCCGGTTCCGCGGGCGGGCGCGGGGCACGGGGTTTTTTCGCCTTGGGCCTGGGCCTCGGCTTCTGGATGTCCTGCGGCGGCTCGATGCGCTCGCTGCGGCGCGGAAACAGAAGGTCGCGCAGCGACCAGCCGCGGTTTTGCTGCTCCTGCGCCATGGCGGGCGCATGAAAGGCGCCAGCCACACCGACGGTGAGCACGATCACGGCCAGGATGAGCACCGGCATGCGACGAACAAGCCCTGCGATGCGCGCAGCCGAAGCCAATCGTTTCCTCCATCCCTTGGCGCAGCCCTTTTTGAAAAGTCGTACTTTTCAAACGGACTTTGCGCCAACCAGATTGCTACAGCGTCCTTTGCGCGACCGAAAGGCCGCGCGGCACCGCAGGCGGCTCTATTTCTGCCGGAGCCACTTCAGCACTTCCATGCTCGGGTAACCGTCCTGGGTCAAGCCGGCCTTGGCCTGGAAGGCCAAGATGGCTGATTTCGAGCCGTCGCCTATCTTGCCGTCGAACTTGCCGTCATAAAGGCCATGTTGGGAAAGCCGCTGCTGCAGCTCCTGCCTTTCCTCGAAAGTGAGCTTGGTGAAAGGCCGCTTCCAGTCCTGCACGAGACCGCTGGAGCCGGCGATTTCGTCGGCAAGAAGGCCGACGGCAAGCGCATATTTGTCGGCGTTGTTGTAGGCTTTGATGACCGTGAAATTCTTGATCATCAGGAAGGCCGGCCCGCTGCGGCCGTCCGGTACTTTCAGCGTCGCTTTGTCGGAGCCGTTCTTGAACGGCTTGCCATTGGCCCTGACGACGCCAAGCGCCTGCCACTGCGACAGCGTCTTGGAACCGCCGGGAAGTTTGCCAGCCGGCAGGGCGACCTCGTAACCCCAGGTCTTGCCGGCCTGCCAGCCATTCTTCTTCAGCAAATTGGCTGATGTCGCCAGCGCATCGGGGATCGAATTCCAGATGTCGCGCTTGCCATTGCCGTCCATGTCCACGGCATAGTGCAGATAGCTGGTCGGGATGAACTGGGTGTGGCCCATGGCGCCGGCCCAGGATCCGCTCAGATGGCTTTCGTCGATGTCGCCGGTCTGCAGGATCTTCAGTGCGGCGACCAGCTGGGTGCGGGCGAATTTCGCCCGCTTCGGATCGGCATAGGCCAAGGTCGCCAGCGAGCGCACGACGTTGCGCATGATGTCGTCGCGCTTGAGGATCTCGCCATAGTTCGATTCCATCGACCAGATGGCCAGCAGGATGTAGCGGTTGACACCGAACCTGGCCTCGATCCGGTCCAGCCACGGCTTCCATTTCCTGGCCATCTGCTGGCCGACGGCGACCGACTGGTCATGGACGCGGTTGTCGAAATAGTCCCAGGCAGGGGCCGTGAATTCAGGCTGCGTACGCGCCTTTTCCAGCACCACCGGATCTATATCCCTGATGTTCCTGAAGGCCTGGTCGTAGAGGGCGCCGGAAACGCCGCTCTGCACGGCGGTGGCGCGGAAGCCGGCGACCCACTGCCGGAAACCGGCATCGGCGAAAGCGGGGCCAGGCATCAGCAGAGCGAGCGATAGGCTGGCTGCCGCTATGACGCTGGTAAAACGTTTTGCGGCATTGCGAACGGACATCTTTTCCTCCTTCTCTGTCTCAGGAAAGACCATTCATCGCCGAACCAGGTTAGGAATTAGTTTACCATAGGCGCCACCGGGAACGAAAAGACGCTTCGAAGCTTTACCGGTGGACATTCCTCTCAGTTGCCCAGTAGTCCCCAATTCCGGCGTGAAAATGTCTTGGAACGGGGATTGCGGAGCTGGCCCTCAAACGGATAATTGAAAGCATGAAGAGAGTTCGCAAGGCAGTCTTCCCGGTCGCCGGTCTCGGCACACGGTTTCTCCCGGCCACCAAGGCTGTCCCCAAGGAAATGCTGACCGTCGTCGACCGGCCGGTGATCCAGTATGTGGTGGATGAGGCGCGCGAGGCCGGCATCGAGCATTTCATCTTCGTCACCGGCCGCAACAAGGCCGTCATCGAGGACCATTTCGACATCCAGTTCGAACTCTATGACACGCTGGCCCAGCGCGGCAAAGACGACCAGCTCGCCCGCCTGCAACGGCTGCAGCCGGCGCCGGGGCAGACCAGTTTCACACGCCAGCAGGTACCGATGGGACTTGGTCACGCCGTCTGGTGCGCCCGCGAGCTCGTCGGCGACGAGCCCTTCGCGCTTTTGCTGCCCGACATGATCATGCAGTCGGAGAAGAGCTGCACGAAGGCAATGGTCGAGCTCTACGAGGAGACCGGCAACAACATCATCGCGGTGCAGGAATGCGCTCCCGCCGAAGCCCACAAATACGGCATCGTCGGCCGCGGCGAGGACACGCATCACGGTTTCCGCATCACCGAGATGGTGGAAAAGCCGAAGGCCGGCACCGCGCCGTCCAACCTTTACATCAACGGCCGCTACATCCTGCAGCCGGAGATATTCAAGATCCTCGAAGGCCAGGAAAAAGGCGCCGGCAACGAGATCCAGCTCACCGACGCCATGCTGAAGCTGGAAAAGCAGCAGCCTTTCTACGGCTACCACTATCGGGGCCGCACGTTCGACTGCGGATCGCCGGAAGGCTTCGTCGAGGCCAACGTCGCCTTCGCGCTGTGGCGCAGCGACATGAACGAGAACATGGCTGGCGTCATCCGCACGCTTCTCGACGAGCTGAAGCCGTCTGAGCGCCGCGGCGCTGCGTTTTAAGGTATTATAGCGAGCGGCCGGATGTTGGTGCGGCCGTTCAGCGCTGCACCTTGACGCCAAGGAAGATGCTGTTGGCAGTGTAGTCTCGGCCCGGCAGATTGCTGGTCAGCTTCTCGGTCCTCACTCTTGTGGTCAGGCCGGTGTAGCGGTTCAGCCACCAGGTCAGTCCGGCCTCGGCGCTCAACACCCTGTCATGGCCGTCGATGCCGATGTAATCACGCCAGTCGAGGCCCAGAGCCGCGTTGGCGGTGAGGTTGGCGCGAATCTGGCGTTCGCCTGTCAGGCGACCGGAATAGAGGATGTCGCCGCTTTCGCCCGATGTGGTCGTGGGCTCGACGGTGGTCCGCCCGGTCAGGCCGATCGTTGTGCCGCGCTCGGGTGACCATTTGAGGTCGGCGTTGACGGTGGCACCGGAGATCGCATCAAGATTTTTGTCGTCGATCGCTTCCCTGAGCCAGCCGGCCGAGAATTCGCCCGACAGCTTCTCACCCATGTCGAGTGTAAGGCCAGCGCGGGCGCCGAGCCGCGTCGACGAGCGCTCGAAGCCCTCATTGTCGATGCGTTGATCATAAGTCCGGCGGCCGACCTCGATTTCGGTGAAAGGGGTCAGGGCAGGGGAGATCTCGTAGCCGGTGCGCAGCGTCGCCGTGTAGAGCGTGGAGTCCTGATCCTTCTGCGACAGCGAGGTACCGTCCGAGAGCTTGGCGTCGCCGTAGAAGTCGTGCGAGACCGCGCCGGTCAACGTGTACTGCATCTTGCCGAGATGCTTTTCGACGGCGAGGCTGCCATCGATGGTCTGCCGCAACGGCTGCTTGCTGACGCCGGCGATGGCGTCCGGCGATGATGCCGATTCCGGCACGGCCTCGTAGCCGAGCTTGGCGATGGCGCGCAACTCATTGTCAAGGTCGACATTGAGCTGGCCTTCGATGCGCCCTTGCTCGTCGTGAACCGGGTAACCCGAGACAGTCTCGCGAAAAAGGCCATAGCCGTCGATCGTGGCTGAGTTCTCGCGCCAGTCGGAGGCGGCGGAAAAGCGCAGCGCCGTCTCGGACAGCAGCGCCGACGTGCCGGCACTGCTCGAATCACCGTTCGAGGTGGCGGTCAGGCCCTGTTCGATCGTCGGCCGGATGACGAACGAGCCCCATTTGACGCCGGTGGCAGCAAACGGATCATCCTCCGGCTTCTTCTTCTGGCCTTCGATGGCGTCCGTGCGCTCTGCGCCTGGGTCGAGCTTCTGCCTGTCGGCACTGTCGATGGTGAGGGCGCGGCGGTTGGCCGTGTCCGCATCGGTCTCTGCACCATCGGCGGCGTCCGTCGTGGAGGCCGTCGTGGAAGCGGTGATGTCGGAGGTGTCGGCCGTCGATTTCTTCTTCTTTTTCGACTTGTCGGCAGCCTTGTCCTTGGCCTGGTCAGCAGCATTCTGCCCGGCGGTCGATGAGCGGCGGCGAGGCTTGGGCGGCGCCGCAGTGTCGGCGGCCGTGTCGTCGGTGGCTGACGCCGGGTCGAAGAGGCTGCCGGTCGCGGTGGCGTCGCCAGTGTCGGCGTCGTCAGGCACGGCACCGGCGCTGGCCGGCAGGTAGGTGCGGGCCGGCGCATTGTCCTGCGCGGCATTGGCCGGCTGTTGACCCTGCGCTGCGAGGGCCAGCTGTCTCGCCTTGCGCTGCTGGTCGGACAGGATCGCCGATTCCGAAACCTCGCCGCGCAGTTCGGTTTCCTGGGCATGGAGCGCCGTCGGGCGCAGCAAGGCAAACATGCTGGTTGCCAGCAGCAAGGCGCAGACCGCCTTGCCCCCACGTCCTGTCGAATTTTCTGGCTGGGCCCCGGACATCGCCACCACTGCTTGCGCGGCGCACGCGCGCCATACTTACCGAACCGTAAATGGGGATGGTTAACGGAGGGTTGAGGCGGCGGCCCGTCAGCCGCCTGAAGCGCTGATTTCCAAAGGCATTCATACCGCGTGCGTCAAGCTTTTGGTTTTCGCCCCTGCCGTCGTCAAAAACCACCGCACACGTTCGGGCAACACGCCTTGGGCCATTTCTGTTGGACAGCGCGCCGGCAAAGCGCTAATCGCATCAGCCATGCATGCGGGATCCCTGGATAAGAAGCCTTCGGACAGGCAAGCCTCGATCGCTTCGGCGCTGAGGACGGTGGCGACAGAACAGGCTGGGGTTGCAGCCCTTGCCGAGGCCTTGGAGAACGGATTGGCCGCGCCTTTCGCGCAGGCGGTCGAGATGATCTCTGGGATTGAAGGCCGGCTCATCGTCACCGGTGTCGGCAAAAGCGGCCATATCGGTTCGAAGATCGCGGCGACGCTGGCCTCGACCGGCACGCCGGCTTTCTTTGTCCATCCCGCAGAAGCCAACCACGGCGATCTCGGCATGATCGCCAGGGACGACGCCATCATCGCCATGTCGTGGTCGGGCGAGAGCAAGGAACTGATGGGCATCGTCGCCTATTCCAGGCGCTTTTCCATTCCGCTGATCGCCATCACCGCCGGAGAGACATCGGCGCTGGCGCGGGCGGCGGACGTGGTGCTGCTTTTGCCGCGCGCTCCGGAAGCCTGCCCGCACGGCCTGGCGCCGACGACATCGACGCTGCTGCAACTGGTGATGGGCGACGCGCTGGCGATCGCGCTGCTCGAAGCACGCGGCTTCACGCCGGATCATTTCCGCACCTTTCACCCGGGCGGCCAGCTCGGCGCCAACCTGACACAGATTCGCGAGATCATGCATGTCGGCGACAGGCTGCCGGTGGTGGTTGCGGGCACCGGCATGCAGGACGCGATCCTGGAACTGTCGCGCAAGGGGTTTGGCTGCGTCGCGATCACCGACGCCGACGGTGCGCTGGTCGGCATCATCACCGATGGCGACATCCGCCGTCACATCGGCAGCAATCTGCTGGCGATGACGGTGGATCAGGTGATGACAAAAGGCCCGAAGACCGCGACGCCGGACACGCTGGTGGCAACGGCGCTGCAGACGATCAACAATTCAGCCATCACCAGCCTGATGGTGGTGGAGGGCCGGAAACCAGTCGGCCTCATCCACCTGCACGACCTGCTGCGTATCGGCGCCGCCTAAGAGCGCTGATCTTCGGTGATGCCGGCCTGACCCGGATCTCGACACACTCTTAACGCCGCTCGTTCAGACCGCCTCGACGGTCAGTTCCAGATCCGTATCGGCCGCGCCCGTCACGCGCACTTGCGTGCCGGCCGGCAAATCCGGGCCGGAGACACGCCACAGCGTATCGCCCAGCTTGATGCGGCCGCGTCCGTCCCGGATCGGCTCGGCAAGTGTCGCCATCCTGCCGACCATTTGCGCGCCGCGCCGGTTGAGCAGCGGCTGGTCGGTCGGGTCGTTGCGGCTGCCGACCAGCTTTTTGCCGACATAGGCCGAGACCAGCGACAGCGCCAGGAAGGCGAGGACCTGAACCTGCCAGGTCCAGAAGCCGGCGTCCCAGATCAGCAGCGACACGGCGCCGATGATCAGCGCGGCGATGCCGATCCACAGCATGAAGATACCCGGTGCGATGATTTCCATCACCAGCAGGACGAAACCGAGTACCATCCAGTTCCACGGGCCGAGTTCGGAAACGATGCGGTCGATCATTGGTTTCGACCTCAGTTGTCGGTTGGGCGAACGACCGGCGGGCGCGCGGCCTGCCTCTGCGAGCCGGTCGTGCCTTCGCTGCGGAAGACTTCCTTGGCGATCTCGCCAATGCCGCCGAGCGAACCGATCAGCGACGATGCCTCGAAGGGCATCAGCACGATCTTGCTGTTGGTGGCCGTGCCGATCCTGCCAAGCGCTTCAGTGTATTTCAGCGCTACGAAATAGTTCAGCGCCTGCACATCGCCTTTGGAGATCGCTTCCGACACCACCTGGGTGGCGCGGGCTTCCGCCTCGGCCGAACGTTCGCGCGCCTCGGCATCGCGGAAGGCGGCTTCCTTGCGGCCCTCGGCCTCGAGGATCTGCGACTGCTTGAGACCTTCGGCGGCAAGGATCTGCGCGCGCTTGTTGCGTTCCGCCGTCATTTGCCGGCCCATCGATTCGATAAGGTTGGCCGGCGGGTTGATGTCCTTGATTTCGACGCGGGTGATCTTGATGCCCCACGGATGGGCCGCTTCATCGACGACGCGCAGCAGGCGCTCGTTGATGGCGTCGCGGTTCGACAGGAGTTCATCGAGGTCCATCGAACCCATGACGGTACGGATGTTGGTCATCGTCAGGTTGAGGATAGCGTTCTGCAGGCCGGCAACCTGGTAGGCGGCCTGCGCTGCGTTGAGGATCTGGAAAAAGGCAATGCCGTCGACACCGACGATGGCGTTGTCCCGGGTGATGATTTCCTGGCTCGGGACGTCGAGCACCTGCTCCATCATGTTCATCTTGGCGCCGATGCGGTCGATGAACGGGAAAATGAAATTGAGGCCTGGGCTCAGTGTCTTGGTGTAACGGCCAAAACGCTCCACCGTATAATTGTAACCTTGCGGGATTGTCCTGATGCCTTTGATCAGCAGCACCAATACCAGAAGTGCAAGTGCACCAACCGCAATATCGAAACCACTGAAATCCATTTGGCTCTCCCTCAGACGAAGGCCGCTCAAGCCATTCTCGCGCAGCCGACTTCACCAAAGACTTAAGTGTATTTCAGATGCGTTACAATCAGGTGATGATGGATTGTTTATAGGGTTGCACTCAGCGGTTGAAGGCAAACAACCTTGCATCCGTGTCATCCAGCCCGTTGATCGAAGCCGGGACAATCTCGGAAGCGATCTGCGAGAAGGTGATGCCGTTGCCGCCGTAGCCCAGCACCGCATGGATGCGCGGGTGGCGGGGAATGGCGCCGATATAAGGCAGGCCGGTGGTCGTGGTGCCGAACGAGCCGGTCCAGGCAAAATCGGGTCTGGTGTCGAGATGCGGAAATATCAGGCCGAGCTTCTCGGCGATGCGTGTGCTCTTGTCGGCGATCAGCTCGTCGCGCCGCGCTTCGTCGATAAAATCCTCGTCCTCGCCGCCGCATATGACCCGGCCGTCGACCGTCGTGCGCATATACAGATACGGCTCCGACGCTTCCCAGATGAATGCTGCGTCCGGCCAGAGCTTTCGCGGTTGCGGGCGTGTCGCAATCGCCCATGTCGAGATGATCCGGTGGGCCGCGGCCGGCACGATGTCGACAAGTTCGTAGCCGGTGGCCAGAACAACATGTCGTGCGGTTATGGTTGGGCCATCCCTGGTCGCGACGACAACAGCTTCGGCGCTGTCCTCGATCATTGTGGCTTCGACGGGGGCATAGAAGCGTGCCTTGCGCTCCAGGGATTTCAGCTGCAGCCCAGCCGTCAGCTTGCGCGGGTCGAGCGCGATGTTGCCGTGGCCGAGAATGGCGCCTTCGCGGTCGATGCCGAATTTCTCAGCTAGCTGTTGTCGGGTTAAGCAGATGGCGCCGATGCCGGCTAGCCGACGTGCCTCGGCCTCGTCGCGCAGTTCCGACGGACCAAGCATCGTGCCGGCCAGATAGAGTGATGGCATGCGGCTCAGGCCACAGTTGATGCCGAGTTCGGCAATCCGTCCGGCGAGATTGGAAACGGCGAGCCGCGAGCGTCGCCAGGCCTGCTGGGCCGAGGCTCTGCCAACCATCTTCGAGAGCGTGGAGAGAGGCTGGTCTATTTCGAATGCCACCAGTGCGGTGGTTGCGGCCGTCGAGCCCTTCAGCGGGCCGCGCCGGTCGATGCAGATCACCCGATGGCCATCGGCCGTCAGCGCCTCGGTCATCATGGCGCCGCTGATGCCCATGCCGACGATCAGCACATCCGTCTTGACGTCCCGGATCAGGCTGTCCGTCGGTACCGCAGGCGCCCGATAGGCGGACCACACGGGCCGGCCACTACTGAGGTCGAGTTTGCGGGACATCGAATTCTCCGGAGGGCGCGCCTTAACGGCTCGGAGCAGGCGTTGTTCCGGTTCAGACCCAGCCGGACAGTTCGCGCCGCACCATGGCCTCGATCACCGCCATCCCTTCCGCGCTATCGTTGAGGCAAGGGATATGGGCGAAATTCTTGCCGCCGGCATGGTGGAAGGTTTCGGCCGCCTCGCGGCCGATCTCGTCCAGCGTCTCGATGCAGTCGACGGAAAAGCCGGGATTGACGATGGCGATCGACTTGACGCCGTCCTGCGCGAGTTTTTCCACCGTCTTGTCAGTATAGGGCTGCAGCCATTCCTGCGCGCCGAAGCGCGACTGGAAGGTGATGATCAGTTTCTTGTCATCCCAGCCAAGCCGTTCGCGCAGCAGCCGCGTCGTCTTCTGGCAGTGGCAATGATAGGGGTCGCCCCTCTCGAAATACGGTTTTGGAATGCCGTGATAGGAGGTGATGACCACCTCCGGCTCGAAGTCCAGCGTCGCCAGATGCCGTTCGATCGAGCGCGCCAGCGCTTCGATATAGACCGGTTCGTCATAGTAGGGCGGCACGCTGCGGACGGCCGGCGCACGGCGCATTTTCATCAGCGCGCGAAACAGCTGGTCGTTGGCTGTTGCCGTGGTCGTCGCTGAATATTGCGGATAGAGCGGGAAGGAAAGAATGCGGTCGCAGCCCTGGTCGACCAGACGCTGGGCAATGCTGGCGGTTGAAGGGTTGCCGTAGCGCATCGCCCAGTCGACGACGACATCAGGCAGGTCGCTCAGCGCGTCGGCCAGCTTTTCGGCCTGGGCGCGGGTATAGGTGCGCAGCGGCGACTCGTTCTTTTCCCGGTTCCAGATCCGGGCGTAGTTGGCGCCCGACTTCTTGGGCCGCGTGGTGAGCACAAGGCCATAGAGGATCGGATACCAGATTGCCCTGTTGAGTTCGATGACGCGCGGGTCGGACAGGAATTCACGCAGATACCGCCACATCGGCTTGAAATCGGTGCCGTCGGGCGTGCCGAGATTGACCAGCATGACGCCGATCTTGCCCGCCTTGACCGGCGGATGCCCAGCGGGCAACGGGCCGAGCGCCTTTGCGGCCTTGGGTTCGGCAGGGGTGGGAAGCGTCATAAGGGTTCTCCGGAAGACGCGAACCTAACCATCTTGCGCGCGCATTCAATGCAGCGTCTGGCCGCACCTTAAAGCGGATTGTCTGAATGGATTCAGACGACCCGCTTTAAGTCTTTGTTTTTATGCATGTCGTTCTCCCAAAACCGAGTTCACTTTTGGGCGATATGCATTAGCCCGAAAACAGGACGCCCGTCCGGTTTTCGGACGGACGGTGTCATTCAGGCATATAAGCGAGGCTATTTCGGCGGGATGGTCAGCGTTGCGCCGACAGGAAGCCGGCGCGGCTCATAGCCCTTGTTGGCACCCGAAATAACCTTCCATTTGGCGCCGTCGCCATAGGCCTTCTTGGCCAGATCCCAATAGGTGTCGCCGGCAACGATGACATGGTTGGCTTCGGCCGGCGCCGCCTCCGCTGGCTTTGCCGGCTCGGCCGGAGCCGGCGCGGCTGGTGGCGCTGGCGGGGGAGGTGCTCCTTCCGTCGATATGGCCGGTGGTGTGTTGGCGATATCGCCCGAGTTGGCCGGCAATTCAGGCATTGCAGGTGCCGCTTCAGCAGGCTTGGCGGCTTCAGCCGGATCGGTTGCCGGGGCCGCAGGCGCCGCGGCGACGGTCGCGGCTATTTCGGTGATGCGGCCGTCGAGCTTCGGCGTGTAGGGTCGGTGGGCACCGAGATAGTCGGCAACCACCTGTTCGAGGCCGGGGCCGTAATCGTAGGCATTCTTGGCCTTGTCGGCGAAGATCTTGTAGCCGTCGCCGCCCTGGCGGACATAGTTGTTGGTTGCGACCAGATAGTCCTTGTCCGGCTTGATCGGCGTCCAGGCGCCGCCTTCCATGACTTCCACCGACTTGACGCGGCCGGCATTGGGCGCGACGGATTTGTCGAAGGAATATTTCAGGCCGGCGACCTGGGGGAAGCGCCCGGCGCCGTCCTCGACCTGGCTGAGGCCGCCCTCGAGGCCGGCCACCAGATCCTTGCCCGAAATCTGGAAGGTCGCCAGCGTGTTCTGGAACGGCAGCACGGCCAGCACCTCGCCCATGGTGACGGTGCCCTTGTCGATCGAGGCGCGCAGGCCGCCGCCATTGGAGATGACGATTTCGACGCCCTGTCCCTTGACGCGGTCGAGGACGGCGTCGGAAACGAGGTTGCCCATCGCGCATTCTCGGGTGCGGCAGCTCTCACGACTGCCGTCGATGACGTCGGTGGTTTCCGCCACTTCCTTGTTCTTCAGCGCCTCGATCGGCGCGCCAAGTTCCTTGATGCGGGCGAGCACGGCCGGGTCGGGGGTGATCGACTTGTCGAGATAGATCGGGTCGCCGCTGGCCGATTTGACGACGCCATTGTCGTCGAACACCACCTTGAACTCGCCGAGATATTTCGAGTAGGACGCCGCCTGCACCACCGGCACCTTGTAGCCGTCCGGATTGTCGACCATCGTCGGGTAGGGGCCTTCGGCCTTCGGATCGGTGTTCGACAGCAGGGAATGGCTGTGGCCGCCGACGACGACATCGATGCCCGGGATCTTGGCAATGACGTCGCGTTCGCGCCTGTAGCCGATATGGGTCACGGCGATGATCTTGTTGACGCCTTCGCCCTTGAGCTTCTCGACTTCGGCGGTGATCGACTTGACGTCGTCCTCTATTGCGACGTTGGGTCCGGGGGAAGCGAGGTCCGGCGTGTCGTTGGTGATCGCGCCGATGATGCCGATCTTCTGGCCGCCGACCTCGACGACAACAGACGGCTTGATGCGGTCGCCGAGCTTGGATTGCGCGTTGGCCTTCACATTGGCGCCGAGCACCGGGAACTTGATCATGTCGAGGAACGGCGCCAGGGCCACTTCGCCGTCGTCGAATTCATGGTTGCCGAGCGCCATGGCATCGAACTTCATCTCGTTGAGGAATTCGCCTTCGACCTTGCCCTTGTAAGTGGAGTAGAACAGTGAGCCCTGGAAATTGTCGCCTGCGCTGAGCAGCAGCACGTTCTGGCCTTCCAGCTTCTTGCGCTCCTGGGCGATCGCGGTGATCAGCCGGCCCGCGCCGCCGATGCACTCGCCCTTGGTTTCCTCGTCCGCCGAGCAGGTCGATTCATATTTGTTGTTGCCTTCGATGCGGCTGTGCCAGTCGTTGATATGCAGGATGTTCAGCGTGTAGTCGGCAAAGGACGCGCCGGCCGACAGGCCGAGGGCTGAGGCTGACAGGGCTGCAATGGCGGCAAGCTTCTTCATCTTCGTCTCCCGGAAAGCTGGTCAGAGGCCACTAGCGCTCTTGTTTGACTGGAACATTACAGCCGGCGCTTCGGCCATGTTCCCATCGCGTTCCGGATGACGCAAGCGGAATCCGGGACCCTTTGCCGGCACAAAAAAGGACGGCGGCCAACCGGCCGCCGTCCTTGGAAAATGAATGGTCGTGGGTTCAGACGCGCCTTGTCAGCACGAAATTCTGACCGCTGGAGCTCGTGCAGTTGAGCTGGCTTGTCGATACCATCAGGCAGTTGAAGCTGACCGCGGTCTGGCGGATCAGCGAGGTGCCGCTGATCTGCACCGATGTGGCGCCTGTCATCGTATAGCTGCCGTCGGCAAGCTTCTGGCCGGTGTCGGTGGCGACCGTCGTGAAAGTACCGCCGGCGAAGGTCGACAGGCCGGTGCCTTTGGCGTCGATCCAGGAGCCCTCGACGCCTTTCGGCGCCGCCGCCATGGGCGGCTCATCGGGACCGCTGGTCGCACAAGCAGCAAGCCCGGCCAAGGCTGCCGCCGCTACGCTCATCGAAAGAACTTTGCGCGCAATGTTGTTCATATGAAAATCCTCTCCTCAGTCCGCATCCCTTCAATCGCCCGATTTCCGGGCGATTGCAAGGCAGTGAGGCAGGTAGGCGGTGCTGCTATCGCACAAGGATGTTGCGGAACTGCCACGGGTCGTTGCGGTCGAGGTCTTCCGGGAACAGGCCGGGACGGTTATCGAGCGGCGTCCAGTCGGTGTAGTAGCCCTTGACCGGTCCGAGATACTGGGACTGCACTTCCAGGCACCGCCTGTAGTCCATCTCGTCGGCTTCGACGATGCCGGCCTCGGGGTTTTCCAGCGCCCAGACCATGCCCGAGAGCACCGCCGAGGTGACCTGCATGCCGGTGGCGTTCTGATAGGGCGCCAGCTTGCGCGCCTCGGCGAGCGACAGCTGCGAGCCGTACCAATAGGCATTCTTGTCGTGGCCGTAGAGCAGCACGCCGAGTTCGTCGACGCCGTCGATTAACTCGTTCTCGTCGAGCACATGATGCACCGGCTGAGGCTTGCCGGCGGCGCCGAACATCTCGTCAAGCGACAGCATCGCGTCGTTGCAGGGATGGTAGGCATAGTGGCAGGTCGGGCGGTAATGCACCTTGCCCTTCTTCGAACGCACGGTGAAGAAATCGGCGATCGAGATCGCCTCATTGTGCGTCACCAGCAGGCCGTATTGCGCGCCGGGCGTCGGACACCACGAGCGCACGCGCGTATTGGCGCCCGGCTGCTCCAGATAGATGGCTGCCTTGGAGCCATGCTTGTGCTTCTTGGCGTTCTTCGGCATCCATGTCTCGTGCGTGCCCCAGCCAAGTTCCGCGGGCTGCAGGCCCTCGGAGATGAAGCCTTCTACCGACCAAGTGTTCCAGAACACATTCATCGGCTTCGGCTTCTTGGTGCGCTGGGTGTCGCGTTCGGCGATGTGGATGCCCTTGACGCCGGCCTTCTTCATCAGCTTGGCCCAGCCCTCGCGGTCGTCCTGCGCGGGCTCCGAGAATTCCAGGCCAAGATCGGTGGCGAGATTGACCAACGCCTGCTTGACGAACCACGAGACCATGCCTGGATTGGCGCCGCAGGTGGAGACCGCCGTGGCGCCGCCGGGCTTGTCGTGCTTTTCCTTGAGCAGCGACTCGCGCAGCGCGTAATTGGTGCGGCTGGCGTTGTCCGCCTTGGCGTCGAAATAGAAGCCGAGCCACGGCTCGACGACGGTGTCGATGTAGAGCACACCGAGCTTGCGGCAGAGCCGCATCAGATCCACCGAGCCGGTATCGACCGACAGGTTGATGCAAAAGCCCTGGCCGCCGCCATTGGTCAGAAGCGGGGTCAAGAGCTTCTTGTAGTTCTTCTCGGTCACCGCTTCCTGGACGAAGGCGATGCCGCGCTCGTCGAGCAGCTTGCGGTCGGTGTCGCGCGGGTCGATGACCGTCATGCGCGACTTGTCGAACTTGAAATGGCGTTCGATCAGCGGCAGCGTTCCCCGGCCGATCGAGCCGAAGCCGATCATCACGACGGGGCCGCTGATCTCACCGTAAACGGGCCAGTTTTCATTCGCCATTTTATCGAGCACTCCTTCAAAACCCAGGAAACTGGGAAAACACGCGCAAAACCGGGAATTTCTGCCCGGCGGCCATGCGCTACATCACAGATCATTGTCACAAACCAGCGAAAAGCGCCAACCAGCGGCTACGCTGCGTTGGCCATGTGGTTAAGGACAGTCATCAGCCGATCGCGGTCTGATGTCAGGCCCTTGTAGTCGAGCTGCGCGAGATCGAGCGCGTCGAGCTGGGCGGCGAAAGACGCTGCGAGCTTCGCCCGATCAGGGTGCTTCGCCAGTACGGCGAGCGGGTCGAGATGGATGCGGATGGTGAACAGGATATCGCGTGAAACAGGCAGTTTGCGCAGGGTTTGCCGCTCGACGCGGATGAAGGCATGGGCGTCGATGTCGCCATCGGGGAAGCGCGACGGCCTGTTGGTGGCGCGGTCGATGCGCTGCACGTCGGAAAGCGGATGGTAGAGCGCGTTGTCGGCCTGGATCGACCAGTTGTAGCGCTCGACGGCCTGCCCCTGGAGGCCATCGAACATCCGGTTGATGAGTTCTGCCGGACGCGTGCCCGGGCCGAAACCCGGCACCGGCGCGTGGATGTCCTGCAGCGGCTTGCCGAATTTTTCCAGGAGCGACCAGGACGAGGGAAAGCAGAGCGAGCCGGCAACCAGCCGCCAGCCGCTGTCACTGCTGCGCATCAGGATGAGGTCTTCCTGGACGAGCTGTGAGGCCTTGGCCAGCGGCGCATCGGCAAGGGAAGCAGGCAGACGGCTCGCCGCGCCCGCCACCTCGACGCCTGATCCGCCGAGCCGATGGGTTTCGGGGAACCTCTCCAGGAGATGCGCAGCGAGCAAGTCGAGCACTTCCTGCTGGGCGTCCCGCGTGCCGTTTTCCTCGACGAAAACGCGCTCTGGGATTTCGGCATAGAGCCGGCGCTTTTCGGCGAGATACGGCAGCAGATGGCCGTCGACCTCGATCCAGTCCGCCGGGTCGAGCGGCTTCAGCCCGATACTGAACAGTTTCGACGAGCCGTCATAGGGCGTGTGGGTGGGCGGCGTATGCTCTGGGGGTGTGTGAGTGGGCACAGTCGTCATGTTTCAGGTCAGTCTTGCGGGGATTATTCCGCGCAGCGAATTGCCGACGAACAGGGACTTGGCGGATTTCAGATCGTCCAAGCTGTAGATTGCTTCACGGGCGCGGCCTTCATCCAGAAGCTGCGCGCGCAATACACCAGGCAGCAGGCCGCAGTCGAGCCGGGGTGTGACCAGCACGCCGTCGCCGAGATCGGCAAAGACATTGGTGATCGTGCCTTCACAGATCTCGCCGCGCTCGTTGGCCATAAGCACCTCGTCGGCCTGGGTGACGAGATATTCGGCGCGGGCATGCGTGTAGAGCTGTCGTCGGCTGGTCTTGTGGCGCAGCAGCGTGTCGTTCGAATCGAGCCTCGTCCGCGCCAGCCGCAGTATCCAGACCTTGTCGGCGGCGAGCGGTTCATAAGGTTGCGCCGAGGCCGTCACCTCACCATCGTGCGACAGGACAAGCCGCGTGCGCATGGCAACGCCGGAACCGCCGGCCGCGCTGCTCAGTGCCTCGCCGACCGTGCCTGGATCACAGTGGAAGCCGAGCTCCGCCGCCGAGCCATAGAGGCGCGCAAGATGACGATCGAAGCGCAGGAAGCCCGGGCCGGGTTCCCAGCGCATGGTCTCGATCAACTGAAAGTCGGCGGTGTTCCCGTCGCGAAGCGCGCTTTCAGCAGACACTCCTGATACTCCTCCTGCGCCGTGGAATCGAAGACGACGCCGCCTCCGACATTGTAGACGGCCTCGCCGCCCGAAAAGAGCGAGATGGTGCGGATCGCCACGGAAAAGCGCATCGGGCCGCCGGGCGCGATCCAGCCTATGGCGCCGCAATAGGCATCGCGGGGCGTGCCTTCCAGATCGCGCAGGATCTCCATGGCACGGATCTTAGGCGCGCCGGTAATCGAACCGCAAGGAAACAGCGCCGCGAAAATCTGGCGGATAGAGAGACCCGGCAGCAGTTTGGCCCTGACGTCGCTTACCATCTGATGCACGGTCGGATAGGTCTCGATGCGGAACAGCGCCGGCACGTCCAGCGTGCCCACCTCGCTGATCAGCGAGATATCGTTGCGCAGGAGATCGACGATCATCCGGTTTTCGGCCTGGTTCTTCTCGTCATTGCGCAGGAAGATCTTCTGCCGTTCGTCCTCGGCTTTGGTGGCGCCGCGCGGCGCCGTTCCCTTCATCGGATGCGTCTCGATCATGCCCTCGGCGTCGATCTCGAAGAACAGTTCAGGCGAGCGCGACAGCACGATGGGTTCACCGAGCGCGATCAGCGCGCCGTATTTCACCGGCTGACGTTCAGTCAATGCATTGAAGGCGGCCAGCGGCTCGCCCGACCACTGCGCATGCACGGGAAAGGTCAAATTGCCCTGGTAGCAATCACCTTGCCGGATGTGCTGGTGCAGCCGCGAGAAGCGTTTTTCATAATCCTCGGGCGACCACGTCGCACGGGCGTCGAAGATCGGGCCGTTGGTCGCCGTGGTGTCGCGCGGCGGCACCGCCTCTTCGACCGGGGCATCGAAAACCCCAAGGCACACGAGTGGGGAGCGGCGTCCGTTAGGCAGCAGGGGAACGAGCTTGGGTTCGAGCAGGTAGCCCGCCTCATACGAGAAATAGCCGGCAAGCCATTTGCCTGCATCATGCGCGGCTTGTGCTGCTTCCAGAGCCGGCCCGAAATCCCCTGCTTCGTGCGCCACGATGATATCGGCCGGCCGGTCGAAAACGAGCTGGCGCGCGCTTTTGTCATTGCGAAAAATTGCGGCGGGCAGGGACATGGGCACCGAATGCTGCGGTCAATGAAGCCATCAACCGCTCTATATGGGGTGCCGCCCGCGCGCAATCGAGGGAACGGCACGCTGCCTCTTAAAGCCGACCTTAGGGCCAACTCAGGAACCAAGAGCAAACGGCGGCGCCGATATGGCGCCGCCGCTTGCAATCTTCAATATTCGCCAGCGATCAGCTGTTGCCGGTGGTTCCGGCTGTTGGAAACTGCTTGGCGAATTCCTTCTCGTTGCCGGAGGCGAGCAGCTTGGCCTGCTCGATCCAGCGTTCGCGCGCGATACGGCCGTCGAAATTCATAACGTCCTCGATCCGTTTGATATCGGCGGCGGTCCAGGACGCGATCTGGGCGAAGTTGGTGACGCCTTGCGCCTTGAGCAGCTTCTCGTTGACCGGACCGATACCGATCAGCCGGCGCAGATTGTCGGGCTTGCCGGATGCTGGGCCGGCTGCTGGCTTGGCTGTTGTTGCAGGCTTGCTCGTCGCGGATTTGGCTGGAGCCGAGGCTTTGGTGGCGGCGGGTTTCGCCGCCGGCTTGGCAGAGACCGCCTTGGCAGAGACCGGCTTGGCAGAGACCGCTTTCGCAGCGGCGGCCGGTTTAGCCGGCGCGGGCTTTGTGGCGGCGGATTTGGCCGGCGCGGGGGTCGACATCAGGGCCGCCGGCGCCTGGCTTGCCGGCTTTGCCGCGCTGCTTCCGGCGGCAGGTGCGGCCGGCGCGTCGCGCAGCCGGCGCTCGAGGTCGGCGCGGGTCTTGCCGCATGCATCGAGTTCGCCGGTCAGGCGGTCGCTGTCGGTGCGCAGCCTGTCGCGTTCGCTGCGTGTACGGTCGAGGTCGCCGCGCAAGCTGTCGAGTTCACCGCGCAGGCGCCCCCAAAGGAACCAACCGACCAACACGCCTATCAGGAACGCCAGGACCACGTAGAAAAAAGTGCCCATTGTCTCTCTCCAGTCAGATCCGTCTGCCGTGGGTCATGACCTTCGGCGAAGGACTACTCTTGGTGGTTCCGCGGTAAGCAGAACAGCCGGCTTCGGTTCGAGCTGCGGCGATCGGCTTTGCTTGCCCATGGCCAACGGCCGTTGTCGCGTTCGCCTGAGCGCCACGGCCGGCTGAGATTTCTCCTCGCCGATCCGCATGCGCTCCGGCTGAGCTTGGAGCGAAGGCTATCATAGAGCTTGTGGAAAGCTATCGGAAAACTTCGGTGGAGAGTACTTCAAGAACAGATATTTAGGGCGATAGTAGAGCTGTCCCAACATGCATTCCGGCTAAACTGTTAGAGCGACGCCTGAGGGACGCATCTCAGGTGTCGAGCGCTTCCAGCTCGTCGATCAGGCCACTGATGACGCCAAGTCCGATCTGCCAGAAGGCGGGATCGGTTGCGTCGAGCCCGAAGGGTGCCAGAAGCTCGGAATGATGCTTGGTGCCGCCCGCGCGCAGCATTTCGAAATACTTGTCCTGAAAGCCGCGCTCGGCGTTCTGGTAGACGGCGTAGAGCGAGTTCACCAGGCAGTCCCCGAAAGCATAGGCATAGACATAAAAGGGCGAATGGATGAAGTGCGGGATGTAGGTCCAGAACACCTCGTAGCCTTCGCGCAGTTTGATAGCGGGACCCAGACTTTCGGCCTGCACTTCGAGCCAGAACTGACCGAGCCTGTCGGAGGTCAGTTCGCCGTTCTTGCGTTCGGCATGCACCTTGCGCTCGAATTCATAGAAGGCGATCTGGCGTACGACCGTGTTGATCATGTCCTCGACCTTCTGGGCGAGCATGGCCTTTCGCTCGCGCCGGTCGGTGGTCTGGTCGAGCAGCGAGCGGAAGGTCAGCATCTCGCCGAAGACCGATGCCGTCTCGGCCAGCGTCAGCGGCGTCGAGGCCATCAGTGCGCCCTGGCCGCCGGCCAGCACCTGATGCACCCCATGGCCAAGCTCGTGCGCCAGCGTCATCACATCGCGCGGCTTGCCCATGTAGTTGAGCAGGACATAGGGATGCGCCGACGGTACGGTCGGATGCGCGAAGGCGCCAGGCGACTTGCCGGGCCGCACCGGCGCGTCGATCCAGTTGCGGTCGAAGAAGGTTCGTGCGATCTCGGCCATGTCGGGCGAAAAGCGCTGATAGGCGGACAGCACCGTGTTCCTGGCCTCGTCCCAGCCGATGATCGCCTGGGGCGTATCCGGCAACGGCGCGTTGCGGTCCCAGTGGTTCATCACCTCCATGCCCAGCCAGCGCGCCTTCATCGCGTAATAGCGGTGCGACAGGCGCGGATAGGCATCGCGAACGGCGGAAGCAAGGGCGTCCACCACGCTGCGCTCGACGCGGTTAGCGAGATGGCGTGAATCGGCGATGTCCTCGAAGCCGCGCCAGCGGTCGGATATTTCCTTGTCCTTGGCCAGCGTGTTGGTGATCAGCGTGAAGGTGCGCAAATTTTTGCGGAAGGTCGTGGCCAGCGCCTCGGACGCCCGGCGGCGCACCTCGCCGTCGGCATCCTGCAAGCGGTTCAGCGCCGGCTCCAGCGTCAGGTCCTCGCCGTCGATGTCGAAGCGAAGGTCGGTCATCGTCTCGTCGAACAGGCGGTTCCAGGCGCCGCGCCCAGTGATCGACTTTTCGTGGAAGAGCTGCTCGACGCGGTCCTCGAGCTGGTAAGGCTTGTCCTTGCGCAGATCGAGCACCCATGGCCGGTAGTGACCGAAGGCGGGGTCGCCGGCGAGCGCGCCTTCGATCGACGCATCGTCTATCAGGTTGAGTTCGAGCGCGAAGAACAGAAGGTGCGCGCTGGCGTCGGTCATCTTCTCCTGGACGTCGCCATAGAGCTTGGCGCGCTGGGGATCAGCGGTGTTTCCGGCATAAACCAGTCCCGCATAGGAGACGATGCGGCCGATCAGTTCCTCCAGCGCCTCGTAGGCGACAAGCGCCTCGCCCAGCCTGCCGGCGCTGCCGCGCCCGGCCTCGGCGGCCAGTGTGCCCTTCCAGCGGTTCTCGAAGGTGGTCGCATCAGTCGCGGCCTTGGCGATGTCGCGCTTCAGTTCTGGCGCGTCCATGCCGGCATAGAGGTCGGCAAGGTTCCATTCCGGCAGGTCGCCCAGCTCGGCCGCGCCCTGACCGGACGCCGGCGCCGTCAGCCGCCGTGCGGAAACCATGTGCCCAGAATCCTTATGCATTGCCGACACCTTCCGTGGCCAAGGTTCGAGGGGAAACGAGAAGCCGGTCAAATCCTAAGGAATTCATTCACCGGGTTTTTTGAAACCTTATTTAGAACCCTATGCCAAGATGGTCCACAGGGCAGAATTCCTCGGGCGGGCAGTCATACCAGTCATGACAGGTTCCATACTCATAGTCGATGACGATCCGGTGCAACGCCGGCTGCTCGAAGCGGCGGTGACGCGGTTCGGCTACAGCGCAATCGTCGTCGACGGCGGCGCGGCCGCTCTCGATATCCTCGATGGACCCGGCGCCCGCGAGGTGTCGGTGGTCATCCTCGATCTGGTCATGCCCGGTCTCGACGGTATCGGCGTGCTGAAGGCGATGCGCGAACGCGACATCAACGTGCCGACCATCGTGCAGACCGCGCAGGGCGGCATCGAGACCGTGGTTTCGGCGATGCGTCATGGCGCCTTCGATTTCGTCGTCAAGCCGGCGTCTCCCGACAGGCTGCAGGCGTCGATCGGCAATGCGCTCAAGGTCGAGGCCGTCGAGGGCGAGGTCAAGCGCACGTCGCGCCGGCGCGGCGGCCTCCTGACCTTCAAGGACATGATCACGCACAGCCCGGCCATGGACAGGGTGATCCGCCTTGGCCAGAAAGCGGCGGCATCCAACATCCCGATCCTGATCGAGGGCGAGTCCGGCGTCGGCAAGGAACTGGTGGCGCGCGCCATCCAGGGCAGTGGCGACCGCCGTTCGAAACCCTTCGTCACGGTCAATTGCGGCGCCATCCCCGACAATCTGGTCGAATCGATCCTGTTCGGCCATGAGAAGGGCTCGTTCACCGGCGCCACCGACAAGCACACGGGCAAGTTCGTCGAAGCGCATTCGGGCACACTGTTCCTCGACGAGATCGGCGACCTGCCGCTCGACGTGCAGGTCAAGCTGTTGCGCGCGGTCCAGGACGGCGAGGTCGACCCGGTCGGCGGACGCTCGACCGTCAGGGTCGACATCAGGCTGATTTCGGCGACGCACCGCAACCTCCTGCAGCAGGTCAAGGACGGCAAGTTCCGCGAGGATCTGTTCTATCGGCTGAACGTCTACCCGATCTTCGTGCCGCCGCTGCGCGACCGCCGCGACGACATCCCCTATTTGGTCACCCATTTCATGGAGAAGGTGGCGCCGGCCGACCCGCACCGTCGCCTGCAGGGTATTTCGGCGGCAGCGCTCGCCGTGCTGCAGGCCTATGACTGGCCTGGAAACATCCGGCAGCTCGAAAATGCCGTCTTCAGGGCCTCGGTGCTTTGCGAAGGCGATGTGCTTTCCGCCGAGGACTTCCCGCAGATACGGGCGCAAGTGGAAGGCACCGTCAACCTGGATATGGACGGCGATGCGCCGGCGCCCTCCCAGTCTTTGCAGGAGCGCGATGACGAAGCCTTGCCCGGCGAGGGCGGCCCAGCAATCGCGTTCGATCCGCCGGCAAGGCTGCAGCCTCGCTTCGGCACGTTGCGGGCGCTCGACGAGCGCGGCAATGTGCGGGCACTTGCCGATGTCGAACTCGAGATGATCAAGCTTGCCATCGATCACTACAACGGACAGATGAGCGAAGTCGCCCGCCGACTCGGCATCGGCCGCTCGACGCTCTATCGCAAGCTCAAGGAACACGGCATCGATCCGGAGACAGGCCGCGTGGACCGCCTCGCCTCCTAGGGCGATGCCAGGCTGAGCTTCGGCCCGGAATCCGGCTTTGCCACAAGGCCGGCGCCAGCTTGCAATGCCATAACAGCCCTTGTATCGCCGTTTCAGCGGCATTGTGGCTGTGTCATGGACAGCTCTGTTCACGCATTAAGGCTAACGGTAACAGATCGTGTTCGGGCCGAAGGCGAAAATCTGATCTAAACCAGCGGTTTACCAAGAAACCTTGTGAACAATTTTTGACGGGATATCGCCACGGTGTTACCGCATTTCGGCTTCAATAAGCGATGATTAACCATTAGGATCGATATTCGGGTGTGCTAATGCCACATCCGTTTGGACAAATCCGGGGACAAACGGCAGCCTGCAAGGCCTTTTGATTTGAACAGAATCGAACGACACACAAACAGGCGGCACCATCATTTGAGCGTCTGGCCGAAGTGGCTGGCAGTGTTGGTTGTCGCTTTTGGTTTTGTTGCCGCGGCTGCGAGCGGAGCCAGCGCCGAAACACGGTCGCTGAAGCTTTATCATCTCCACACCCATGAGAAGGCCGAGATCGTCTACAAGCGCAACGGCCGCTACGTTCCCGAGGGTCTCAGGAAGATCAACATCATTTTGCGCGACTGGCGTCGCAACGAGCCGACCAAGATGGATCCGCGTCTGCTGGATCTGGTCTGGGAGGCATATCGGGAAGCAGGTGCCACGGACTACATCCAGGTCGTCTGCGGCTATCGTTCGCCGTCGACGAACTCGATGCTGCGCGGCCGCAGCAGGGGCGTCGCCGAGAAGAGCCAGCACATGCTCGGCAAGGCGATGGATTTTTACATCCCCGGCGTGCCGCTGAAGAAGCTGCGTAACATCGGTCTCAAGATGCAGGGCGGCGGCGTCGGCTACTATCCGTCATCCGGTTCGCCGTTCGTCCACATGGATGTCGGCAATGTGCGCCATTGGCCGGGTATCAGCCGGCAGGAACTGGTCAGCCTGTTCCCCAATGGCAAGACGCTGCATGTGCCGAGCGACGGCAGGCCGCTGCCCGGCTTTGAGCAGGCGCTCGCCTCCTACAAGGCGCGCAAGGGTTCAGGCTCGCCGGCCATCGAGATGGCCAGTGCTGGCGGCAGCAGCAAGAAGTCAGGTGGCTTCCTGTCGGCTTTCTTTGGCGGCGGCGGCGACGACGAGGCCGACGACAGCGCCGATGTCCAGACCGCTTCGGCCGCCCCCCCGCCCAAGGCGAGAAACCTGAAGCCGGCAGCAGCAGCCAAGACCAGCAACCTCCCGGGCATTGCCATCGTGGCGCCGGAGAATGCGCGGCGCGCCGAGATTCCGCAGGTGACCGAGCAGCAGGCTCCGGAGCCGGAAGAGGACACGCCGGAGACGATCATCGCGGCATTGCCGGCCCGAAGCATTCCGCTGCCGGATTTCGCACCGCGGCCGAAAGCCGATGTCGGCGCTCAGCAGCCTGAGAACGTTCCTTTTGCGATGGCGGAGGCGACAGCCACCACCGAGCAGGCCGTGGCGACCGCGCATGCGCCGGCGAGCGTTCCTTTCGGCTTGGCCGATGCAACGGCTTCGGCTAATCCGGCCCAGATCGCGGTCAACAACATACCGTTGCCGACATGGCGTCCCGACAATTCGCTGCCGGCCGCTCTGGCTGCGCCGCCCAGCAAGGATGTGCTGATGGCGCTGGCCGAGACGGCTGATCAAGGCAAGACCGCGACCGATGCGTTCTCGGTGCTGCCGACGGCGCGGCCCGAGATGGCCAGGCCGGATGCGGTCAAGGCCGTGCTCGACGAGGCCAATGCACAGGTCGGTGCGGCCGATTACCAGCTTGCTTCCTTGTCCGGATCCGAGCCGCGTTCGGCGTTCAACGATCCGGGCACCAACGCCGCATCGCCGCGCGATGCTGTCGTTGCCCGTCCGGCCGGTTCCGATCCGGCCGCCGCGATCGGCGCCGGCGTCAAGACGACCCGCAAGGAATCGAGAGCCACCGCCCGCGACCTGAAGCCAGGCCCCAAGGCCACGGTGGTTGCAGCCGCACCGCAGGCCGCCCGCTGGGCATTGACCAGCGGCGAGCATGTCGCCACCGTTTCAAGCGCGACGACGGCGCCGGGCTACGCCTACAGCATCGTGCACACGCCGCCGAGCGAGGTCTACACGGCCGGCTTCCAGCCGAGCAGCCAGGTGGCCGATGCCAATCGCTTCACCGGCAACGCCGTCAAGTTCATGTCGGTGGCCCGCTTCCAGACCAAGTGACGGCAAATCAATCGACAAAGCCGCGCCGGGCAACCAGCGCGGCTTTTTGTTGTTCAGCGAACCGGGCCAGCCTGCACGGTCACGTGCGGCTGAACTTCTCGTGAAGCCGGAACGGTCGGCCTATTCCCCGGGTTAATATAGGTTCGTTCAAACCCGGGGAGATCCATGAAGAACATCCTATTGGCATCGGTCATCGCATTGGCAACCGCTTCGGCGGCCATCGCCCCTACGCAGGCCGAGACCATTGTCGTCAAGACTCATGACCATATGCACATGAAGAAGCATTGCCGGACCAAGGTGGTCACAAGCTGGAAGCATCACCACAGGGTGGTTGAAAAGGTTCGGGTCTGTAGCTGATCCGGTTCGGAGCCGATTTGGCAAACCCGGTCGACGCGAGTCGGCCGGGTATTTTCATGCCGTGGCCGAAGCCTTATTTCGCAAGCTTGCTCGCCGCGCGCGCCAGGGCTTCGATCTCGTCCCACTTGCCGGCCTTGACGAGGTCGTCGGGCGCCACCCAAGAACCGCCGACGCAGACCACGTTGGGCAGGCTTAGATAGTCAGCCGCGTTCTTGGCCGAGATGCCGCCGGTCGGGCAGAATTTCACATCGGCGAGCGGTGAGGCGAAGGCCTTCAGCGAAGCGATGCCGCCCGACTGCTCGGCCGGGAAGAATTTCAGGAAGCGCAAGCCGGCTTCGCGCGCGGCCATGATCTCGCCGGGCGTGATGGCGCCGGGCAGCAGCGGAACATCGCTGTCGGCGGCTGCCGCCAGAAGCTCGCGGGTGATGCCCGGGCTGACGATGAATCGCGAGCCTGCGCTCGCTGCCTTTTCGAACTGCCTGATATCGAGAATGGTGCCGGCGCCGACGATGGCTTCCTCGACCTCACCAGCCACACGCCGGATCGCCTCCAGCGCGTCGGCGGTCCTCAGCGTGATCTCGATCGCCGGCAGGCCGCCACGCGCCAGGGCGCGGGCCAGCGGCACGGCGTCAGCGACATTGGCGATCTTCAGCACCGGGATGACCGGCTGGCCGTTGAGGAGCGACAGGAGGTTTTCGGTCTTGCTGGGCATCTGTCTCTCCATATCCTAGTGCATGTCGCCCAAAAGTGCCCCTGGTTTTGGGAAGACGACATGCATAAAACAAAGACCTAAAGCGCGTCACATGAATTCGTTTCGGCGCGACGCGCTTTAGGACAATTCAACCGATTAGCAGACGGGTGTTTTTCTGTCCATGAAACGAAGCGTGTCGCGATGTCACGCGCCGTCGATGCTTGCCGGGATTCCGGCTCTGCCTTGAATCGGCTTGCGTGAGCGTTTAGTGGCTTTGGCAATGACATCACTTCTGCCCCTTCGCGTGGCCGCGCTCTACCGGTTTGCCCGGCTCGACGCCTTCGAGGAGCTGCGCGCGCCGCTCGCTGCCTTCTGTTGCGGGCGCGGCATCAAGGGCACGCTGCTTCTGGCGCATGAAGGCATCAACGGTACTGTCGCCGGCAGCGAAACGGCGATTGCCGAACTGATCGAGTATCTCGAAGCCATCGAAGGGCTCGCCGGCCTCGAGGTCAAGTACAGCGTGGCCGCGGACATGCCGTTCCATCGCATGAAGGTGCGGCTGAAGCGCGAGATCGTCACCATGGGTGTCGATGATATCGACCCTTCGAAAAGCGCCGGCACCTATGTCGCGGCGGCCGACTGGAACGCGCTGATTTCCGAGCCCGATACTGTTATCATCGACACGCGCAACGCCTATGAGGTGTCGATCGGCACCTTCAAGGGCGCGGTCGATCCAGCCACGTCAAGCTTTCGCGAGTTCCCGGCCTGGGTGGAAGCGCACCGGGCGGAGCTCGAGGGCCGCAAGGTCGCGATGTTCTGCACCGGCGGCATACGCTGCGAAAAGGCGACCGCCTACGTCAAGTCGCTCGGCTTCGAGGACGTGTTCCACCTCAAGGGCGGCATCCTAAAATATCTGGAAGAGGTTCCCTCCGAACAGAGCCTCTGGCAAGGCGAGTGCTTCGTCTTTGACGAGCGCGTTTCGGTGTCGCACGGCCTCGCCGAGGGCGAAGCGGAACTGTGCCGGGCCTGCCGCCGCCCGCTGACGCCGGGCGACCTGACGTCGCCCAAATTCGCCGCCGGTATTTCCTGCCCGCATTGCTTCGATGCGCGTTCGGACGAGGACCGCCAGCGTTATGCCGAGCGCCAGCGCCAGGTCGAGCTTGCGCAGGCGCGGGGCAGAGAGCCGCATATCGGCTCCTGATCCAGGCATCGAGCTGCTGCAAAGCGGCCGCTGTCATTGCAATGTCAAGTTTCGGGACTTACGTCTTCGACGTTCGAAACCTGCCCGTTCGGCCGGGCAAATCCTGGAGGCACTGAATGTTCGATCCCAAGAAGCTTCTCGACGATCTGCTCGGCTCGCAAATCCCCGGCACCAGCGGCACCGTTCGCGACAAGGCGGGGCAGGCCGTGCAGATGGCCAAGGACAATCCGCTGGCCGCCGGCGCACTGGCCGCCGTGCTACTTGGAACTGGTGCCGGTCGTAACGTAACGGGCGCCGCGGTGAAGCTTGGCGGACTGGCTGCCATCGGCGGTCTCGCCTACAAGGCCTACCAGAACTACAAGGCCGGCAACGCACCCGCCGAAGCACCGGCGGCCGGCGAACCGGAATTGCTGCCGCCGCCCAAGGACACCGCCTTCCACCCGTCGCAGGCGCCGCAAGGCGAGGACGAATTCACGCTGACCCTGATACGGGCGATGATCTCGGCGGCGAAGGCCGATGGCCATATCGACGATGAAGAGCGCCAGAAGATCGCCGGCAAGCTCAGCCTGGCCGGCATAGACTCCGATGCCGAAAAGTTCCTGATGGCGGAGCTGGCAAGCCCGCTCGACCTCGACACGCTGGTGGCCGGCGCCAAGACCGACGCGCAGAAGCTCGAACTCTACACGGCGTCGCGCCTGACCATCGATCCCGACACCCGCGCCGAGCGTGGCTATCTCGACCTGCTTGCAGGCCGGCTCGGCCTGCCGGACGCGCTGGTCGACCATGTCGAGGCAACGGTTTCGGCGGCCAAGGTGCCGGCCAAGGCAGGGACATCACCCAATCCGCGCTGGTAGGCCAAAACGGCACAGGAGGCACTTTCCGGGTTAACCTCTCGTTAACCCAGCAAGCGCATCAACACAGTCGGATCGGCTTTTCCTCCTCCCAAGCCCGGTTCAGATCAGGGGCGGTCGCCAATGGCCGCCCTTTTTGTCGGTCCGATCGGATGGACACGCTTGCCATCGCCGCCCTCATTTGCGATGCCTTCCTTTTTCGAGCCAAAACCCGAAAATCAGTCGAGCAAGCGCAGCTCTGCCGGAGGACAACAGCCATGACCGAGCAAAGAACCGCCATCGTCACCGGGGCCGGCACGGGCATCGGCAAGAGCGTCGCCACGGCGCTGCTCAAGAACGGCTGGAACACGGTATTTTGCGGGCGCCGCAAGTCGGTGCTGGACACTGCGGTCGCCGAGGCCGGCCGCACCGACGCCAAGGCCTTGGCGGTAGCCTGCGATATCAGCAAGGCAGGCGAGGTCGACGATCTGTTCGAGACCGTGGCGGCGGCCTTCGGCCGTGTCGACCTGCTCTTCAACAATGCCGGCATGGGCTACAAATCGGCGCCGATCGACGAGATACCGGTCGAAGTGTGGAACGATATCGTCGGCGTCAATCTCACCGGTTCGTTCCTGTGTGCCCGTGCCGCCTTTGGCGCCATGCGCAAGCAGAAGCCGATGGGTGGCCGCATCATCAACAACGGTTCGGTGTCGGCCTATGCGCCGCGCCCGGGCTCGGTGCCCTACACGGCGACCAAGCATGCCATCACCGGGCTGACCAAGACGCTGGCGCTCGACGGCCGGCCTTATGACATCGCCTGCGGCCAGATCGACATCGGCAATGCGCTGACCGATATGGCGCAGCCGATGACGGTCGGCGTGCCGCAGGCCAACGGCTCGATATCAGCCGAAGCGGTGATGGATGTTCAGCGCGTCGCCGACGCCGTCGTCCATATGGCCAGCCTGCCGCTCGAGGCCAACGTGCTGTTCATGACCGTCATGGCGACCAAGATGCCGTTTGTCGGGCGTGGGTAGTTATTCTCCCGGTAGCTCTGCGCCGGGTAGATAGAGCGCGATAGGACGGATCTCGTACACGGCGGTCGGATTGACGCGACGAAACTCGCGCGCGATAGCGATGGCATCGTCCCGCGTCGGGCAGTCGACGACATAGAGGCCGAGAAGCTGTTCCTTGGTTTCGGCGAAGGGGCCGTCGACGATCATGCCGTCGCGCAAGGTGCAGGCCGATTGTGTCGCGTCAAGCCGCGCCGACGGCCCAAGGCTGCCGTCGGCATAGAGCCCTTCATGGATCTTGAGCAAGTCAGCCATCAGCGCCGTATCTTCCTGCGGCGTCAGCGCTTTGATTGCGTCTTCCACATGATAGGCAAGGATTGCATAGAACATCCGATGTCACCCCACTTCGATCCTGATCCGAGGACCGTAGCCGTTCTCGACATGCACGCCCAGTCTTGGCCGCGCGCCTCCGGACGGCTCATGACACCGTCATGCCACAGCCGCAATTGTCCGGAAGAGGACAGCGGGCCGCTTTCAAGCTTACTTCGCCAGGAAGGCCTCGATCCGTTCCAGCGCCCGCAAGATGTTCTCCTCGGAATTGGCGTAGGAGAGCCTGATATAGCCTTCGCCGAGAATGCCGAAATCGGGGCCGCCGATCAGCGCCACGCCGGCATCGTCGAGCAGCGCCGAGGCCAGCTTCTTGGCCTTCCAGCCGGTCTTCGAGACGTTGGGGAAAGCGTAGAACGCGCCCTTGGGCGTGATGCAGGAGATGTCAGGCAGGGCGTTCAGTCCCTCGACGACGATCTTCCGGCGGCGGTCGAAGGCGCGCATCATATTGGCGACATCGTCCTGCGGGCCGTCGATTGCCGCGATGCCGGCGAATTGGCTCGGCGCGTTGACGCAGGACCAGCAGTTGACAGCCAGCTTGCGCACCTTGTCGTAGAGATGGGCGCCCTTGTCGCCATTCGGCCAGATCGACCAACCCATGCGCCAGCCGGTCATCGCCCAGGTTTTCGACCAGCCATTGAGCACGATCAGCCGGTCGCGGATCTCGGGAAAGCCGAGCAGCGAGCAATGCGTCTCGCCATCATAGGTCATGACGTCGTAGATCTCGTCGGAGAGGATGGCGACGTGCGGATGCGCCTCCAGCCCCTTGACCAGTTTCTCGATCTCGGCACGCGGCGTGACGCCGCCGGTCGGATTGGCCGGCGAGTTGAGGATCAGCAGCCTGGTCTTCGAGGTGATCAGCGCCAGCGTCTCCTCGGCCGAGAAGGCAAAGCCGTTCTCCTCGCGCATCGGCACCGGAATAGGCGCCGCACCCGTGAATTCGATCATCGAGCGATAGATGGGGAAGCCCGGATCGGGATAGAGGATTTCGGCGCCAGGTTCGCCGAACATCAGGATCGCCGCGAACATGGTCGGCTTGCCGCCGGGCAGGATCATCACCGTTTCGGGCGATACTTCGACACCGGTGGTGGTCAGCGTGCGCCGCACCACCGCCTCGCGCGTCGCCAGCAAGCCATTGGCCGGCGTGTAGCCGTGATGGCCGTCGCGCAGCGCCTTGATCGCCGCCTCGACGATGTGCTGCGGCGTCTTGAAGTCGGGCTGGCCGATGCCGAGATTGACGATGTCGCGGCCTTGTTGGGCAAGTGCTGTGGCCCTCGCGAGCACGGCAAAGGCGTTTTCCTCGCCAAGGCGGTCGAAGGCCGAAATCGTGTGGAGCATTTTTCCCGTCCGTGTGGTTCTTGCTGTTGGGTCGCGTTTTTGTGAGCTTCGGCTGGCAAAAGTCAAACGGATTGGAGCTTTCGGTGTCGGAAAATCTCAGGGATTGGCAACCGCGCCCGCGGCCCGAACGCAAGACCATCGACGGAAGCACTGTCCGGCTTGAGCCGCTGAGTGCTGCAAAACACGGCGACGGCCTCTATGAAGCATCCTCCGTGTCCGACATCGACGGCCGCTTCGCCTGGCTGCCGGACTATCCGCCGGAGACCCGCGCCGCCTTCCAGCCATGGCTGGACAAGGTCGAGGCCAGCGAGGATCCGCTGTTCTTCACCGTCATCGACAAGGCCAGCGGCAAGGTCGCCGGACGCCAGACACTGATGCGCATCGATCCGGCGTACGGCGTCATCGAGATCGGCAACATCTATTGGGGACCGCTCATCTCGCGCAAGCCGGGAGCAACCGAAGCGCAGTTCCTGTTCATGAAATACATCTTCGACGAACTCGGCTACCGCCGCTACGAATGGAAGTGCAACAACCGCAACGAGCCATCGAAGCGGGCGGCCGAACGGTTCGGCTTCAAGTTCGAAGGCATTTTCCGCCAGCATCTGATCGTCAAGGGTGAAAACCGCGACACCGCGTGGTATTCGATCATCGACAAGGAGTGGCCGGCTCTGCGCAGTGCCTATGAGGCGTGGCTCGATCCGGCCAATTTCGATGGCGACGGCCAGCAGAAGCGACGGCTCGAGGATTGTCGCGCGGAATTCGGCGCTTAGGAGTTCGCCATTGGCACATACAAACGATCACAGCGGGCATGATCACACTGGGCACGATCATGGGCCTGGCCATGTGCACGGCTCGACCGACAAGAAACGCGTTCTGATCGCAGCCTGCCTGACCGGCGGCTTCATGGTCGCCGAAGCGCTTGGCGGCATCCTCACCGGATCGCTGGCGCTGCTGGCCGATGCCGGCCACATGCTCGCCGACTCGATCGCGCTCGGCTTGGCCTGGTATGCTTTCCATCTAGCCGGCCGCCCGGCGACCGTTCGCCTCACCTACGGCTTCGGCCGGGTGAAGACGCTGGTGGCCTATACCAACGGCATCGCCATCTTCGTCATCGCGCTGTGGATCGTCTATGAGGCGTGGGGGCGCCTGCAGGCGCCGGCACCAGTGCTTGGCGGGCCAATGCTGGCGGTGGCGATCCTCGGCCTGCTGGTCAACATCGGCTCGTTCGTCGTGCTGCATGGCGGCGACCGCGAGAGCCTGAACATGCGCGGCGCCATCCTGCATGTGCTTGGCGACCTGCTCGGCTCGGCTGCGGCCATCGCGGCGGCGCTGGTCATCCTGGCGACGGGCTGGACGCCGATCGACCCGATCCTGTCGGTCCTGGTCTCGCTGCTGATCCTGTACACGGCGTGGTCGCTGATGCGAGAAGCCGCTCATGTCCTGCTCGAGGGCGTGCCGCCAAGCCTCGACCGCGATCTGATCGCCAGGGATATCGAGGCGACGATCCAGGGGGTGCGCGAAGTGCACCACATGCATGTCTGGTCGCTCGACGGGACCAGCAACATGGCGACGCTGCATGCCTGTCTCGACGAGGGCGTCGATGCGCATCAGGCGGTGAGTGCCGTCAAGAAGCGGCTTGCCAGCGAGCACGGCATCAGCCATGCCACCGTGGAACCGGAATTCGGCCAGTGCGCCGACGATGGCGACGAACACGACCACGGGCACGAGCATGAAGCGGCTGCCTATCACGACTACCATCACTAGGACCGGATCGATCGATGTCGATTGGTCCTGCCTCGGGAGTTGCGAAACCTTGAAAACCAGCTTGATGAACACCCGCTGTCCTGGTGCGGCGTGATGGATCGTGACACCAGGAATGCTCTTATCGCTGCAGTGTGGATCATGCTTCTGTTCGGTATCGGCGCCTACTATCTGCCGACCGTGATGCTGGCACTCGGCAGCCTTTCGACCGTGCTGGCCGGCGCCTTCGGCGTCGTCTTCGTGCTGGCGTTCTTCTCGGTGTTCTGGCTGCGGGCCCGCAACCAGCGCAAAAACCAGGGTAAATAGGCAAGGGATTTTCGATATGCGCATTCTGATCACTGGCGCCGCGGGTATGGTCGGCCGCAAGCTCATCGCCCGGCTGGCCAAGGACGGCACGCTGCGCGGCGGCAAGATCACCGCGCTCGATTTACACGATATCGTGCCGCCGCAGGCACCGAGCCTGGATGGCGTCAGCGTCACGCTGCACACCGGCGATCTCGCCGAAGCGGGGGCCACTGAGCGCCTGGTCGCATCGCGCCCCGACGTCGTGTTCCATCTTGCCGGCATCGTGTCGGGCGAGGCGGAAGCGAATTTCGATCTCGGCTACCGCGTCAATCTCGATGGCACGCGGGCCCTGTTCGATGCCATCCGGCTGGCGGGCTTTGCGCCGCGCGTCGTCTTCACCTCGTCGATCGCGGTGTTCGGCGCGCCGTTCCCGGATGTCATTCCCGATGACTTCCATCCGACGCCGCTGACCTCCTACGGCACCCAGAAGCAGATGAGCGAAGCGCTGCTGGCCGACTATTCCAGGCGCGGTTTCTTCGACGGCATCGGCATCAGGCTGCCGACCATCTGCGTGCGGCCGGGCAAGCCGAACAAGGCGGCGTCCGGCTTCTTCTCAGGCATCATCCGCGAGCCGTTGAGCGGCCAGGAGGCGATCCTGCCGGTGCCGCGCTCGGTCGTGCACACGCATGCCAGCCCGCGCTCGGCGGTCAACTTCCTGATCCATGCGGCAGGGATCGACAGCAGCGCCGTCGGGCCACGCCGCAACCTGACGATGCCTGGCGTCGCCGTCACCGTCGGCGAGCAGATCGAGGCGCTGGAACGCATCGCCGGGCCGAAGGCGGTAAGCCTGATCCGCGAGGAGCCGGATGACACGATCTGGGCGATCGTCAAGGGCTGGCCAACACGGTTCGAGGCGCGGCGGTCAAGGGAACTGGGCTTCAGCGCCGAAAGGAGCTTTGACGAGATCATCCGCGCTCATATCGAAGATGAGCTCGGCGGCAAGATCGCGGGTTAAACTCCGAGCCTCGCTGCGTCGGGCATCATCCGCCTGCCGCCAGGCTTGCCGACAGCAGCAGCAGTCCGAACAGGAACACGAAGGCGGCGCCGCCGATCTCGACGATCGAGTGGATGCGGTTGCCCATGCGGCCGTCGCCGGCGAAATAGACCGCCCAGTTCTTGGCGGTCACCGCCAGTGTCGCCAGTGCCGATACGGTGATCGCCGTTCCCAGCGACATCGCCAGCACCGACAGCAAACCGCCGAGCCAGAGCCCGTTGAGCAGGGCGAAGCTGAGCACGATCAGCGCGCCGGAGCAGGGGCGGATGCCGACCGCCGCCACCGCCGTCCACGCCGTGCGCCAGTCGAAGCGATCGCCCGACAGCAGCGCCGGATCGGGTGCGTGCGAATGGCCGCAGGTGTCGCAGACTTCGCCCGCCGCGTGATCGTGGTGTTCATGATCGTGTTCGGCATGATCGTGATGATCGTGCGAAGGGCCGTGCACATGGTCATGCGCGTGTAGCGCGTGCGCATGAGCATGCGCCGAATGGCTGTGAGCTGCATGGGAGTGACCGGCCTGCGAATGCGCGCCGTGCGAATGACCCCCATGAGAATGATCGGCGTGAGAATGACCGGCGTGAGCCGCCGACAGGCTGTAGGCCGGGCCTCTTCCGAACAGACGGAGGATGGAAGGGCCGAGCTTGCGCCACAGCAGCCAGGCGCCGAACAGGGTGACGAAGACAAAGCTCATGATCTCCATGAACCAGGCTGCGTCCGTCATCGAGACGGAGGTGCCGCGCAGGACGAAATAGGCGACTCCCATCACCGCGACCGCGGTCAGGCCCTGTAGCAGCGCCGAGACGAAGGACAAGAGGATGCCGCGCCGCAACGCCACCTCATTGGCCACCATGTAGGAGGAGATCACCGCCTTGCCGTGGCCGGGGCCGGCAGCATGGAAAATGCCGTAGGCGAAGGACAGGCCGACGAGTATCCAGATCTTGCTGCCGTCCTGGCGCATCGCCTTCATCGCCGTCGCCAGCGCGCGGTAGAATTCCTGCTGCCTGAGATTGATCCACATCAGGATATGGGCGAACGGGCCGGTGGTGGGCGCCATGCCGTCATTGACGCCGATGCCGAGCGAACTCTGGGCATGAGCGGCGTCGGCGAAATGCATCATGGCGACAGTGAGGGCCAACAGGCCGAATGCCAAACGCAGGGACGGTTTCGTCACCGGCTTCATCCTTCTGGCTGACAGGTCAGTTCGAGCTTGGTGGCGAAGATCTTGCTCATATCGGTGCCGGTCGGGTCATTGAAAAAGGCATCGGTGAGGGTCTTCTGGTTTTCCTTGATGGCCTCGTCCGGGTCTGGACGGACCACCTTGCTGGTGCAGTTCGAGGGCAGGCCTTCAACCGTGATGTTGGAGTCCTCGGTGAAGTCGATCGCCGTGTAGAATGTCGGATCGTAGACGCCGATATCGATCTTGCCGTGGAGCTTGATCGGCACCTTAGGTTCGGACTCGAAAAGGATGATCAGCTGATCGTTGTCGAAATTGGCCATCAGATGCGGCGGCGGCGTCATCGCCACATCCTTGCCGTCGACGGTGACGAGCTGGAAGTAATTGAACTCGGCCAGCGAGGCATGAACGGTGTCGGCGACTTCCTTCAGCTCCTTGTCGTCGAGCTTCAGGTCGGAGTTCTTGTCGAACTCCATCATCACGGTCGAGGAAAACAGATCGTCGAAGCGCCAGAGATGACGCAGAGCCTTCACGCTTTGGTGATCCGGGGAGAGAATCACATCGAGGCGGGCCTCGGCGAAGACATGCGGATGCACGTAAGCGGGTCCCGTGGCGGCAAAAGTAGCCGCCAAGGCCGAAGCCAGCATGATTGCGTGCCGTTTCAGATTCATTCTCGGTCCATAGGCCTCGGAAGAGTTGCCGAGAGTTACCAGAAAGGGGGCGAAATTGGGACCACGAGACTATCGACGCCGGTCAGCCAGCCTCGCGCGTCCTGAACCACTGCACCAAAAAGTCGACGAAGACGCGGACTTTCGCCGGCAGATAGCGACGGTGCGGGTAGACGGCGAAGATGCCGCCGCCCGACAGGATACGGTCATCCATCACCGCCACCAGCCGGCCGCTCGCGAGGTCGGGCGCGGCGATGAAATCCGGCAGGACGGTAAATCCGAGACCCGCCACGGCCGCGGCTCTCGCCGTCATCGGGCTGTTGACCTCGACCGGACCGGACACCGAAACGCTCACCGGATCGCCATTGTCGCCCTTGAACGGCCAGTTGTTCAGTCCGCGGCCATTGGTGTCGACGATGCAAGGCATGCGGCTGAGATCCTGCGGCCTTGTCGGCATGCCATGCTTGGCGATCAGTTCGGGGGAGGCGCAGAGCTTTATCGAAAACGGCGCCAGCCGCCTGGCGATCAGCGACGAGTTCTCCAGCCGCGAGATGCGCACCGCAAGGTCGAAGCCCTCCTCGACCAGATCGACGAAGCGGTCGTCGAGCTGGATGTCGAGGACGATGTCGGGATGCTGCTTGGCGAAATCGATCAGGGACTGGCCGATCGGCGCGTCGGCGAAGGTGCGCGGCGCCGACAGCTTGATCCGGCCGCGCACGTCGCCGGAGGATTCACGCACCGCGTCGGCCAGGCTGTCGACCTCGCGCACGATCTCCGAGGCGCGCCGGTAATAGGTGTGGCCGGCCTCTGTCATCGAAAACTGGCGTGTGGTGCGGTTGAGCAGCAAAGCGCCGAGTTCGTCCTCCAACTCGCGCACATATTTCGACAGCAAGGCCTTGGAACGGCCGATCTTGCGCGCCGCCGCCGAAAAGCCCTCGGCCTCGACCACGTCGATGAAGGCACGCATGCGCGTCAGTGTGTCCATGGTCAGGCCTTTCGTGCCGCGTCGAGAAGTTTCCGGCCGAGCCGTATCAGGGCAATGTCGCTGCCGGAAGGGCCAAGCAGCGACAGGCCGAACGGGGCGCCGGCGACCGAGCCGACGGGCAGTGTGATCTGTGGAAAACCGGACAGGCCGGCCAGGCACAGAAGTTGGAGCGCCCGTTCGCGATAGGCCTGGAACTGCTCCGGCGTGCTGTCCACGTAAGGTGCCGGACCAGGCACCGTCGGCAGGACAAGGAAGCCGTTCTTGCCGAGCAGGGCGCTCAGTTCGCCGCGAAAGGTCAGACGTCGCGCCTTCTCGGCCTGGGCTGTCTTGTCGTCGACGGCGCGGCCAAAGCCGAAACGCTCCTCGACGCCGGGGCCAAGGCCGCGCTCGCCGCTGGTGATCCATTCGCCATGCACCGCCCAGGCCTCCCTGGCCTGCAGCCGGCGAAAGCACCAGTAGAGTTCATCGGGAGATGAGGAGAAGCGCACTCCCGGCGTCATCGGCGCGCCGAAGACCTTGCCCGCCAGCCCCTTCATTTCACCATATTCGGCAAGCGCCGGGCGGGCGACCAATCCATCCAGCCAATCCAGTGCCAGCGGCCGGTCCAACACATGCTGGTGCGGATCGCGGCCGAGCAGCAGCTTGCCGACGGTTTCGTAGGTCTCGATGTCGTCGGCGAACCAGCCGAACGTGTCGAGGCTCGGCGCCAGCTTCATCGTGCCGTCGAGCGGAATGCGGCCATGCGTGGTGCGCAGCCCGATCAGTCCGCAAAAGCTCGCCGGGGCGCGGATCGAGCCGCCGGTGTCGGAGCCGGTGGCGATATCGGCCAGCCTGCCCGCCACCGCCGCCGCCGATCCCGATGAGGAGCCGCCTGTGACGCGGTCGGGTGCCGCCGGGTTCACCGGAAACGAGAAATGCGCATTCTGGCCGAACAGCGCGAAGGCAAGCTCGTCGGTCTGCGTCTTGCCGACGAAGCGTGCGCCGGCATCGAGGATCATCTGCACGGCGGGTGCGGTGCGCGAGGCTGCGTGGCTTTCGGCGAATTTTTGCAAATTGCCGCAACCGGTGCGGTAGCCGGCGACGTCGTAGATGTCCTTGACGGCCAGCCGCAGGCCGGCCAGCGGGCCTAGCTGGGCATGTGCCACTGGCATCTGGCGAAGATCGAGAAAGGCGTTGAGAGGGCCGTGCGTGCCTGTCATCGTTCGATATCCGGATACGGTTGCCGCAACATTGTTCGACGCCAGAAATTTTACAACCTGCGATACGATTTTTATTGATTGTGAAAGTCTTCGCCCTTATATCGCGCTTGCCCAAAGTCGCACGTGCCTGTGGGTGTCCGCCGATCCTCGAATGGTGAGGGAAATCGGTAAGGTAACTGGAGCTAACCCCTCCAGTCGGTCTAGCGGCCAACCGCCAGCCCGAGGACACCTTGAAGCAACGACGGTGCGGGCCTTTCTGGTGTTCTGCCGGTTGTCCAAAAACCGGGGTTACTGAAGAGGCACACCTTCATTGCCGGCAGTGCGGACGGGTCTCCCATCCAAGCCAAGGCAGACAAAGCGAACCGAGGCCGGGCAAGGCCAAGGTTCACCGCCGCGAGACGGCGCTTCATGGTTCCGGGGTCTCCACCGGCTGGTTCCATGAATTTCCGTCCCGCCTTTGTCCACCGCGAGTTCGCGAGGCCGACAGCCCGCGTCCCGCAGCCTTATTGCGCGCCGAAAGGCGCTGATGGAGAGACCCCGATGGCCACCCAGCGCATTCTTGACTTTCTCGCCACCCGACGTCCGACCGGCCCCTGCCTCGTCGTCGACCTCGATGTCGTGCGCGACAATTTCCGCGCCTTCGAGAAGGCGCTGCCTGATTCCAAGATCTACTATGCTGTGAAAGCAAACCCGGCGCCGGAAATCCTGCGCCTGCTTGCTGCGATGGGCTCGTCCTTCGACACCGCTTCCGTTGCCGAAGTCGAGATGGCGATGGACGCTGGTGCGCCGGCGGACCGCATCTCCTTCGGCAACACCATCAAGAAGGAGCGTGACATCGCACGCGCCTACCAGCTCGGCATCCGCCTGTTCGCGGTCGACTGCGTCGAAGAGGTCGAGAAGATCGCCCGCGTCGCTCCAGGCGCGCGCGTGTTCTGCCGCGTGCTGACCGATGGCGAGGGCGCCGAATGGCCGCTGTCGCGCAAGTTCGGCTGCGTGCCGGCGATGGCCGTCGACGTGCTGCGCCATGCCAAGGGGCTCGGCCTCGACGCCTATGGCGTATCGTTCCATGTCGGCTCGCAGCAGACCGACCTGACCGCCTGGGACCGTGCGCTGGCCGACGCCAAGGTGGTGTTCGCGACGCTCGCCGAAGAAGGCATCGTCTTGAAGATGGTCAATATGGGTGGTGGTTTCCCGACGCGCTATCTGCGTGACGTGCCGGCCGCCCAGGCCTATGGCCAGGCGATCTTCTCGGCGCTGCGCAAGCATTTCGGCAACGCGCTTCCCGAGACCATCATCGAGCCGGGCCGTGGCATGGTCGGCAATGCCGGCGTCATCAAGTCGGAAGTCGTGCTGATCTCGAAGAAAGCGGCCAACGACAATGTGCGCTGGGTGTTCCTCGACATCGGCAAGTTCGGCGGCCTGGCCGAGACGATGGACGAGGCGATCCGCTACCCGATCGTCACCGCGCATGACGGCACGGAGACAGCACCTTGCGTGCTCGCCGGCCCGACCTGCGATTCGGCCGACGTGATGTACGAGAAGACGCCCTATCCGCTGCCTTTGTCGCTGACGATCGGCGACGAGGTGCTGATCGAAGGCACCGGCGCCTACACGACCACCTACTCGGCGGTCGCCTTCAACGGCTTCGAGCCTCTCCGATCCTACGTGATCTGACGGCGCTTCCTCAGCGCATTTTCGGACGGCGAACCGGACACAACTTCGCCTGAAAATGCGCTGAGAGAGCCGATCAGATCACCCCAGGTGGGCGCCTGTCGTCCACCCGGGCTCGCCTGTGGAACAGATCTCCGCTCGCCAGGGATTGCGGAAATGGAAATGTCATTTGAAATGGAAATGCCAGTTGAAATTGGGGGCCACGCACCGGCCTTTGGGATGGTCGCCGAAACCGCCGCCGATGTCGCGGCGCGCGAGGCGTTGCTCGATCGGGCCATGGGGCCGAAGCGCAGGAAAAAGTCGTCGGAGAAGTTGCGGCGTGGCCGGCGGCCCTCGGAAGGGCTGGCCTTCGTCGCCCGCGATGCTTCGGGCGGCGTGGCCGGCACCGTGCGGCTGTGGGATGTCAGGCTGGGCGAGGGCGGTGCGGCCGCGCTGCTGCTTGGCCCGCTTGCCGTCGACCCGTCGCTCAAGAATGCCGGCATCGGCTCGGCGCTGATGCGCCATGCCATCGCCGAAGCGGCGCGTCTCGGCCATGCCGCTATCCTTTTGGTCGGCGATGCGCCCTATTACGCGCGCTTCGGCTTCTCGGCCGAGAAGACCGGTTCACTTGCCATGCCAGGACCCTATGAGCGGCACCGCCTGCTGGCGCTGGAACTGGTGGAAGGCGCGCTTGACGGCGTGCACGGCACGCTGAAGGCGGCCGGTCGCAAGCTGAAGGCGGCCGGCCGCAAGCTGAAGGCGCAGGAATTGATATCGGCGGCCTGAGACACGAAGCCGCCAGCATTTCATGCAAAAACGCCGCCCGAAAAAGGCGGCGTTTTTTCGCAATTGGTGGGTGCCGCCGCCTGGGCGGCTGGATGCCTTCAGCCGATCAGCTGGCTGAGCGCCATGGCGACGGTCATGTCGCCTTCGACCTTTATCTTGCCGGTCATGAACGCCATTGTCGGGTTCAGGTCGCCAGCGATCAGCGAATCCAGATCGTCGAGCGAGAGCTTGATGGTGCAGTCGGTGGGTGCATCGGTGTTCGAGACAGTCGCGCCGTCGATGACGATGACGCCGTCGCTGCCGGTGTCGAATTTCACGGAACGATCGAACCCGCTGCTGGCCACCCGCGACTTGATCTTCTCGGCAATCTCCTGAACGCTCACGCTGTTCTCCTTGTCTGGTTGCATCTGTCTCGCAACGGCGCTTCGATCCAGCCGAAGCCCATGCCGCGGTTTCGCGATCACGGTCGCTGCCGCATATAGCTTTGGGTTGACGTTTACGTCAACGCGGATTCGGGTGGCTGGTTCCTGCCCTTGCGGCAGGCGAGGCTCGATGTGACCGGGCCTGTGAGCAGGGCAACTCAGTGTTCCTTGAACGCCTTGGTCATTTCGGTCGCCGTTTCGCTTTTCTTGCGGCGCAGCCAGTTGTCGCGGATTTCGTCCTTCGACAGGAAATTGACCTGGTCAATCAGAACTTCATGCACCAAAGGCGCGCCGACACGCGCGTTGACGGTATCGCGGATTGCGGCGCGGAAGGCATCGAGATCGATGGTCGCCTTGTTGGTGAAGTCGATCTGCGGATTGGAATAGAGGTAGGAATAGACCTGGTCGGTGATCAGCGCTTCGGCCGGAATGGACAGCTTCTTTATCTGCTCGGGTTCGACGGTGTAGACGAGCTTGGTCAGGAAATAGCCGCCGATCTCAGAATCGCGGATCAGCGGCACCGAAATGATGTCGGTCTTGACGTAGTCGAGACCGCCCAGCATCGGCTTCGGCGTTTCGCCGACACCGCGCTCGCCGGCCGCCTGAAACGAATAGAACACGGCGCCGAGGGTTGCGGCGCAAATCCAGACGGCGATGGCGATGACCTTGATCATCTACTCTTGTCAGTCCCTTGATCCGTCCCTTGCGAAGGCGACGCGGCACTGCGCCGTTGCTTCGGCAGGATCTCCGAAGTGTCGCTCGTGTTCGGCATCATGCCTTCATCCAGCCGAACTCGCCGGCGGAGTAGGTGCCGTCGGTCTCGGCGCGCTGGATGGCGTGCCGCAGCAGGCTGGCGACTTCGTTGACCGCGCTGAGATGCGCGAGGATCGCCGCTTCGTTCTTCGCCAGCTTCTGGCGCAGCCGGGTCAGGCCCTCGCGGTGCTGTTCGAGGAATTCGGCTTCGCTGCCGCCCTTCATGGCGCGGGTCAACTCGTAGAGGTAGCGGCTCTTGCGGGCGTTCGATGCCTTGAGATCATAGTTGGTCGCGTTGCGGATGCCGGCGGTCTCTTCCTCGACCACTTCCTCGATGCGACCGATGATGGCGGCGAGGTTGCCGGGCCGCGCGAACGGGATCGGCGCTTCCGACGCGGTCGTGCGTGCTGGCAGGTTGGAGGTGGATTCCGAAAAGTCGGCCATGGCGTTTCCCGTTTAGATCTTGATATTTGTTTTTATGGTCGTCTCGTCACCGGTCATCGACCCCGCAGCCTTGCGCTGCAATTGGTGGACCAGCGAGGTCGACAGGCTGTTTTGCTGGTCGATCTCGGTCTTTTCCAACCCGCCCGAAACCGGACCGACCGGAACCACGCGCTTGCCTTCGAGATAGTGGTCGGCAAGCATCGACTTGGCGATGCCGATGCCACCGCGTTCGGCCATCACGTCGGCCACCCGCTCGGCAAGCTGCGATTTCCACATGTCGCCGGCCAGGCCCTTGCCGTAGACGCCCTCGGTATCCTTTGGCAGCATGTTCTGGATGAAGGTCTGCAGCACCATCGCCTCGAATTTCTTGAATTTGTTGGCCGGGTCGGTTGCAGCGGCGGCCTTGTCGGCGGTGGCGCGCGACAGGATCGAGCCGGCATCGACCGAAGCGGCGGTGTCGAGTGAAAACGTGCCCGCAGCGCCGCCGGCCCGTTTTGCCAGCGCGGCGCGGGCGGTCTCGATATCCGCCGGGTCGACGGCTCGGGCCACATCCATAACGATGTCGCTGGGTGGAGAAATCGCCAAGAAAGTCCGCCTTTTACCAGTTTTCCTTAGCCAGACCATGCCTCAACAAGCTTGTGGCAGGCTTGCGGGAAGGAGAGGGAGCGGAGTGCGGGGATCGGATCGAAGCTGCCGGCTCGCGCCATGCGTTGTCGGGCAGTTTTTTCCATCGTCGATTTCCGCCTCAGCTTCACTCCTTGACCGCGCCCGTCATCGAGGAGACGTAGTGTTCGACAAAGAATGAATAGAGCACCACCACCGGCAGCGAGCCGATCAGCGCGCCCGCCATCAGGGCTCCCCATTCATAGACGTCCGAACGCACGAGCTCGGTAAGCACGCCGACCGGCACGGTCTTGTTTTCGGACGACTGGATAAAAGTCAAAGCGTAGATGAATTCGTTCCATGACAGGGTGAAAGCGAAGATGCCGGCGGAGATCAGGCCGGGCACCGACAGCGGCAGAACTATCTTGGTCAGGATTTGCCAGCGGCTGGCGCCGTCGATCAGCGCGCATTCTTCCAGTTCGAAAGGGATCGAGCGGAAGTAGCCCATCAAGAGCCACGTGCAGAATGGAATGAGGAACGTCGGATAGGTGAGGATCAGCGCGAACGGCGTATCGTAAAGGCCGAGGTTGAAAACCATCACCGACAGGGGAATGAACAGAATCGAGGGCGGCACGAGATAGGCCAGGAAGATCGCCAAGCCGACCTGCCGCGCCCCGGAAAACCTCAAGCGTTCGATGGCATAGGCAGCGAACACCGCCGCCAGCAGCGACAGGAAAGTTGCGGCGGTCGAGATGATGATCGTGTTGAGAAGCCAACCCGGATAGGACGTGTCGAAGAGCAGATATCGAATATGCTCGAGCGTCGGATGGACGACCCAGAACGGGTTGAAATTGGCATAATCCGTCATCTCGAGATTGGGTTTCACCGCCGTGATCGTCATCCAGTAGAACGGGAACAGCAGCACGATGACGAATATCAGGAGCGGCAGATAAACGGTCACCACGCGCCGGGGCAGGCTTTGAAGATAGCCCATGCCGCCTTCATCCGTATTCGGACGGTTGTTCGTTTCGATCGCGGCCATGTCAGTCTCCACCGCCCTGCTGCCATTTACGACGTTGCAGCCCAAAATAGCTGAAAAGGATCGCCGCAAGCAGGAACGGGATCATCGCCACCGCGATCGCGGCTCCCTCGCCAAGCTGGCCGCCGGAAATGCCGCGCTGGAACGAGAGCGTCGCCATCAGATGGGTGGCATTCACCGGCCCGCCGCGAGTCAGCACATAGATCAGCTGGAAATCGGTGAAGGTGAACAGGACCGAAAAGGTCATGGTGATGGCGATGATCGGCGTCAGCAGCGGCAGCGTCACATAGCGGAACAACTGCCAACGGCTGGCGCCGTCGAGCGTCGCGGCCTCGTAAAGCGATTGGGGAATCGTCTGCAGGCCGGCCAGCAGCGTGATGGCCACGAAAGGAATGCCGCGCCAGACATTGGCAGCGATCACCGAGGCGCGTGCGTTCTCCGGATCGCCAAGGAAATTGATGCGGTGATCGATCAGTCCCATTTCCATAAGCGCCCACGACAGGATGGAGAACTGCGAATCGTAGATCCACCAGAAGGCGATGGCCGAGAGCACCGTCGGCACCACCCACGGCAGCAGGACAATCGCGCGGAAGAACGATTTGAAGGGAAGGTTCTGGTTGAGGAGGAGCGCTAGCCAGAGGCCGAGCGCGAATTTCAGGATCGAAGCGCTGATCGTATAGAGCAAGGTGTTGAAGACGGAGAGCCAGAAGACGGCGTCGCTCCACAGATATTCATAGTTTTCGATACCGATGAAGATACCGGGGCGGCCGATGCGGGCATCGGTGAAGCCGAGCCAGACGCCGAGCCCCAGCGGATAGGTCAGGAAGACGAGCAGCAGTGCAGCCGCCGGAAGCATGAAGCCGAAGCCAAGTGCGTTCCGGCTTTCGCTCCAGCGCGACAGAATCCGTGAGAAGATCGAAGATCGCGGCTGGATGGCAGCTGACGGCACGGCCATGGGTTGGCTCCTGCTGAGGTCTCATTGATAGGCCGGATCGGCCGCGACGCAATCCGAAGCCAGCCGGGCAGCCGCGCTGCCCGGCTGAGCAGGCTCAAACGCGATAATAGCGATTTGCCCGCTTCTCGGCCTCTTCCATTGCCTCTTGCGGCGTGGCCTGGCCGGTCACCGCTTTGGCGAACATGTCGACCAGCACGTAGTCGGCCATGGTTGCCGCCGAAGCATAGCCGAGCGGCCCGGCATAGCCGTTGGGCCGCAGAGTAGCCGAAGCCTTGGCGTAGGCGGCGTTGTTGGGATCGGCGGTCCACACTGGGTTGTTGTCGAATGCCTTCAGTGTCTGGCAGCAATATCCGGCCGAGGAGGTGATCCAGTCCTTCATTTGCGGTTCCTCGAACATGAACTGCAAATACGCCTTGGCCGCGTTGGGGTAGGGCGTGTAATTGAAGATGACAGCCGTGGTCACCTGGAACAATTCGACGGATTTGCCGACAGGACCGATGGGCAGGTTGGTCGTGCGTATGTCCTTGGCGATTTCAGCCAGCTTTGGATCTTTGTCCTTGTTGATCTTGGCGGTGTTGTAGGCGGAAATTCCATTGGCGATCACCCCCAGTTCGCCGGCCAGGAAGGCGCGGTTGTTGTTGACGTCGAGCCAGCTTTCGGTGCCTGGAATGAAGGTCTTGTAGAGCTCCTGCGCGTATTCGATCGCCTTGAGGGTCTCGGGGCTGTTGATCGTTACCTTGCCGCCCTCGTCGACCATCTGGCCGCCATGGCTCCACAGCAGCCAATGAGCATAGTTGTTGCCGTCGCCGACGCCGTGGCCATGCGTGAATCCGGCCGGATGTCCCTTCGCTTGCAAGGCCTTGCAAAGTTCCAGGAAGCCTTTCGTGTCCTTTGGAAACTCCGAAAAGCCGGCCTCTTTCACCCAGCTTTCGCGATAGACGATGGCATTTCCGATCGTGGCCAGTGGCAGGCCGATGAATTTGCCTTCCCGGGTCGCATATTGCTTTGGTCCATCATGCCAGCCGCCATATTTCGAGCCGAGATACTCGCCCAGTTCACTCACGTCGTGCAGCTTGTCGGGATATTGGTGCGGGTCGTCGAACCAGACGAACATCAGGTCGGGGCCGGATCCGACATTTGCCGCGACTGCCGCCTTGGGGCGAATGTCCTCCCAACTTTCCTTGTCGACACGGACCGCGACACCGGTCGCTTCGGTGAAGCGCTTGGTGTTGGCCAGCCATTGGTCCTCGTCGCCCTGGACGAAGGGCGACCAGCGCAGCAGTCTAAGCTTGGCGCCATCCTCGGGTTTGTATTTCGGTCCGTCCTGGGCAAGGGCCGGAGAGCTGATGAACCGACTTCCCAAGGCACCCGCCGCCGCGCCGGCGGTGGTGCGGATCACGTCGCGTCTGGTGAACTTCATGCTCGTTTCCTCCTGTTTGTTGTCCTTGCCTTGTGGTCCTACTGATCGGTACGTGTTTGGAACCTCTGTCCGGTTTCTGCGTGAAAGAGATGGATAAGGCTGGGCTCGGCCGTAAGCCGAATGGTTTCGCCCGGCGTAAAGGAATGTCGTTCCCGGAAATTGGCGACGATCTCTTCGCCGCCGGCTGTCCTGCCGATGAGCTGCACTTCGGACCCGGTTGGTTCAACCACCGCGACGGTGACCGGAATGCCCTGCTCGTCGGACAGCCGCAAATGCTCGGGCCTTATTCCCAGCACCACAGGCTCGCCATTGCGGATGGAAAGTGCCGAGGCCAACGGGACTGAAATCCCTCCGGCGCCGCGGAACGAGGGTGAGCCGTCGGTAGCGATCTCGCCCCTCAGCAAATTCATGGCCGGCGAGCCGATAAAGCTGGCGACAAAAAGATTGTTCGGACGGTCATAAAGTTCCAGCGGCGGCCCTATCTGCTCGACGATGCCGTCATGCATGACCACGATCTTGTCAGCCATGGTCATGGCTTCGATCTGATCGTGGGTGACGTAGACTGTCGTGGTCTTGAGGCGCTGGTGCAGTTCCTTGATCTCGGCGCGCATCTGCACTCTGAGTTTGGCGTCGAGATTGGACAGCGGTTCGTCGAAGAGAAACACCGCCGGATCACGCACGATCGCGCGGCCCATTGCGACGCGCTGGCGCTGGCCGCCGGAAAGCTGCCGAGGATAGCGCGCCAGCAACGGCACCAGCCCAAGGATTTCGGCTGCGCGGCGCACGCCGGCATCACTCTCCGGCTTGGAAACTCCTTTGAGCATCAGCGAGAACGCCATGTTCTCGGCGACGGTCATGTGTGGATAGAGCGCATAGTTCTGGAAGACCATGGCGACGTCGCGCTCCTTGGGCGCAACGTTGTTGACGACACGTTCGCCAATCGCGATCTGGCCGCGTGAAATCTTTTCCAGGCCGGCGATCATTCTGAGAAGGGTTGATTTTCCGCAGCCCGAGGGTCCGACCAGAGTGACGAACTCGCCGTCCTCGATGTTCACGCTGACCCCGTGCAGGATCTCGACAGCGCCGAATGATTTATAGACTTCGCCAATTGCGACAGACGCCATCGGTCCTCCCAACAATTCCCGCGACGTCGTCGAAGGAACAACGCTTCCGCTAGCGACAGCCCTGGCTCCTCCCAAGCTCACGCTAGGCCGAAACGGTAGCGCTACCAAACCGGGCTGTAAAGCGTTTACGGGAAAGCCGAACCTTGGAGGGGCCGCTTCGCGCCACACAATCGTCCCAGCTACTCCTGCGTCCGCTTCTGCGCGATGATATCGAGCCGCTCGCGGTCGGAGCGTTCGCGTTCGTCGCGGTTGCGTACGTCCTTGTAGGCGCGCTCGACCATGTTGGTGCGGGCGGTCGCCGCGGCGATGAGGTTGGCTTCCTGCCTGGCGCTCGCCAGGTTCGCTTCCTGGCGCACGACCGCCTGGGCAATGCGGCGATGGTAGAGATCGGGAAACAGGGCGGAGAGCGAATCGGCCTGGTCGAAATGGCCGACCAGTTCCTTGGCCTCGGCCTCGGCGGCACTGGCCGCCGCAAGGAAGGTGGCGTGGCGGGTTTCGTGCAGCGCCTTCAGCTGTTCCTGCACCTTGACCAGCTTCTTGAGGCGGTCCTCGCGCGTGCTCATTTCTACCTCGCCAATGTCAGGTCGACGAAGCCGTCGACGAACAGCGACAGCATGGTGCCGACGGCGAAATAGAAGATGATCATGCCGCCGGCGATGATGAAGGGCTGGGAGATGAAATAGATGGGGATCTGCGGGGTCAGCTTGTTGACGAAGCCGATCGTCAGATTGACGAGAATGGCATAGGCGACGAACGGGCTGCCGAGGCGGATGACCAGGAAGAAGGTGTCCGACACCGTGTCGGTGACATCGACAAGGGCTGCCTGCGGGTTGAAGAAGATGTTGACCGGCGCGACCGTGTAGGAGGAAACCAGCGCGTGTATTATTTCGTGGTCGAAATCGAAGACGAACAGCATCAAAAGCGCCGAGAACGAGATGATGGCGGCAAGGGCTGCCTGGGGTTCGGGCTCCTCGATCGCCGGTCCGCCGCTGCCGCCATAGCCCACCAGCATGGCGATGGCCGAGCCCATGAAGCGCAGGGCTTCCATGTAGAGCCTGGTCATGGCGCCGATCAGGCCGCCGACCAGAAGTTCCGAGATGATCATCGGCACCAGGATCTGAGGGCGCGGGTCGACGAAAGGGAAGATCTTGTCCCACAGGAAGGCGAGCAGGCCGCCGGTGGCGGCGACCGCCACGAACAGCCTGACCTGGACCGGGACGCGGGCGCTGGACAGGCCCGGCATCAGCATGAAGCAGGCGCCAATGCGGCAGAAGGCGAGGAACGCCGCGATGACGACGCCTTGCGAAAGCACGCTCACGATATGGTTCCGAGCACCTTGATCTCGACGCCCTTGGCGATTTCGACGTGGCTGAGCACAGGCAGCGTGGTGAACAGCCGTTCGATGATCATGCGCACATAGGGGCGGGCGTCGGGCGCGGTGACGAGGACGAAACGTTCGCCGGCTTCCAGATATTTCTTGATCGCCTTGGTGGCGTCCTGGCCGAACTCCTCGAGCTGGCGCGGGTCGATGTCGAATTCGCGCACCTCGCCCTTGGCGTCGCGTTTGAGGCTCTGGTGGAAGGCGAGGTCCCAGCGGTTGCCGAGGCGAAGCACCTTCAGCACGCCGCCCTCGGAGAGGTCGCCGCAGATCTGCTGGGCCATGCGGATGCGGACATGCTCGACGATCTGCTCGGTGCGGCGCACATGTGGCGCGATCTCGGCGATCGCCTCGATGATCAGGTGCAGGTTGCGGATCGAGACGCGCTCGGCCAGCAGCAGCTTCAGCACCGCCTGCAGGCCGGGATAGGAGATGTGCGTGGTGCAGATCTCGTCGGCGAGCTTGCGGTACTCCTGGTCCTGGCGTTCGAGCAAGGCCTTCATGTCCTTGTAGGACAGAAGCTGCGGCAGGTTGTTGCGGATGACTTCGGAGAGGTGGGTGAGCAGCACCGACATGTTGTCGGCGAAGGTGTAGTTCTCGCGCTTCAGATCCTCGGCAAAGGCTTCGACGACGGAATAGGCGCGCATGCCGAAGGCCGGCTCACGGATTTCCTCGCCCGGTATCTCGGGGACGTCGCGATTGCCGAGCAGCACCATGATCTCGCCGACACGCATCTGATACTCGGCCACCACGGTGCCGTGCACCTTGATCTGGTAGCTCTTCGGCGGGATGGCGAAATCGTCGGCGACACGCACTTCCGGCACCACGAAGCCGTACTGGGTGGCGAATTTCTTGCGCATCTTGCCCATGCGAAAAACCAGTTCCTGATGCGACGTCAGCAGTCTTGTCGACAGCTGCTTTCCTATCAGAAGCTCGATCTCGGCGGTGGCGAGCGAGGCCTTGACCGAGTTCTTCTCCTCCTCGACCTTGGTCGCCTTTTCCTGGTCTTTGATCGCCTCGGCTTCGGCGACGGCGCGGTTGGCGCGCATCGGGATGACGTAGCCGAGGCCGGCCATGCCGGCGGCCAGCGCAAAGAACGGGAACAGCGGCAGGCCGGGCATCAGGCCGAGCAGGACCAGCAGCGATGCCGCGACATAGAGGGCGCGTGGGTGGGCGCCGAGTTGGCCGAACACCGCCTGGTTGGTCGAGCCGCGGGTGCCGCCCTTGGAGACGAGCAGGCCGGCGGCGAGCGACACGATCAGTGCCGGGATCTGGGTGACGAGGCCGTCGCCGACCGACAGCTTGATGAACACGTCGGCGGCTTCGCCCATGCCCATGCCGTGCCTGATGTAGCCGATGGCAATGCCGCCGACGATGTTGATGGCGGTGATGATGAGGCCGGCGATGGCGTCGCCGCGCACGAACTTCGAGGCGCCGTCCATTGAGCCGAAGAATGAAGATTCTTCTTCCAGTTCGCGGCGGCGCAGCTGCGCGGTCTTGTCGTCGATCATGCCGGCGGAGAGATCGGCGTCGATCGACATCTGCTTGCCGGGGATGGCATCGAGGGTGAAGCGCGCGCCGACTTCGGCGATACGGGTGGCGCCCTTGGTGATGACGATGAAGTTCACCACGATCAGGATCATGAAGACGATCAGGCCGATGACGAAGTCGCTGGCCATCACCAGCTTGGAGAAGCCGGCAATGACATAGCCGGCGGCATGCGTGCCCTCATTGCCATGCGACAGGATCATGCGCGTGGTGGCGATGTTGAGCGACAGCCGCAGCATGGTGGCGATGAGCAGCACGGTCGGGAACGACGAGAAATCGAGCGGCCGCTGGATCCACAGCGCCACCATCAGGATCAGCACCGAAAGCGCGATCGAGAAGGCGAGGCCGATGTCGATGAGAAAGGCCGGAATCGGCAGGAACAGCACGGCCAGGATGATGACGATGCCGATGGCGAAGAAGACGTCGCGGCCGTTCTTGGCCACCGCGCCGGGCTGAATGCTTTCGCTGATCGCCATATCGTCCTCAAACCCCATACACTGCCGAGCGCGCGACAGCCCTGTGAGGGTAGTCCGCCAAGCTTGCGCGAGGGTGGGAGACTGGCTAGTCCGAACGATCATGCGCAGGCCGCCGTGTCGGTCGGCCTTGTAAAGAAGGGAAAACCGCATGCTTCTGATCATCGGCACCATCCGCTTGCCGCCAAACAAACTGGAAGAAGCCAAGCCCGCTATGGAACGCATGGTTTCCGGCAGCCGCGCCGAGTCCGGCTGCATCCAATATTCCTATGCGCAGGATGTTTTCGATGCCGGGCTCATCCGGGTCACGGAAGTCTGGAGCGACAGGGCAGCGCTCGACGCGCATTTCGCCTCGCCGCACATTGCGGACTGGCGTGCGAGCTGGCCGGCGCTTGGCATAGGCGAGCGCAACCTCGTGCTCTATGAAGCCGGCGAGCCCATGCCGACCTGAACGGTCCATCGGCCGATCGATATCGCGCCCGCTATGTGGTGTCTGTCGGCATTGTGGTTGCCATGCCGTGCCGCCGGGCGTATCAGGCTGGCTTTCCACTGCCTTTCGATATCGGCGAGCCGCCCCGTGCTTTCCAGAAACCACAGCGAAGTCTACGCCCGCCGGCTGCGCGCGGTGCTGGTCAGGTCGTTGCCTCTGCTCGAGGCACGCGGCATCGTGGTGGTCATCCTCGCAGGTGTCGTAGGCGTGATGGCTGGCATATTGGTCACGGCGATGAGCCAGATCGTGCAGGACCTGCACGGGCTGCTGTTCGGCGTTCAGCCAGGCGGCCGGCTTTCCGGCATGTTCTCGCTCGCCAATCCGATGCAGGCGCTGATACCGGCGATCGGCGGCATGCTGCTGGGGCTGACGGTGGTCTGGCTCAGGATACGGAAATTCCGCACGCCGATCGACCCGATCGAAGCCAATGCGCTCTATGGCGGGCGCATGTCGCTGACCGACACCTTCATCATCGCCGGCCAGACGATGATCTCCAGCGGTTTTGGCGCCTCGGTCGGGCTGGAAGCCGGCTATACGCAGGTTGGCTCCGGGCTGGCATCGCGGCTGGCGGGCATCTTCAGGCTGCGCCGCAACGATGTCCGCATCCTGGTCGGCTGTGGTGCGGCCGGCGCCATCGCCGCCGCCTTCGATGCACCGCTGACCGGCGCCTTCTACGGCTTCGAATTGGTCATCGGCATCTACTCTGTCGCCAATGTCGCGCCGGTCTTGACAGCCGCGATCTGCGCCTCGCTGACCGCCGAAATGTTCGGCGGCGTGCCGTTTCCGCTCGAGCTTTCGGGCCTGCCGGCGCTCACCGCCAGCCAGTATGTGCCGTTCCTGCTGCTCGGCCTGCTCGGCGGTGCCGCCTCGATCGCCATCATGCATCTGGTGACACTGATCGAGCGCGGTTTTGCCAGACTGTCGATCGATGCGGCGCTGCGCCCCGTCATCGGTGGCGTCATCGTCGGGCTGCTGGGTCTTATCACCCCGCAAGTGCTGTCCAGCGGCCATGGCGCGCTGCATCGCGAATTCTCGATGAATTACGGGCTGGCCGTGGTGGCGAGCGTCTTCGTGCTCAAGCTGACGGCGTCGGCGGTGTCGCTGGGGTCGGGTTTTCGCGGCGGATTGTTCTTCGCCTCGCTGTTCCTCGGCGCGCTGCTCGGCAAGGCATTCGCGGATGTGATGATTGTCGTCTCGCCAGCAACCGGCATCGACCCTGCCGTTGCCGCCGTCGTCGGCATGACGTCGCTCGCAGTCGGTGTCGTCGGCGGTCCGCTGACGATGACCTTCCTGGCGCTGGAATCGACCCGCGACCTGACGCTGACCGGCGTTGTGCTGGCGGCCTCGATCATGTCGGCGATCCTGGTGCGCGAGACCTTCGGCTACTCGTTCTCGACATGGCGCTTCCATTTGCGCGGCGAGACCATCCGCAGCGCCCACGATGTTGGCTGGATGCGCAGCCTCACAGTCGGCTCGATGATGCGCAAGGACATCAAGACCATCTATGCCTCGACGACGCTGGCAGCCTTCCGCAAGCAAGTGCCGCTCGGCTCTGCCCAGCGCGTCATCGCCGTCGACGCGGGCGACCACTATGTCGGCGTGCTGATCGTAGCCGAACTGCACAGCGATCCTTCCGGCGGCGAGGTCCCGGTGCGCGATCTTGCCAAATACAAGGACGCGGTGCTGGTGCCGAGCATGAACGTGCAGGCCGCCGCGGAAACATTCCAGCGCGCCGGCGCCGAAGAACTCGCTGTCGTCGAGGATTTCACCGACCACATCGTGCTGGGCCTGTTGACCGAAGGCCATCTGATGCGGCGCTATGCCGAGGAACTCGACAAGGCGCGCCGCGACCTGTCGGGCGAGGGGTAACGAAGGCCAAGCCGGATGCCTGTCACAGTGGTTGCGGAGCCTAGTGCTCGATCGGTCCCTTGGCCATCACAAGCGCCGTGCCGGCGGTGGTCGGACGCTCGATCATACGCCGCACGCGCGGCGGTTCGTCGCCGCTGTGCAGGGCCCGCACGCGTTCGCCGATGACAGCGTCGGCATGGGTGATGCGTCCATTGTGCCTGATATATTCGATCCAGGTCGGCGTGTGATAATGCTCGATCCATACGGTGGGATTCTCGAGATCGCGCGCCAGCGTCCAGTTGCGGGCGCCGTCACGACGGCGGATGCGGCCGCGTTCGGCCATGATGGCGAGGAACTCCGGTTCGTCCTCGTGCCGGATCACATACTCGATCATGATGGCGATGGGACCACTGCGCGGCTTCAGGTCAAGCGCAAGGTGCGGTTCCTTGAAGCGATTGAGCGGGTCGAGGTTGAGCACCTGCTGTTGCGGCAGCGGGAGCAAAAGACCGATGGCGCCGCCGGCCAGCATGGCGACGCTGGCTGCGATCAGCGCGGTTTCGGCGCCGTGCGCATCGGCGACGACACCCCAGATCCAGCTGCCGAGCGCGATGCCGCCGAAAGTCGCGGTCTGGTAGACCGACAGCACCCGGCCGACCACCCAGCGCGGCGTCGCCATCTGCACCGTGACGTTGAAATGCGAAAGCGCGATCACCCAGCAGGCGCCGCCGACAAGCAGGCCGAGCGACGTCTGCCAGGCATGCTGGCTGACGGCGGCATTGAATGCGCAGACAGCGAAGCCGGCAAAAGCACAGCGCACCATCGTCTCACTGGACAGCAACTGCCGCAGCCTGACGCTGATCAAGGCGCCGCCGACCGCGCCGATGCCGAAGGCGCCGAGCATGATGCCATAGGTCAGCGCATCGCCCTTGACGACATCGCGCGCCACCAGAGGCAGCAACGCAAGCACAGCGCCTGCACTGAAGCCGAACGCAGCACCTCTGACCAGCACCTTGCCGATGTTGGGCGACATGGCGACATAGCGCAGGCCGGCGCCCATGGCGGCCCCCAGCGATTCGCGCGGCAAGGTCGATACCGGCACGTCCGGCTTCCAGCGCGCCAGCACGACGATCAGGCCGATATAGCTCACCGCATTCGCCGCGAAGGCGGCCGCCGCACCGGCCGCGGCGACAATGATGCCGCCAATCGCGGGACCGACGCTGCGCGTCAGGTTAAAGCCCATCGAATTGAGGGCGACGGCCGCCGGCACCTTGTTGCGGGGAACGATATCGCCGACGGAGGCTTGCCATGATGGGCTGTTGAGCGCGGTGCCGCTGTCGATCAGGAAGGTGAAGGCGAGCAGCGTCCACGGCGTGATCAGGCCTGAATAGGTGAACAGGGTCAGAAGCACCGACACCGCCAGCATGAAGGTCTGGGCGACCAGCATCACCTTGCGCCGGTCGAAACTGTCGGCGATGGCGCCGGCGACGAGTGCAAACAGCATGATCGGCAAGGTGGTCGAAGCCTGGACCAGGGCCACCTGATAGGGCGAGGTGGCGATCGTGGTCATCATCCAGGCGGCGCCGACACCCTGGATCAGGCCACCGAAATTCGAGACGAGACTTGCGCCCCACACGGCGCGGAAAATGCCGTGACGGAAGGGCGCCAGCGCCGAGACGCTCTCGCTGTCCGGCTTTTCGTCAATCATTTGGGTTCCTGCCATGTCGTGCCTGCTCGTCAGACAATCCGTTTGCGCAGACCGTTTGCCGAAAGTAGGGCATGGCGCCGCAAAGGGCAAAAAAGCTCATGGTCCAACAATGGGATAGAGGCGGTCCAGGCCTTGTCTGCAGTGGGTCCGGAGGTGCCGCGGGGATCAGCGGCGTCTGTCTTCAGACAAGGGCGAACGGCATGGCGCGCGGGCACACCTTCCTGGAACAGGTTCAGAACCCGTTCTGGATGCGCTCGAAGATGACGTTGGTGAAGGCCGATATCTGGCTGCCGATGAAGGGGCCGGTCAACGCCACCACCAGCATGATGGCGACGATCTTCGGCACGAAGGTCAAGGTGATCTCCTGCACCTGCGTGAGCGCCTGGATGAGGGCGATGCCGATGCCGACCGCCATGGCGACCAGCACCACCGGAGCGGACGCGACGAGCACCGTCCACACCGCGTACTGGACGATGTCGAGAGCGTCGGCCTCATTCATGGGACTGGCTCTCTGTCGAAAGCGTCAGCTTGCTGCCTTGACAGAGACTCCCGGGCCGACCGCGACTTCGGTGCCGTTCTGCAGCACGGCGATGAGACCGTTGCTGGCGAGGCGCACCGAAGCCACGGTGCCCGTCGTCAGGCCGTCGGCGGAGGTGATCGAGCGCCCGATCAGTGCGTCGGCCTGCGACAGCGCCGAGGACTGCATGATCTGATTGAGCTTGGTGTTGGTCTGCACCGACTGCTCGACCTGAGAGAAGGTGGCGAGCTGGGCGACATATTGCGTCGAATCCATCGGCTTGGTCGGATCCTGGTTCTTCATCTCGGCGATCAGAAGCTTCAGGAAGGACTGGTAGTCGACCGCTGTCTTCGAGGTCGACGCCGTGGCCTGATTGGCGCCTGTCGGAATCGTCGTCGTCATGTCCACGTTCATCAGTATCGTGCTCCCACGGCCAGCGGGCGCTCGGCACCCGAAACATCGTCATTACCACCCAGCGCGCGGCGTTCGAGCGGATAAAGCGCGCGGATCGCCTTCAGCGCCTCGTAGATATGATCCTCGCCGACCATGCGGTCGATCTGTTTCAGCGCGCTGCAGATCTGGGTGTCCTCGAAGCTTGCCAGAAGCAGCGGCAGCGAACGGCGGAACATGTCGCGCGCGGCGGCGGCGCCCGCCGGGTTCATCAGCATGACCTGCAGGATGAAATAGAGCTGCTTGAGCGGTGTCGAGGCATCGTCGACCTGAATCACGTGGCTTTCGAGCAGGAACTGGACGTCGTTCATCAATTCGACAGTGACCTTGCGGTCGACCCGGATGACGGCGCCGTTGATGTAAATCTTTTCGTTCGGCTTGAGCGATATCTTCAGCGTGTTGGTCATTGAATGCCGTCCCTGATGATCTGGGACACCTCGATCAACCCTTCGAAATTGTTGGTGCGGCCCTGACGGATGTCCTCCGCCTCGCGCAGCAGCCACAGGCCGATGGAAATGAGGTTGGCGCGCAGTTCCTTGGGCAGGGCGTTGTCGCTGGAGCCAAGATCCTCGACGAAGGCGGTCCAGACGCGGTTGGTGAAGTGAAGCGCCTCGATCGCCTCCATCGAATCGTGGCCGGCCGCTGCTGCCGCCGCCAGCATGTCGATCGAGCGGGTCAGAAGCTCCCGCTCGCGGTCCTTCGCGTCGGCAACGGAGTTGCTCTGGATGTCGGCGTAGGAGAATTGGTACATCGTTGGGGCTCTACCGTTCCGTTAAGCGTTGTCAGGTCAGGTAATTCAACAGGCTGAGCTGCTGCAGGCGTGCGGTCAACGCGAAAGACGTTTCGATGTGCTGTGTCAGGTCCGCGACCCGTGTCGCGGCTGCCGCCGGATCGACGGCTTCCAGATCGAGAATGTGCCGTTCGAAAAGGTCGACCTGCGTTTTCATCCGATCGTTGGCATCGGAAACCCGCTTCTGGACGATGCCGGTCTCGGATTGAAGCTGGCCAATGCCGCTCAGCGCTTCGCCAACCAATGTGGTCGAGCGGCTGACAACCGTATTCTTCGCCGCCTGGCTGATGTTGCTGGACATCAGGCTGCTTACCATGGCTGCCGCCATGGCGAGCTTTTGAATGCCGTCGCTGTTGGCGCTGGTCGAGGTTGGCGTGGTTTCGTTGAGGGCGATGCGGCTGACGATCTGCTGGTCGGTGGCGTTCGACCAGTTGCCTTGCCAACCGGCGCCCATGAACTGCGGCGCGACATCATTGGTGATGAAATCGTCCATCTGGGCGGCGGTGATGTTGGCCGCGGCCGGGTCATCCTGGGTGAATCCGAAATTGGCGACGAAGGCGGCGTCGAATGCCGCCTTGGCGGGAGAGCCGGCAGCCGTGAAGTCGTTGATCGGCTTGACGTCGGTGTTGGTGCCGGCGAACAGATATTCGCCGTTGACGCTGGTGTTCAGAATCGATGTCAGCTGCTGGATGGTCGCCTTGCCGGAGGATTGGGTGAGACTATTGGAAGAATCGCTCGAGGAAGCGGTGGTCAGGGCGGACAGAAAGGCCTGCGCTGCGCTGGAGAGCTGGCTAAGCGAGGTCTGCGTCGAGGAGAGCCGGGCGCCGACCAGGCCGTTGGAATCGATGATGACATTGAGCCGGTCAAGATCGCGCTGGAAGGTGACGGCCTGAGTGGTGCGCCCGCCGAGAGCCAGCCCGACATCGGCGACCCTCCCCGTCGAGGATTCTTTCGTGGCTTTGACGAGATCGGCCTGCATGCGCATCTGCTGGGAGCGCATGGCATTCGACAAGGCGGCTGACGAGACTGAAGTCATGGATTATCCCACCGCGTTGAGCAAGGCCGTCCTCATGTCGTCGACGGTTTTCATCATCCGGGCCGATGCCTGATAGGTGTGTTCGAGGTCGAGCAGCAGCGACATTTCCTGGTCGACATTGACGCCGGTTGCGTTGGACAGCGCCTCGGCGCTGCGCGAGGCCAGCGCTTCCTTGGCGTCGGAGGCGGTCGACGCCTGCTGGCGCACGCCCTCGAACCAGCCGATCGAATTGGCCGCGTAGTCGGAGACGCTGGAGGTTGCCGAAACCCCGGCGGCGGGATCGAAAGTCATTGGTTGGTCGAGCCGGTCGCCATAGGCAATCAGAAGGGTGGAATAGGATGCGCCGCCGCCGGTGTTGGCTACATAGGCGGCACCGTTGGCCCCGCCGTCACGCAGCAGCGTCGGATTGCCGCCAGTGCTCGGATCCATCGCCGCATTGACGCTGATGGACGCGGCAAGGCCGTTGACCAGCGTGCCCGCGGCTGGGATGGTCGGCGCCCCCGACCAGGTGAACAGGCCGGCGGCATTGGGCATCGAAGGTGCGGTCTCGGCAAAGGCGGTGATCAGGCCACGCGCCGTCTCGTCGAGCTGGCTCTGCATGGTCGAGGCGACGCCGTCGCGCAATTGCAGCAGGCCGGCAAGCGTGCCGCTGGCGCTGGTGTTGCCGCCGGCTCCCGCCGAGATCGGCACATTGTCGATATAGACGGCATTGCCGGCGGCACCCGCGGTGTAGCCGGCCGACGCTGCGAAGGTGACAGTGCGCGGTATCGTCTCGAACAATGTCGTGCCATCGCCGGTGGTGATGACCATATCATTGTCGCCACGCGTGAAGGTCGACACCGGGACATAGTTTGAAATCTTCTTCAAAAGCGCGTCGCGCTGGTCGAGCGCATCTGAAACGTCGGTGCCGGAGCGGGTTCCGGACATGACCGCCGTGTTGGCATCCTGGAATTGGCTGAGCAGCGAGTTCAGATCGTCGACGGCCGTGGCGATCTGGCCATCGGTCTGGGTGCGGAAATCCTGGACGGCCTTGGAACCCTCATTAAGCGAGCGCACGACCTGTTTGGCCGCGTCGATGACGCTGGCGCCGAGATTCTGGTTGGACGGCGAGGTGGCGTAGAGCTGCAGCGCCTGCTGCAGGTTGGCGATCGCGGTCGAGGGCGAGGACGCATTGTCGACGCCGTTGACCGCAACGCCCAGCTGATCCATGCCGCTGTAGAGCGCATTCTGGCCGCTCCAGGCCGACAGCGCGCCGAGGTTCTGGCGGAACAAAAGGTCGTTGGTGGCGCGCTGGATATCAACCGAACGCGCACCCGGCGCCGTGCTGGTGACGACGGCCTGGCGGCGCGAATAGTCCGGATTGGAGGCGTCGGCGACGTTGCGCGAGACGACGCTGGTCTGTCGCGCGGTGTTCATAAGCGCCGACTGGGCGATACTCAATGCGGTAGACAGCGACATGCGGATCTTTCGCGGGCGGTGCCCGTCTTATCTCTTCAGGTTGACAAGGACGTCCATCAGATCGGAACCGGTCTGGAAGACTTTCGAATTGGCGGTGTAGCTGCGCTGGGCCGCGATCATGTCGGTCAGCTCTTCGGCGATATCGACGTTGGAATTCTCGAGCGCGCCGGAGATGATGGAGCCGAGCTTGCCTTCATTGGCGAAGCCGACACGGACCGCGCCCGATTCGGTGCCTTGCGAGTAGACGTTGCCGGGCAGGGCGGTGAGCTGGTCCGGGCTCTGCACGTCGGCCAGCGGAATCTTGTAGAGCGGCTTGGTGGAACCGTCCTTGTACTGAGCGTAGATGGTGCCGTCCTTGCTGATCTGGACCTTGTCGATGGTGCTCGGCGCGTTGCCGTTGACCTGGGCGTCGGAAACGGTAAAGCCGGTGCCGAGCTGGGTCAGCGCCGACAGATCGAGCGAAAAGGCGCTGCCGTTAGGCACGGTCAGCGAGACGCTGTCGACGGCACCGGTCAGCTTGCCAGTGGTGGTGTCGAAGGTCAGGTTGGCCGAGCCAAGCGCGCCGCCGGTATAAGGGAACGATGTTCCCGGCGTGGCCTTCGACTGGTCGAAGACCGATACCTGCCAGGTGCCTGCGCCGGTGTTGGTGAAATAGACGTCGAGCAGCTTCTTGTTGCCGAGGTTGTCATAGGCAACCATCGAGGATTTCGAGGTGTACTGTGCGCCGACGGCATTGGTGGTGGGCAGATTACCGGCAGCAACCGGCGTCGCGCCTGCCGGCAGGTTGCCGGCATAGCTGCCCTCGGTGCTCGGCGTTGCGGTCATTCCCTGATCGGAGATGACAACCGGGACCAATCCCTCGAAGCCGTTGACCGTCGCTGCCGGCACGCCATTGTCGTAGCTGTAGGCCATCAGCTGGAAGCCGGCGGCATTAACCAGCCTGCCCTGCCCATCGGGAACGAAGGCACCTGCACGGGTCAGGAAAGGTGTGCCGCTCGGATCCTGAACGACAAAGAAGCCATCGCCGCTGACGGCAAGGTCAGAGACCGAGGTCGTGTACTGAAGCACGCCCGGATCGCTGACCGCCTGGCGGATCGTCGTGGTGACGCCGCCTGAATTGTAGGCGCCGCCCGTCGACGGCATGACCAGCGTCGAAAATTCGGCGGAGGACCGCTTGTAACCGGTGGTGTCGGAATTGGCGATGTTGTCGGCGACCGTCGACAGGCGGTTTGCCTGTGCGTTCATGCCGGAAACGCCGGTCCGCATCATTCCGTAGAGGCTCATCGAAACGTCTCCCCAATGTGGATGCCACTGGCTCCAATTTGGATGCCACTGGCTACGAGGCTACGCGTGTTTTCTTGCGCGAGGCTGGCGCGGGGCTGCATCAGAAGACGAGCCGGTAGCCGAGGAAACGTTTGGAATCGATCGGGTCGGTGCCCAGCTTCTCGCGCAGCTTCTTGCGCAACTTGCTGATATGGCTTTCCACCACGTTCTCCTCGACCTCTTCATCGAAGATGCCGTAGATGGCATTGAAAACCTGGGTCTTGGTGACGCGGCGCCCGCGATTGCTTGCCAGATATTCGAGGATGCGGCGCTCACGGCGCGGCAACGGCAAAGGCTGACCGTCGATCTCGGGGTCGCGGCCATCCATGAAGATGCGCATGGCGCCGATCTCGGTGTAGGCGACGTCTTCCTGGGCGCGGCGGCGGATGGCCGTGATGCGGGCCAGGATCTCTCTGATATGGACGGGTTTGCGAATGACGTCGTCGACGCCGCTCTCGAACAACCGCAGCGTGTTCTCGAGGGAATGCTGTTCGCTGAGCGCAATGACCGGGGCGCCGGTGCGGTCGCGGATCTGACGGGGAGAGATGGAGCCTTCGCGGCAGTCGCCGATGAGGAAGGCTCGGACCGAGCGCAGATCGGTGTCGGCGGCCGAGCTCACCCACTCGCCGAACTCGCCGGACGCAAAGCCTGCACAGGCGATGCCCTCACGATCGAAAAGTGAATTGTATCCCTCTGTTACGAGCTCGCGCTCGTCAACGATCACAATCATCGGCCCCGCCTTCCGAATCAAATCATTTGCCCCGTGAAGAGAGGCGTATCCGCTGGCGAGAATCCTGAACAACCGTCATTTCTTGTAGCTAGTTTCTTGGGAGTCTGGAATCGTATCGGTTGCATTAGCATGCAGCCAGATATGCTTGCGGTGGCAAGTTTTGGCCAAGTGAACCGACAATTCCGGGTTGTGCAGTTGCTTTATTAGAAGCGGAGAATGCGCTTATGGGTTGCAGAAGCCGCGGGCATTCGCGGTCCATTTTCCAAAGCCGGTCGCGACCATGTTGGCAATGACGCGGCAGACATAGATCTTCTGCGCCGGATCGTTGTCGGGACCGGCATGATAGCGAGCCACGGCCATCGACCAGGTCTCGTGACGGGCATGGAGGCTGGCCAGGAAGCGCGCCGCATAGTCGACGTTCTGGCGGGGGTCGAGCATGTCCTCGACGCTGCGAAAATGCGACGCGTGGTAGTGATGGTTGATTTGCATGCAGCCCAGATCGATCAGCGTCTTGCCCTCGCGCCGCGCATTGGCGAAGGCGGCAAGGGCCTCGGTCCGGTTCCTCGGAAAGACCGCTTTTCCCTCTATATTCAAAGCGTTGGGTTGAAGGCTGCCCTTGTTGCCGGTCTCCGTCAAGCCAACCGCATAGAGGATGCCGGCGGGCACGCCATAGCGATCGGCGGCGCGCAGGATCTCCGGCTCGCAAGGGTTGGTCGCGGCAGCGGCATTGCATGCCGCGCTAGATAAAGATATCGCCGCCAGCGCGCTCGCGAGAAGCTGAAGTGCCGCGGCCATAGTCCTGCGCATCATCGTTGCGGTTCCCTGCGGATTGCCGACCCGGTTGCTGGCCGCCGGCTCCACCATTGCCGCCGCCCGAATTCCCCGGTTGAAAGGATGATGGATCGCGGCCTGTTGCCGCCGGCAAAGGGGCGGTTGCATCGGTGCGGGTTGTAGCGGGAACTGCTACCGAAGGTTGTAGGATCGTGACCTTGTCAACCTCGAAGCCGAGCCCCCGCAGCGACTTGACGATGGCCTCGCTGTCGGCGGACAGCCGACGGTAGGCGTCGTGTGTTTCGGGCTTCAGCTCAATCGAAAGTTGTTCTCCGGAGAGGCGAAGATGAGCCGTCACCATGCCGAGTTCGGCGGGGTGAAGTTCGATCTTCAACACATGTGTCGGAACGGCAACAGGGCTGGCCGGCTGGGCGGCCGCGGATGAGGCTGAAAGCGCCTTTTGCGGGTCCGCTATAGCGTTGATCACATTGAGGGCTGCCTGGCTGATGGGACTCTGCGGCGGCGCGGGGAAGCTCTGTTCGGACACCACGTCGATGCGTGCGGCGGAAAGGGATTGCTTTCCGGCTTCGGGCCTCATCGAGGACTGGACATCCTCGATACTCTTCATCGCCGACGCGGCGTGCTTCGACTGCACGCCGGGCACGTCGGTATCTGGCGCGTCCGGCAGCTTCTGGGCCGCCACTGTGTTGTCGCGTTTCGGCACACTCGAGGCAGCGCCGGGAGAGGTTGCGAGCTTGCCGTCAGGTTCCGTCAAAGGCCCGTCGACGATCGAAGCCTGCTCCGGCTTCGACATGGTTTCGAGGGTCTCGCGTCCGGACGTGGACTTTGACCGGTAGTTTTTTGGCAGGGGAGCTTGTCCATCGAGCGACTGGTCCGGCGGACTCCCGCCGGGTGCCGCGTCGCCCCCGGCTGCCTTGGCCGACGTCGAGAAATGGCGCAGGTCATGAAACGCCATCAGCAGCGGCAGGTGGTCCTGAAGCGGCACGGCATCGGCGTCGGCATCATCCTCGTGCGACTTTGCTTCCAGATCGTCCTTGCTGATTTTCAGGGTCGGCGCTTTGGCGGAGACGGTCTCTCCTGGATCGGCCGATGCCGGTTCGGCCTTGCCGCCATGTCCGGCAAGGCCAGCGGCGAGCTTGCCCCAGCGCTGCTCGTGCGATCCCGCCTCGGTCGCCGGCTGCCGTTCCGGGCGGCCCGGTCCCGTGTCGCCGCGCAACATCTTGCCGAAGCCGTCATCATCATTCCTGCCATTCGCAGCCGGTTGATCCGACGTCGCGCGTGAGGAGGCAAGTCCTGGCAAGGCCGAGCCGAGGCTGGTGGTCATTTGGGGGCGGCTCCAAGCATCTGGTCGATCAGGTCGAGCTGTCGACGTGTTCTGGTCATGGCGGCGTCGGTCGGATCGGCGGGCTCGGGGCCGGCTGCGGGCGGTGGCTCCGACGCCTGCATGACAGTCGCTGTGTCGGCGGATGCGGCTGTAACCGCCGTGGTGTCCGGCGCATTGGCGGCTGCTCCGCCTGAGGCCGCGGTGACGGCAGGTTGCTCCGAGATCGCGCCTTCGACCGGTGGCAGTCCGCTGTCATCGGCGCCTTGCACCGTGGCGATCTCGGGCACGGGTGGTTGCTCGGCCGCAACGGGGGCAGGCTTCTCCTCGGGAAGGGCGGCGGGCGGCGCGACGACCTCGCCGGCAATCGCCTGAGCGGCGTCGAGCAAGGCGCGATCACCTTCCGACAGCCGGCTTCGGTCGATCTTGCCGAGCTTGGCGCGGACGTCGTCGATGGTGCCCGAGGTGACGGTGGAAAGGCTGGCATAGAGCAGGGCGCGTGGATCGTCCTGGTTGGTGTTGCCGTCGCGACCCTGCTCGGCTCGCGCCGAAGCGAAGGCCGACAGGTCGTTCAGGCCATCGATCGCGGCGCGGCGGGCGATGCGCAGATAGATCACCTTCTCGCGCTCGGAATCCATCATCGAGGTGATGTCGCCCAGCTTGTCCTGGCTGATCGACATGTGCAGCGCGATGACGCCGGACACGAAGGAGTCGGCGAACTGGCTGGCATAGGGCGAATAGAGGTAGTGCTCGACATACTGGGTGGAGGCAAGCGCGAAGCGTGCCGCGTCACCTTGCGCAACGGCAATGCCAACCGAACGGCGAAGTGCCGCTTCCTCCACCAGTGTGCCGGGGCTGAGCAATCTTGCCTCGTCGAGCAGACCCAGGGCCGCCGCCGGCTGGTCGCCAGCAAGCAGCGAGCCTTTGACCAGGGCCAGGAAAGCCCCGAGATCAGGAGGCAGTGCCATGGGATCGATCGGCTTCAAGGCTTCGATTGCCTCACCGGGCCGGCCGTTGAGGTAATCGATCACGCCCTTGGCTATGGCAAGGCTTTGCGGGTCCGTCGTGGCGCGCGACGTGGCGGCCTCGACGGTCACCGGGTTGCCGCCGCTCATGCCGTAGACAAGCAGGGCGCGAAAGTTCTTGGGATTCTTGTAATCCTCGGCATCCGCCGCGCGCAGGCGCGCATCCGCCATTTCCAGCAATTTGGCCTGCATCGGCAGGGCGGCATGATCGCCGGTGGCTATGCGGTCCTGAATGAGCTGCAGCGAGCGCACCAGCTGATAGGGCTGCAGTGCGTCCTGGGCGAAGCCGGCCGACGGCTGCCCGCCAGCCAGCAGCAACAGGCCAATCAACCGGCTGGTGACGGCCGTTCGCCTCATCCGCCGCTCGTCATCAGGATTTCGATGCGGCGGTTCACGGCCGCCATTGGATCGGCTGCTACCTTCGGCTGGCGGTCGGCGAAGCCGGCGACCTCGTTGATGCGGCGTTCGTCGACACCGCCGCGCACGAGCATGTAGTAGGCGGAATGCGCACGCGCCGTCGACAGCCGCCAATTGTCGTAGCTGTCGCTGCGGAACGGCCGGGCGTCGGTGTGGCCGTTGATGCTGATCGTGCCTTTCTGGCTGTTGACGATGCGGCCGATCTTTTCCATCGCCAGAACAAGTTCACGGCTCGGCAGCGCCGAGCCGACCTCGAACATGCCGAAGTCGAGCTGATCGGTGATCGAGATGACGACGCCCTTGTCCGTGGCTTCAACGGAGACGCCGTCATGCAGCTTGTCGCCGGGTTTGAAGGCATCGGCCAATTGCTGCTTGACGTCGGCCGCGGCCTTGATGGCAGCCGCGGTTGGCGCCTTCTCGCCGGTGTCGGACTTGGCAGCCATCTGTGCCTCAGGCTCGGCCTTGGCTTCGTCTACGGCCTTGGCGTCGCCCAGTTTGGTCTCGCTCGGTTTGACTTCGCCCGGTTTGATCTCGCCTGGCTTCGTGTCGCCGGCCTTGGCCACTGCCGTGGCGGGGTTCGTGGCCTGCTTGCCGGTCGCGTCCTTTGCCAGTGGTTCGAGCGGTGCGACCGTGACAGGCGGTACTGCCTTGACCTTGAGCACTTGCGTTTCGGCGGCCTTGTCGCCGGGCTTGACCGGATCGCCCTCGATCTTTGTACGCTCGGCACTGGCCTCGGCGCCGGGCGCCGCCACCTGCTGCGACCAGAAATCCGGTTCGAAGGGATCGCGATAGGAGGCGCCGCCTGAGGCGCCTGTCGCCGGGCCGGCAGCCTGCGCACCGCCGTCACCCTTCTGACTGACGTTCTGCATGACGCCGGTGTCCGTGGCGATCTCCGAAAGCACCGCGTAGGGATCGGCGAACAGGTGTTCGTCGGAGTGTTCCGCCTGCGGGAGTTCCTGCTTCTCCTGCTTGCGGTCCGACGAGCCATCACCGTCCTGGCCGGTCTTGTCGGTTGCCTTCTGCGGGTTGTCCGCCGTCGTCCCCATCGCGCGCGGACCGTCGCCGAGATCTTCCAGGCCCTTGCGGCTCGAATTGCGGTCGACCAGCTTGACCGGGTTGAAATAGCTGGCGACGGCTGCCTTGGTCTGTTCGTTGGCGGCGTTGATCAGCCACATGACCAGGAAGAAGCACATCATGGCCGTCATGAAGTCGGCGAACGCGATCTTCCAGACGCCGCCGTGGTGGGCGTCGTCGTGGTCACCATGCGCATGCCGCACGATGATGATTTCGTGGGGGGCGTGTCCGGCCTCGGCGACGCTCATGCCAGAACCTCCGAGAGGGTCGTCGACCATTCGGCCATGCGCGTTTCGAACACCGCCTCGTCTATGGCGACCGTGAGGTCGAAGCCTGGCGCCTCGATAAAGTCGAGATTGGCGGCGCGGGGCCCGAGCGATGCCTTCAGTGTTTCGAACAGCGAGAGCGGCCCACGCACGACGATGCGCACCGCTTCGGCATCGCCAACCGCTTCGCGAACGGCGCCGGCCAACGCATCGATCGAACGTTTCTGCAGATCGTCGCTGACGATGCCGCCGATGATGCGGGCGACCGTGGCGGCGACAAGTCCGGTCACGCGCGCCTCCATCGCATCGATGCGCAACGAGACAGCCTTGCCGACATCGTCGCCGAGGCTTTCGAGAAATATCCTTGCTTCCTCGGCACTGGCCTGGCGTTCGGCTTCGAGCGCGGCGTCATGCGCAGCCGACAGGCGGACCTCCAGCGCTGCCTCCGCCTGGGCAACCGCCTCGGCGATCAGCGTGCCGATATCGGCTTGTGGCGCCGGCGTCTCGGGCTTGTGGTCGGGATCGACTGCTGCCCGGGGCTGGCCGGCGCGTTGCGCGCGCGTCCCGAAATCGGGCAGAAGGTCGAAGAGGGCTACGGAGGGCATGGTTTACACCGCCACTTCCTGGGCAGCCCATTTGCGCAGGATCTGCGCGGTGCGCTCCTCGTTGAGATCGACCATCCTGGCAAGCCTGTCCTGCGGCGCCGGCCGGATCTTCTGGCGAAGATCGTCGAGCGGCGTGGGGCCTGGGCGTGTGCCTGGCAAGGTCCCGATCGCGGCACTGTCGGTGGCCGCCATTGCCTCCGGCGTCGGCAGCGAGCGCTGGACGTCGTCGAAGCTGGGACCTGCCAGGGCCGGAGTAGCCTTTGCCGTCAGCGCCGCGGCCATCGGCCTCAGGCCGAAGAAGGCGACCAGGAACACCACGACGATGAAGGCACCGGCATTGATCATCGTGCCGGCATGCTGGCCGATAGAATCGAGCATTCCCGCCTGCGGGATCGCCTCGCCATCCAGGCCGTCGATGAACTCGACCGCCGAGACGTCGATGATGTCGCCGCGCTTTTCGTCCAGGCCGGTGGCGGACGTGACCATCTTCTGGATCTCGGCGACGCGCTTGGCGATCTGCTCCGGCGTGGCGTCCTTGCCGAGGATGGCCGTCAGCCGCTGCTGGTTGACAACCACGGCAATCGACATCTTGGTGACGGTGTAACCGTTGGAGACCGTGGCGATCTTCTTGGAATTGATCTCGTAGTTGGTGATCTCTTCCCTGCGGTCGTTCTGCGAGGAGGATTGCGGACCATCGGTGGCGGTTGCCTGGGTCTCGGGCAGGTTCTGCTCGACGCTGGCCGGAGTGGAAGCCTGCTTCTGGTTGTTGTTCTCGTTGGCCCGCACCGACTGCACCGAGCGTTCGACGCGGGAATTCGGATCGAAGATGGTCTCTTCCGTCTGGCGGGTGTCGGTGTTGACCTCGGCCTTGACGCTGGCGCGGAAATTGTCGGGGCCGAGATAGGCCGTCAGCGCACGGCGGATGTTGTCTCCGATCTGCGCCTCGACGGTCTGCTCGACGCCGAGCGTGCGGGCGGCGCTGGTGTTGGAAGGGTCGTCGCCCGCGGCCAGCAGATTGCCGCTGGAATCGAGAACGGTCACCTTGTCGGCCGACAGGCCGGGAACGGCGGCGGCGACGAGATGGCGGATCGACATGGCGCTCTTCTCGGCGTCGATGCCGGCGTAGCGGATGACCACGGAAGCGGAGGGCTGCTGCTCGTCGCGGCGAAAATTGGCGCGTTCGGACATGACGATGTGGACCCGCGCAGCCTTGATGCCCGATATCGACTGGATGGTGCGGGCGATCTCGCCTTCAAGCGCGCGCACGCGGGTGATCTGCTGCATGAAGGAGGTGAGGCCGAGCGAGCCGACATTGTCGAACAATTCGTAGCCGGCATTGGCGCTGGTCGGCAGGCCCTTTTCGGCAAGCAGCATGCGGGCTTGAGCGGTGGTGCCGGCCGGCACCAGAACCGAGGTCCCATCGGCGCCGACATCGAAACCGATACCGGCTTCGCCCAGCACCAGGCCGATCTGGTTCACGTCGGCACGGTCTAGTCCCACATAGAGCGTGTCGTAGGCGGGGCGGTTGAGATAGACCGAGGCGATGCCGATTACGCCCATCACCAGAATGGCGATGCCCGCCAGCATGGCGAGGCGCTTCACGCCAAACCCGCGGAGATTCGAGATGATGCTCTGGATCTGTTCCGGCACGGTTCAACGACTCCCAGCATGATTGTCCGCTGGAACTCTAGTCTTCGAAGCTTGTGCGAAAATGAAATCGGGCCGCGCTTGCGGCGCGGCCCGATTATCTGATGGGAAGGTGGGCGCCCGTGATCAGCTCTTGAACAGTGACAGGATCGACTGCGAGGCGGCGTTGGCGATCGACAATGCCTGGATGCCGAGCTGCTGCTGCACCTGCAGGGCCTGGAGGCGGGTCGATTCCTTGTTCATGTCGGCATCGACGAGCTGGCCGACGCCGCGGTCGATGGAGTCCATCAAGCTCTGGGTAAAGGTCTTCTGCAGGTCGATGCTGCTCTTGGCCGAGCCGAGGATGGTGGCGGAGTCGGTCAGTTGAGCCATGACCTTGTCCATCCTGGTTACCATCTGCGTGATGATGTCGTCGGTTACCCCTGGGGCCGTGATGTCGAGGTTATAGGCGGAAATATTGTCGACCTTGGCGACCGCTCCCGCCGCCGTCTGGCCGGCGGTGTTCGCGGCGATATCCGTTCCTCCGCCCGCGATCACGCCAGCATAGGCGTTATCGTACAGGGTCTGGGCGGCGCCCGTGGAATAGATGGAGGTTTTGCGATCGAGGGTTCCGGAATTCTTGACCTCGGCGGCGAGGCCGTAGTCGAAAAGCTTGGTGCCCTCGACATCGATGTTGATCGTTCCGATCGACACTGCGCCGGATGAGGAGCGATTGAATGAGGACACGATCTGCGAGTCGGGCTGAACGCCATCATTGGGGGCGGCAGTCTGCTTGGAGGTCACCGCCAGGAAATTCGAGCCGGAGAAGGTCGCCGCATCGGCAAACGACTTCATCTGCGTCTGAAGCGCCTTGATCTCGGTCTGGGTTTTTGCCTTGGCGGCATCCGTCTGACCGACCATGGACAGCACCTTGGTCTTGATCTGCCCGATCGTTGTCAGCACATTGTTCATGCCGGTGTAAGCGGCGTCGACCTTCGAGGCGCCGAGGCCGAGTGCATCCTGCACGGTCGACAGGGCCGCGTTGTCGGAGCGCATCGTGGTGGCGATCGACCAGTAGGCGGCGTTGTCCGAGGCCTGCGAGACCCGGTAACCGGTCGATATGCGGGCCTGCGTCTGTTCAAGCGACTTGTTGGTGGCGCTGAGGCTTTGAAGTGCGGTTAACGCCGAAGCGTTGGTCATGATGCTCGCCAAGAAAGTCGCTCCTTCTCAAAAGCCGACATGCTCAGACATGCCGGATGGGCCTGTTCAACGGGTGGCATCGTGCCGGTCGGACCGATTCGCCAACTGTCGTAAGCTATTGGTTAACCATAACTAGCGCGGCATGGTTAACAGCCTGTTAAAAGCTGGCTTTTGAGAGTTAAGCATCGAGGGTTGCGTGGGGCTGGAGCAAAACGCAAATCGGGCCGCGCTTTTGGCGCGGCCCGATTTTTAGTGCGAACTGTGGTTGAGCGAAGGCGATTAGCCGCGGAAGAGCGACAGGATCGACTGCGACGAACCGTTGGCGATCGACAGCGCCTGGATGCCGAGCTGCTGCTGGACCTGCAGGGCCTGCAGACGGGTCGATTCCTTGTTCATGTCCGCATCGACGAGCTGGCCGACACCGCGATCGATGGAGTCCATCAGGTTCGAGGTGAAGGTCTTCTGCAGGTCGATACTGCTCTTGGCGGCGCCGAGCGTGGTGGCGGCGTTGGTCATGGCCTTGAGCGCGGCGTCGACGACGTTCATCTGCTGCGCGATCTGGCTATCGCTGGCAGCCGTGCCACCCGAAAAGATAGTGAGCGAGGCAACCGAATAGGTGTCGGTTGCCGCTGCTGCAGCACCCAGGGTGGGGTTCGAGGCCGTGGCAACAGCAGCGCCCGTGGTGCCGAGGCGAGCCGTGTCGAGAATACCCTTGGCGGTTGGTGCCGCGCCGGCATCGTACAGCTTGATGCTTTCCACATTGACATCGATCGTCGAGATCGAAGCCGCGCCGGTCGCGTCGCGGTTGAAGGCCGAAACAATCTTCACGTCGGCCGCGGTGCCTGTCGCAGTGGACACCGAAAGCATGTTGGTGCCGGAGAAGGTGGCGCCATCGGCGTAGGCCTTCAACTGGTTCTGAAGGGCGGCGATTTCGACCTGGGTCTTTTCCTTGGAGGCGTCCGTCTGGCCGTAGGACGCGACCAGCTTGGTCTTGATCTGGTTGATGGTATCGATCGCGCTACTCATGCCGGTATAGGCTGTGTCGACCTTGGAGGCGCCGAGGCCGAGAGCGTCCGAAACGGTGGACATTGCCTGGTTGTCGGAGCGCATCGTGGTGGCGATCGACCAGTAGGCGGCGTTGTCCGAAGCCTGCGAGACCTTGTAGCCGGTCGAGATGCGGGCCTGGGTGTCGGTGAGGGATTTGCTGGTGGCGTTGAGGCTCTGCAGGGCCGTCAATGCGGCGCTGTTCGTCATGATGCTGGACATGGTACTCGTACCTTGATTTTACAGGTATTTTTTACATACCGGCTCTACCGGTATGACGGTGCGGCATCATGCCCATGATCTCTCAAAATCGATCACCCGCCATCTGCGAGCGAATATGCGGGCAAGTCCCTACCAAAGGGCTAAACCGGACGGTTAATCGAAAATATATTGCTGGGATTTCGAGCCGGCGCGGCAGGATCAGTTGAAGGAGCGCACCAGGCTGCCGACAAGCAGGTTCCAGCCGTCGATCAGGACGAAGAACAGGATCTTGAACGGCAGCGACACCACTGTCGGCGGCAGCATCATCATGCCCATCGCCATGGTGATCGTGGCGACGATCAGGTCGATGACCAGGAATGGCAGCACGATCAGGAAGCCGATCTCGAAACCGCGCCGGATCTCCGAGATCATGAAGGCCGGCACCAGGATGCGCAGGTCGACGGTGTCACGCGAAACGGTCTGGCCGCGCTCGCGGGCGAGGTCGGCGAAGAGGTCGAAATCTTTGTCACGCACATTGTGCAGCATGAAGGTGCGGAACGGGTCCGAAATCTTGTCGAAGGCTTCGGTCTGGGTGATCTGGTTGTCCATCAGCGGCTTGACGCCGGTGTTCCAGGCCTGATCGAAGGTCGGCGCCATGACATAGAAGGTCATGAACAGCGACAGCGAAATCAGGATGAGGTTTGCCGGTGTCGACTGCAGGCCGATGCCGGCGCGCAGGATCGAGAAGGCGATGACGAAACGGGTGAAGCTGGTCACCATGATCAGCAGGCCTGGCGCCACCGACAGAACGGTCAGCAGGCCGAACATCTGGATGATGTAGCCGACGGTGGTGCCGTCAGCCTTGCCGATGCCGCCGAGATCGAGTTGCTGGGCCGCCGCGATGGAGGTGGCGGCGGCGATCATGGCCGTGGCGAGAAGGAGTTTTCTCATTCGAGCAGCAATGTCCTGATGAGTACCTGTTTGGCGTGACCCTGGCTGCGGATCGCGGCGCGGTCTTCGAGGTCGGCCTTCAGGTGCTGGTAGCCGCTGGCGCCCTCGATCTGATGCATCTTCAACGTGCGCACCAGGGCCAGAAGGTCCTGGTGGATGTCATCCGACATTGCCTGTGGCTGCGGCGCGTCATAGACGATGGACACCTCCATCCTGATCCAGGTGCCGGCAGGCGAGGCGATGTTGGTGGTGATCGGCGCCAGCACGACAAGCATCGGGCCCAGGCCTGGCTGCTCGGCCGCGGCGGGCTGCATGATCTTGCCTTCGTTCTCAGGCGCGACCGGTACCGAAGCCGGTGCGCCAACGCCTTTGAGATAACCGCCGGACATCCAGCCCATGCCAATGGCGGCCGCCGTCACAAGCAGCAGCAGGCCGGCCTGGATGGCAGGGGAGGGACCCTTGCGTGGCTGAACCTGTTCGATATTTGCCACGGCGCCCTGCTCCGATCCTAGAACGGAAGAACCTGGTCGAGAATCTGCTGGCCGTAGGCAGGCTGCTGGACCTCGGTGATGCGACCGCGTCCGCCGTAGGAGATGCGGGCCTCGGCGATGCGTTCGTAGGGGATGGTGTTTTCGGCGCCGATATCGGCCGGCCGCACGATGCCGGCGAGCGTCAGCACCCTGAGCTCGGCGTTGACGCGCACTTCCTGCGATCCGGTGATCATCAGATTGCCGTTGGGCAGCACATCGGTGACGATCGCCGCGACATTGAGCTCAAGCGTCTCCGAGCGCTTGATCTCGCCGTCGGCGGTCGTGTCCGTGGTGGAGCTGAGAGCCCCAGCGCCCTTGCCGGCGGTGCTCCACTTGTCCCACTGCGCGCTGAGGTCGTAACCGAGCTTGCGATTGGCGGTGCGGCTCCTGTCGTTCTGGTTCTTGAAGTTGGCTCGATCGTTGATCTTGATCTTGACCGTCAGGATGTCGCCCTGGGACAGCGCCCGCGGGTCGGTGAACAGCCGGCTCTGGCGGTCGTCCCACAACGAGAATTTCTTGACCGGCGCGGGCGGCGTTTGCGGATAGCGATAGAGGGAGCCAGTGCTGCCGCCATCGATGCCGGAGCCGACCGGGGACAGGGCCGGCTCCCTGCCGACCTCCTTGAGGTTGGTTCCGCAACCCGACAGCACGGTGACCGCGCACAGGACAAGCATTTTCCGGATCATGACGGGTCTACCCTTCGGGCTGCGCTGGCCATAATGCCGGTGAGCGTCGCCGCCGCCTTCTGGTCCATTTCGTTGAGGATGACGCTCGCCTTGCGTGAATCGAGCTTCATCAATATGGCCGCAGCCAGATCGGCGTTGACGATGGCCAGCCGCTCGGCGGCGGCGTCGGGTTTCATGCCGGCGTAGATCTGGACGACGCCGTCCTCGGCCCGGGCCAGGAAAACCTCGCGCCGCTTCAGCCAGGTCTCGTATTCAGCTTTCTTTGCATCGAGAGCTTTCATGCGCTCGTCAATGCCGGCCTGGAGCTGCTTCAGCTCCTCCGCCTGCAGGACATAGCGGCGGTCGCGGGCGGCGTCGGCGATGTTTGAGCAGAAGCGCTCGATCTCGCTTTGGTCCGGCGCCTTTTCCCGCGTCAATTGCGGCGCCGCCGCTGCGACCGGTGCTCCCGGCAAGACCTGGCGGACCTTCTCCTCGCCACGTGCGGTATCGCCGGCAAAGGGCAGAGTCGCGAGAACGGCGGCCGCGAGCAGGATTGCAGCGGGGCGGTGTCTTTCGTGGCGTGAGAGGGAGCGGATCATCGGCATCGCCTATTGCAGAACCAGGTCGGCCTGCAGGGCCCCGGCCGACTTGATGCCCTGCAAAATGGCGATGATGCCGTCCGGCTTGACGCCGAGGCGGTTGAGGCCGGAAACGAGGGTCTGGAGATCGGGTCCGTCAAGCACGGCAACGCGGGCGTCGGGCCGGCTGGCGTCGATGGCGGTGAACGGTTCGATGGCGGTCTCGCCCTTGGAGAAGGGCTCGGGCTGGACGACGCGCGGCGCTTCGGTGATGCGCACGGTGAGCGTGCCGTGGCTGATGGCGACCCGCGAGATCTTGACGTCATTGCCGATGACGATGGTGCCGGTGCGCTCGTCGATGACGACACGAGCCGGCGTGTCGGATTCGACCACCAAATTCTCGATTTCGGCATAGAAGCGCGCCGCCGAGACACCCTTCGGCCTTCTGATCTGAACGGTGCGCGAATCGCGCTCTGCCGCCACCCGCATGCCGAAGCGTTGGCCGGTGTAATCGTTGATGGCGTCCGCGATGCGGATAGCGGTCGAGAAATCGGGATTGCGCAGTTGCAGCGTCAGGATCGCCTGATCGTCGAACTCGGCCTGGACAGCACGCTCGACGATGGCGCCGTTCGGCACGCGGCCGGAGGTCGGCACGCCTTGCGTCAGTTGCTCGGCCTGTCCCTGGGCGGTAAAGCCGGACACGATGACCGAGCCCTGGCCGACGGCATAGATCTCGCCGTCCGCCGCCTTCAGCGGCGTCATGATCAGCGTGCCGCCGGAAAGCGAGGTCGCGTCGCCCATAGAGGAGACGTCGATGTCAATGCGGGCGCCCGACTGCACGTAGGGCGGCATGTTGGCGGTGACGATGACGGCGGCGACATTCTTGGCGCGTGCACTGCCGCCTTCGGTGGCGATGCCGAGGTTTTCGAGCATCGCGCGGATAGACTGTTCGGTAAATGGCGAGTTGCGCAGGCTGTCGCCCGATCCGGCAAGGCCGATCACCAGGCCGTAGCCGACGAGCTGATTGTCGCGCGAGCTCTGCAGCTGGGCGATGTCCTTGATGCGCGAGGCGACCTGGCCCGGCGGCAGCGAACTCGGCCCGGTCGACACCCGGAACATGCGGCTGGTGGTGGCCGGATCATATTCGGGATCGTTGTAGACGCCGCCATTCTTGGCGGCGAGCTCGCGCTTGGCCTTCGGCGTCAGGCCGTCGGCCAGCGCCGGCTGCAGGCCAAGCACGGCTGCCAGTATCAGGGTAAGCCCGCGCATCATGAAGCGCTGACCTGGATGGTTCCATCCGCCATCACCGTGCCGGACAGGACTTTGCCGCTGTCGATGTTGCGAACCTTGACGAGGTCGCCCGCGGCTCCCGGCTGCAGCGTCACGGCGGTGGCCGAGATCGTCAGCCCGCCGGCGATGAAGAAGATCTGCACGGAAGCACCCTGTTCGACCAGCCAAGCCTCGCGGATGGCGGTGGAGGGAATGTAGCGACCGGGCAGCAGCGTGCGCTTGGCGACCTTGCCATCCAGTTCCTCGACCCGTGTGGCGACCGCCTCCGGCTTGTGCTTGCCGACGATAAGGGTGACCTGTTTCAGGGCAGCCAGATTGATGGTCTCGCCGGGATAGATAACCCGGCTCGGAATAAGCACCACCTCGCCGGCAGCTTGATTGCTGGCGATCCGGGTGGCCGACTGGTTGGCCGACTCCTGGGCAAAAGCCGGCATGCCGCCGGTCACCAGCGCAAAGACGAGCGCGGTGCGGCGGAATGCGGACAGGAGGCCGGGCGTCGACGTCATGCGTTACCTGATGTTCTTGGAGACGACGGAGGCCATGTCGTCGGCGGCCTGGATGACCTTGGAGTTCATCTCATAGGCGCGCTGCGCCGAGATCAGCTCGGTGATTTCCTTGACCGGGTCGACGTTGGAGGCTTCGAGATAGCCCTGCTGGATGGTGGCGAAGCCGGGATCGCCAGGCACCCCGACATTCGCCGGCCCCGAAGCCGTGGTTTCCTGGAACAGATTGTCGCCGAGCGGCGCCAGGCCGGCCTCGTTGGCGAAATTGGCGATCTGAAGCTGACCGAGGTTCTGCAGGTCGGTCTGGCCGTCGATGCGGGCGAAGACCTGGCCGGTCTTGTTGACGATGACCTCGACGGCATCCACGGGAACATTGATTGCCGGAATGACGGCAGCGCCGTCGACCGTCACCAACTGGCCGGTGGCGTTGGTGTTGAGAGCTCCGGCGCGGCTGTAGAGCGTGCCGCCGTCGGCACCCTCGATCTGAAACCAGCCCCTGCCGGTCAGCGCCAGGTCGAAACTGTTGCCGGTGCTGGTCAGTTCGCCCTGGGTGTGCACGTTGCGCACGGCCGTCGTCTTGACGCCGAGGCCGATCGAGACGCCCTCCGGCACCAGCGAGGCGTTGGAGCGGTTGGGCACGCCTTGCGTGCGGTCGACCTGATAGAGCAGGTCGGAGAATTCGGCACGGGCGCGCTTGTAGCCGGTGGTGTTGATGTTGGCGATGTTGTTGGCGATGACTTCCAGATTTGTCTGCTGGGCATTCATGCCGGTGGCGGCGATGGCGAGTGCTTTCATGGCGGAATCCTCAGATGCCCATTCGGCTGACTTCGAGATAGGCGGAAACCACCTTGTCGCGGATGGCGACGGCGGTCTGAAGCGCCTGCTGCGCGCTCATCACGGCGTCGACCACCTGGCGGGTGTCGGCGTCGCCCTTGAGCGCCTGCAACGATACCTGCTCGGCATTCTGCAGCGTGTCGACGGTCTTGGAGGCTGCCTGGCTCAGCGCCTCGGCGAAGGAGGTGCCGACATTGCCGCCGGCCGAGGGTGCCGCGCCGCCCTGGAGCAGGCTTGTGGCCGCGTCGTCGCCGCCGATCGACGGCTTGAACTGAAGCGCTCCGATACCGCTGATCATTACTGGTTCCTCATCAGGTCGATGGTCATGGAAATCAGGTCGCGGGCCTGCTTGACCACCTGAAGGTTGGCCTCGTAGGAGCGATTGGCCTCGGTCATGTCGGCCATTTCGATCAGCACGTTGACGTTGGGCATCTTGACATAGCCCTTCTCGTCGGCGGCCTCGTTGCCGGGCTGGAACTCGACTGGAAAGTCACTGGGATCTCGATCGATCGAGTTCACTGCAACAGTTGAACTGCCGGAGGCCCGGTCAAGCTCGGAGACGAAGCTGATGGTCTTGCGGCGATAAGGATCGGAGCCGGGCGCGGTGCCGGTCGACTGGGCGTTGGCGAGGTTTTCGGAAACCACGCGCAGGCGCTCCGACTGGGCGCCGAGGCCGGATGCTGCGACTTTGAGGGCTGCGGTCAGTGCGTCCATGGTCAGCTCTTCACCGCCATCATCATCATCGTATGAAAAGCCTTGACGATCGCCGTGTTGAGTTCGAAGGAGCGGCGCACCTCGCCGGCTTTCAGCAACTGGTCTTCCAGAACGACCGAGTTCTTGGACGGCATGACGACGCCGTCATCCTCCTGCGGCTTGATGGTGAAGCCGGCATTGGTCGCTGCATTGCCGAGATGGCCGGCCTGGGTGGCCTGCAGCGATACGGCGGCGCGGTCGAGCACCTTTTCGAATGGCCCGACGTCGTTTGCCGTATAACCCGGCGTGTTGGCATTGGCGATGTTGCCGGCGACTGCCGACTGGCGCACGGCCAGCCATTGCGCTTGCTTGGCGGCGAGGTCGAAAAGGGAAACGGGCTCCATGGGAATCTCCGAGCAGGTACCCAGAGACTAGGCCGCCAGTCTTGCGCGGGCCTTGCGGATGGCCGGAAGCCGGAGATCGTTTATCTGGAGAGTTCGATTACCCGGTCGGCACTGGTGACCATGACCCATTTGCCGTTGCGCTGCTCGATGGAGGACACTTGGCTGGAGTCAGGCAGTATCGAGCCGCGCTGGACGATCCAGAGGCCAGCGTCGTCCTGGATCATGGCACGGCCGTTGGCGACATGAACCATGCGGAATTTCGCCGCGTCGGCCGGAAACGGTTGCTCGTCGGGTGCGGCTGCGGGATTGGCATCATCCCGCACCGTCCCCGTGGCAAGAAGATCGAGATTGGCCGCGGGAATATCCTTTGCCGTCAGCGGCGCGCTGCGTTCGGCGACCACGCCGCCGCCCGCTCGCCCGGAATTGGAGCCGGTGCCGCCGAACTTCATCGCCTGGACGCCAAACTGATCCTGGTTGAAGAAGATGTACCAGGGAAACAGGGCGCAGATCAGGCCGAGCGTGATGCCGAGCGCGGCTATGACGAAATCGCTGCGTCGGTCGGACTTCTTCTTCAGTCGGGGAAACGGTGCCTTTGGCGGCTGCGGCCATTCGGTGCGCGGGAACAGCCCGTCGATCAGCGAGTCGCGGCTGGCCTGCGTCATCTCGGCAGCCACCGCCCGGGGAGCCCGGGGCAGAGCGGGTTCGACGGGCCTGGCCAGATCAGGATCGGCTTTGCCAGCCCGTGGCAGGATTGGCTTGACGGCTCTGGCCAGAACGGCCTCGGCTTTCGCTGCGATGGTACGGGCAGCCTTTGCCTTGGCGGTTCTCGTTTCGTCAGCCTCGGCTTGCTCCACGGCATTGGCCTCGGCGATCATGTCGCGCAGGATGCGCTCGGTATATTCGCGTTCAGTCTCCGGCATCGGCGTTCAGCTTGCTCTTGAGGTGGCGGGCGAGATCGGAGAAAGGGTCGGCCGACGGGCGATCCTTCGGCGCTTGCGTCAGCGCCTCATAGATCAGCGGCACCTGGCGCACGGCGATGTCGAGTTCGGCATCGACGCCCCCCTGATAGGCCCCAAGCAACCGGATATCGCGCGTGTCCTCGAAGCGCGAGATCATCGACTTCAGCCTTGTCACCAGCGCGCGCTGTTCGACGCTCCAGGCCTTTCCGGCCAACCGCGATATGGACGACAGCGGGTTGACGGGGGGATAGCGACCCTGTTCGGCGATCGTGCGATCGAGCACGACATGGCCGTCGAGGATGCCGCGCACGGAATCGGCGACCGGGTCGTTGTGATCGTCGCCGTCGACCAGCACGGAAATGATGGCGGTGATCGATCCCTTGCCTTCCGTACCCGGCCCGGCGCGTTCGAGCAGCTTGGGCAGTTCGGTGAACACCGAGGCCGGGTAGCCGCGCGCGACCGGCGGCTCGCCGGTTCCAGTCGCCACCTCACGCAGGGCGTGAGCGAAGCGGGTGATCGAATCCAGCACCAGCAAAACGCGATGCCCCTGGTCGCGAAAGTGCTCGGCGACGCGCATGGCGGTGTCTGGCGCACGCCGGCGCATCATGGCGCTTTCGTCGCTGGTGGCGACGACGGCGACGGTCTTGGCCATGCTGTCACCGATCGTGTCCTCGAGGAATTCACGCACTTCGCGGCCTCGTTCGCCGATGAGCGCCACGACGACAGTGTCGAATGCGTCGGCGCCGGCGAGCATGGCAAGCAGCGTCGACTTGCCGACGCCGGAGCCAGCGAAGATGCCGAGGCGCTGGCCGAAGCAGAGCGGCGTGAAGATGTCGATGACCTTGACACCGGTCATGAAGGCGGTGCCGACGCGCTGCCGCGCCATGGCGCCGGGCGTCGTCTGGGCGCCGCTCGATGCGTCGTCGCCTCTGACCAAAGGCGGGCCGCCATCGATTGCCCTGGTGAGCGCGTCGATGGTGCGGCCGCGCCACGAGACATGCGGCGCCACCGCGAGCGGACCGCGGCGGAACACGGCATCGCCGATGCCGGCATCGGCGCTGCGTTCGAAGGGTGCCACGACGACCTCGTCACGGCTGATCTTGACGATCTCGCCGCGGCGCGCGCCGGCATGGCCGCGCTGCTCGACGATGTCGCCCAGCCGGGCGAAATCGGAAAGGCCGTGCACCTTGTAGTGCGTGGGCGTGACTTCGGTGACGCGACCGCCGCGCTTGAGCAGCGCCTCGGTGTCGGCGAAACGCCGCCAGACCCGTTCCAGCGCGGCAAGCCGGTCTTCCGGCGCCGGCTGAAGCTGTCTTTCGGGTGCGCGCAGGGATGGCTGGTCGAGCGACATGGGTTACTTCGAGCCGAGCGTCTTGATCGCCTCGTCGGTGGAGGAGTCAGTCTGCCGCATCAGCGCGGCGGTGTTCTCGAAGGCACGCTGGACCATGATCAGCCGGGTGATCTCCAGCACCGGATTGACGTTGGATTCTTCAAGAAAACCCTGGGCGACGCCAATATCGGAGCGATCGGTGACAGGCTCTGGTGTGCGCGCCGGAACGATGCCGGAATTGCCGTAGCGGACGAAGTTTTCGCCCGGATCGAAATTGTAGACACCGATCGAGCCGACAAGCTGATCGTTCTGGCGCAGCGAACCGTCGGCCCCGGCCTTGGGCGGACCGTTGCGGGGGTCAAGCTGGATCGGCGAGCCGCCGGCATCGAGCACCGGGTGGCCTTCGATCGACATCAACTCGCCGTTCTCGTTCATCGAAAAGCGCCCGTCGCGGGTCATGACGGTGCCGACAGGCGTATCGATGGCGAACCAGGCATCGCCCTGAATGGCGAAATCGAACGGATTTCCGGTCTCGTTCAAAGCACCGTGAGCGCCGGAAAGATAGGTCTTGCCAGAGGACGCGAAGGACACCGATTTCGGCCCGGTGCCGGACACGACGTCCTCGAACTTCACGCCGGTGGCGCGAAAGCCGATCGTCGAGGCGTTGGCGACGTTGTCGGCGATCGTGTCGAGGCGGCGCTCGAGCGCGATCTGCGAGGAAAGGGCGACGTAAAGACTGTCCCGCATGATGCTCTCAGAACCTTAGTTTCTGCATGGCCATCATCAGGTCGGTGGAGATGCCGACCGTGATCGGCTGGGCAAACAGCACGCTGACCGAGGAGACGGCCGATGAAGTCGGGTTGTTGATCTCGTACATGCTGGTGAAGCGCGTCAGGAACTTGCCGATCTTCTCGGGATCGGAGAAATCCGAGATGTCGAGTTTCTGCTCGAACAGCTGCGCCTGCTTGTCGACATCGGCGGTTGCGAATGAATCGGGCAGGCCGAGCACGGTGCGCACGACGCTGGCAAGCGCGGTGTCGGCCAGCACATCGTACCAGCTGGTGATGGTCGGTGCCTTGCGGTCGAAATAAAGCGCCAGCCGCACGCCCTCGTTGGTCTGGCCAGCATCCTCTTCGAGGGTCTGGCGCATGTATTTGTCGACGGTCGGCTGCTGCGCCGGATTGATGGTGGTGGCCGCTTCGCCGTATTGTTCGAAGTTGAAGGCGGTGGCCAGCCCGGCATAGGCCTTGTTCGTCATCTTGTTGGCGACGCTGTCGGCGTCGCGAATGCCACCAGCAAGGACGTTGCGGATCAGGTCCTTGCTTTCCGTCGCCGGATCGAGTCCGTAGGCTGAGAGCACATAGTTGTACAATCGGCTGTTGGCCATCAGGTCGTCGATGGATTTCACGTTCGTGACGTTGGCAAGGTAGTATGCAGTCTCCGACTTGATGTAGTCCGCATTCGGCGCGATCAAGCCAAGCGCCGACTCTGTCGTATAGATTTTCGGCGTGTCTTTCTGCACTTCGTCGCGCGACGTTGTCTGATCGCCATATTGGGCAAAGTTGAAGGCCGTGACGAAGTTGGCGTACCGTTTATCCGTCAGCTTGTTTGCTGGGCTGTCGGGGTCGCTGACGCCGCCCTCGAGCATTGCGCGGACCTGCTGCGGCGTTTCGGTTGACGCATCCAGTCCGTAGGAAGCCATGGCGAAGGTGAGCAGGCGTTTGTCCGCCATGAGGTCGTCGATCGACGTCACCTTGGAAATGTTTGCCGCGTAATAATCCGCCTCGCCCTTGATATATTGCGCGCTCGGCTCGACCAATGTCAGTCCGGCTCCGGCCATGTATCCTTTCGGCACCGCCTGCTGGACATCGTCGCGCGTGGTCGTCTGATCGCCATACTGGGCGAAGTCGAAGGCTGAGACGAATTTGGCGTAGCTCTTGTCGGGCAGTTTGTTGGCGGGACTGTCGGGATCGCTGACGCCACCGTCGAGCATCGCCTTGACGGTTGCAGCCGGTTCGGTTGCGGCGTCGAGACCGAAAGCGGCCATCGCGTATGTCAGCAGGCGGCTGTCGCCCATCAGGTCGTCGACCGACTTAACCTTGGAGATGTTGGTGACGTAGTAGGCGGTTTCGCTCTGGTAGTAAGAGAACCCCGTCTGCGCGGCGCCGATCTTGACTTGCAGCGCATAGTTGCTGGTCACCGGTTGCTGCGCCTTGTTGTAGACAGTCGTATTGGCGCCGTTGGCGGCGAAATTGAAGGCGCTGACGAATTCGGCGTAACGCTTGTCGGTCAGCTTGTTGGCGAAGCTGTTGGGATCGGAGACGCCTTCCTTGAGTGCCTTGACCATGAAGGCCTTGGCGTAGTCCATATCCTCGAGCCCGTATGCCTTCATCGCATATTTGAACAAGCGGTCATTCTTGACGAAATCGTCGATCGATTTCACCTTGGTGATGTTGTCCAGATAATATTTGGTGTCGCGATCAACCACGGGCTGCTGCTCGATCCTGTCGATCGACTTTGCAATGTCCCTGGTGATGAGCTGGTAGCTGGTAAAGGTATTAAGCAAAGACGTGCCTCCGGCCGAAGCTATGTCAGGACAATACCCCTACTTCCTTGCGCGAAACTGAATCGTCTCCGACGCTTTCGATTCAAGCCTCACACAAGGCACGGGGGCTATCCCTTGCTCGCGAAGTGAAATGCGGAAGGACCTGTCGTGGGCATTCTGATTGGACTGGTGGTAACGCTCGGCTGCGTCCTTGGCGGCTTCATGGCTATGGGCGGCCATCTACACGTGCTGATCCAGCCATGGGAGGCCGTGATCATCTGTGGCGCGGCTTTTGGCACTTTCCTCGTCGCCAATCCGATGAAGACGGTCAAGGACACCGGCAAGGGCATTCTCGAAGCCTTCAAGCAGGCGGTGCCGAAGGAGCAGGACTATCTCGAAACGCTCGGCGTGCTGCATTCACTGATGCGCGAGCTGCGCTCGAAATCCCGCAGCGAGGTCGAGGCGCATATCGACAATCCGGAAGAGTCGGCGATTTTCCAGGCGTTCCCGACCGTGCTGCATAACCATGACCTGACGCATTTCATCTGCGACTACTGCCGCATCATCATCATCGGCAATGCCCGCTCGCACGAGATCGAGGCGCTGATGGACGAAGAAATCCAGACTATTAAGTCCGACAAGATGAAGGCCTATCACGCACTGGTGGCGGTGGGCGATGGCCTGCCGGCGCTCGGCATTGTCGCCGCCGTGCTCGGCGTGGTCAAGGCGATGGGCGCGCTCGACCAGTCGCCGGAAATCCTCGGCGGTCTGATCGGTGCCGCACTTGTCGGAACGTTCCTCGGCATCTTCCTGTCCTATTCGGTGGTCGGGCCGGTCGCCACCAAGATCAAGACGGTGCGCGAGAAGAAGAACCGCCTCTACATCATCGTCAAGCAGACGCTGCTGGCCTACATGAACGGCGCGCTGCCGCAGGTGGCGATCGAGTTCGGCCGCAAGACGATCTCGTCCTATGAACGGCCGACGATCGACGCCGTCGAGCAGAGCACAATGAACACCGGTTCCGCCGAAAAGAAGGCCGCCTGAACGATGCGCGACAGATCGGTCCCAGCACTGTCATGACCAGTCCGGGCAGCCCAGCGGAAGCGCGCTCGCTGATCATCGAGCGTCTGGTCGGCGACAGCGGCGAGGCCGCCCAGGTCATCGATGCCGGCCGGGCCATGGCCGAACGCGCCGTGCCGCTGCTGCAGAAAGGCCTGACCGGCGAGCTTGGCGTTCCAGTTATTGTCGATCTCAAAGCGATAGAGATCAGCCGCGTTCCCGAGGCGCGTTCGCGCGCCGGCGACACGTTTGCCCTGACCGTCGTCGGCTCGTCCGTGTCCTCCGATGCGATGACCCTGGTGATCGATGCTCCGGCGATCGCGATCATGGTCTGCACGTTGTTCGGCGGCGACCCGGATCTGCCGGTGTCGCCGATCGAGCGCGATCTGTCGCAGATCGAAGTCGATGTCTCGACCATGGTGTTCCAGCAGGTCGCGCAGGCCCTGAACGGGTCGGGAAGGCGCTCGCTCGACCTGCGCCTGCCGGCGCCGCGGGCAATGTCGGGCACCGAGGCGAAGCGGCACGTGCTGCGCGACGGCGCGGCAATCCGCATCGTTCTTGGCATCTCGACGCCGGCCGACAGCGGCACCGTCACCGTGACGATGCCGCAGCGTGTGGTGCTGGCCAGCCGCGACGGGGCTGTCCCCGTCAGCGACGACGATCACGGCCCCAGCTGGCGCGCGCGCTTTTCGGAAGAGGTGATGCGCTCCACCGTAGCACTCGAGGCCACGATGCCGCTGGCCCGGCTGACGCTCGGCGACCTCGCCGGTTTCGAAATTGGCCAGGTCATCGAATTTGAGGAAACGGCGCAGTCGCAGGCGCGTCTCAGCGCGCGCGGCAAGACGCTGTTCGTGTGCGAGTTCGGCAAACTAGGACAGAATTACACCGTCCGAATCAGGCATCCCTACGATGCCGGGCAGGACTTTATCGAAGCGCTGATGCCGGCTTCTGCCGGCCGCGCCTGACATTTGGAGACGACGCATGGCCAAGACCAAGGTGGAAGCCGACCTCGACCAGCCGGACGAGCAGCTCGACCGTGCCATTGAAGAGTTGCGCGGTGTCCTGCATGACGAGGAGCACCGCCCCGATGCGGCGTTCAGGGCCGCTTCCGGTGCCAATTCGAGCGTCATCATGAACATCCCCGTCGATGTCCAGATCATCCTCGGCAGCACTGAGATGCCGGTCTCCGAGTTGATGGCGCTGCAGAAGGGGTCGACGGTGGCGCTCAATCGCCGTATCGGCGAACCTGTCGACGTCGTGGTCAACGGCCGCAAGATCGCGCGTGGCGAAATCACCGTGCTGGAAAGCGATCCGTCGCGTTTCGGCATCAGGCTGACCGAAATCATCGCCGGCACGAAGGGCGCCTAGACATGGATTGCGGGGCTTGCCGGTGGCAGCGGAGGCGAGTGGCATGACGACGCCGGTGACCTTGACCCGCGCGCAGAAGGCGGCCGCCATATTGGTGGCGATGGGCAAGCCGTCGGCCAGCCGCCTGCTGAAATTCTTCAAGCAGGAAGAACTGAAGGCGTTGATCGAGGGCGCCCGTCTGCTGCGCACGATTCCGCAAAGCGATCTCGAGCGCATCGTCGCCGAGTTCGAGGCCGAGTTCACCGAAGGGGCGGGATTGCTTGATTCCGCCGACAGGATGGACACCATCCTCAATGAGTCGCTGTCGCCCGAAGAGATGAGCGCGATCATGGGCGACAAGAGATTCGAGGTCGCCCCGGAAGGCCCGCCGCCGATCTGGCCCGAGCTCGAAAAGCTCGAGCCGGCGCGGCTTGGCGCCTTCCTGGCCGGCGAGCATCCACAGACCGCGGCCATGGTGCTGTCGAAGCTGGCGCCGCAAGCGGCGGCGAGCGTATTGTTGACGTTGACCAAGTCGACACGCGGCGAAATCATCAAGCGCATGGTGACGATGGCCAATGTTCCGGAAGCCGCAAGCAGGATCGTCGAAAACCGGCTGCGCACCAGCGTGCTGACGGAAACGTCGACCAAGGACACGTCGGCCGGGCAGGCGCGCGTCGCCAGCGTCCTCAACGAATTGGACAAGCCGCTGCTCGAGGAGGTCATGCAGGATCTGGAAGCCGCCGGCACGCCCGACCTCGATGGCGTCCGGGCGCGCCTGTTTGCCTTTGACGACCTGCCGCTGCTTACCCAGAAGGCGCGGGTGCTGCTGTTCGACGGGCTGTCGACCGAACTGGTCACGCTGGCCCTGCGCGGCGCGCAGGCGGGACTTGCCGAGTCCGTACTGTCGGCGATCGGCGCGCGGTCGCGGCGCATGATCGAGGCCGAACTCGGACAGGGCTCGGAAGGGGTCCCTCTCGCCGACATCACGGCGGCGCGCAAGACGGTCGTGTCGACGACGATCCGGCTGTCGCGCGAAGGCGCCTTCGAACTTCCCTCGACCCAGAACGCTGCCTAAGACCGCGCCATGGCTGATGCGGTCGACAAGGATTCGAAAACCGAAGAGGCGACGGAAAAGAAGATCCGCGACACCGTCGAACAGGGCAAACTGCCCCATTCGCGGGAAACGGCGCTCCTTGCATCCTTTGTCGCCATACTGGTGTTCACCGTCTTCTACGCCAAGGACGCCGTCATCGATCTCGGCATGTTCCTGTCGATGTTCCTGGAGAAGCCGGAAGCCTGGCCGATGGACACCGAGACCGATGTCATCGCGCTCTACAAGATCGTCCTGCTCGAGGTCGGCCGCGCCGTCCTGAGCCTGATGGTGCTGCTGACCGTCGCCGGTGTCGGCGCCTCGGTGTTCCAGAACATGCCGCAATTTGTCGGCGAGCGGGTCCGGCCGCAACTCTCGCGCATTTCGATCGCCAAGGGGTGGAACAGGCTGTTCGGCATCCAGGGTTGGGTCGAGTTCCTGAAGTCACTCGGCAAGGTCGGGTTTGCCATCGTCGTGCTGAGCTTCACGCTGTCGGAAGACCACCGAAAGCTGCTCGCCGGGATGATCACCAATCCGGTCGCCTTCGGTCTCGTCATCCGCGGCATCGCCGTCGACATCCTGGTGGCGATCGTCTTCGTCATGGGGCTGATCGCGGCAATCGACATCGTCTGGTCGCGCTTCCACTGGAAGCAGGATCTGCGCATGAGCAAGCAGGAGGTCAAGGACGAGTTCAAACAGTCCGAGGGCGACCCGATCGTCAAGTCGCGGCTGCGCTCGCTGGCGCGCGACCGGGCGCGCAAGCGGATGATGACGGCGGTGCCGCGCGCGACGCTGATCATCGCCAACCCAACGCACTTCTCGATCGCGCTGAAATATGTGCGCGACGAGGACTCGGCACCCATGGTGCTGGCCAAGGGCCAGGATCTGGTGGCGCTGAAAATCCGAGAGATCGCGCGGGAACACAACATCCCGGTCTTCGAGGACGTGGCGCTCGCCCGCTCCATGTACAAGCAAGTTTCGGTCGATAGTGTAATCCCATCACAATTCTACCAGGCCGTCGCCGAACTGGTGCGGATCGTCTACTCGAAAAAGGCTGAGCGCAGACAGATTTCATGAACCGGCAACCGCACGCAAAATCCCGCGAGATCATCGTCGCCAGCGCCATCGAGCAGGTGGTGGGGGAACTCAGGCTGATCGATGTCGCCGACTACATCGCCTTTATCCGGCTGGAGCATTTCGCGTGCCTGTCGGACCTGGTCGATTCAGCGGTTGAGTTGTTCTTCATGCCGGGCACTCTACGGCTCGGCCATGGTGGTGAGGCGCATGTCGACTGGAGCGGCAGCCCGCGCATCGTGCTCGATCTGGAACTGAGGCCGCCCGGCGTCACCGTCTATTTCCAGCTGACGCTGAGCGAGCTCGGCGCATCGGTGGCGGTCAACTACGTGTCGTTCGAGAAGCCGGGCGAAGACCCGGAGCACAATACGGCGCTGCTCGAGGCGGTGATAGAAGAGGCGCGTATCCGCAAGGTCGAGCCGCTCGCCTATCGCTGACCGTCGGTCGCCTTTCGAAGCGCTGTCGAATTCCCCTATTCGATCAAGCCCAGCCGCAGCGCCTTGGCAACGGCCTGGTTGCGATTGACGGCGTTGAGCTTCTGGGTCGACTGGGTCAGATACTGGTTGGCGGTGTGCACCGACAGTTTCAGGAGCCGCGCGATCTCCTCGCTGGTGTTGCCGTTGGCGGTCAGCTTCAGGCATTCGAGTTCGCGCTTGGAGATTGCGCGCATGCGGCCGGTATCGCCCGGACGGATGCGGGCGACGGCGGCGAACAGCGAAAAGCAGCGGGCGTGTATTTCGTAGAGCGCATCCTGCTGCATGGTCATCTCCGAGCCGAGGAACACGACAAGGCCGCATTGGCCGCGGTCGGCGTGAACGGGAAAAGCGATGCCGCTGGTTCCGGGCACCAGCGCCGCCATCTGCTCGGTCCAGGTGAGATCGCCAAACAGCTCCGCCATGGCAGGGACGCCGTCATCCGTCCACCAGCGCGGTTCGGTCGAGATGCGGGTGTGGCGCACGATCTCCTCGCCGTTGGCGCCTGAGATGAACTTGGTCGCCACGGCAATGCCGGGATAGTCGGAATCAAAGCATGGGACTAGCCGCGCCCGCTCGGGCGAGGGGCTTACGAAGAAGAGGCCGAAAGCCGAGGCATTCATGTCAACGGCGATCCAGCGGCAGCGGCGCACGGCATCGGGAATGGTGACCGCGTGATGGGTTTCGGAGCCAAGGGTGAAGGCTCCGAACGGGTTGCGCTGCTCGTTGAAAAGGGCTTCGGCCGTTTCCTTGATATCGGCGTGTTTCAAATGATGCCGCTCCTGATCGCCGTGGCGATGGCCATCGCGCGGTTGCTGGCCGCGAATTTCTGGATGGCGTGGGTGATGTAGCTGTTGACGGTGTTGGAGGAGACGCCAAGGATGACGGCGACCTCGTCGGTGGTCTTGCCTTCGGAAACCCAGAACAGGCATTCGCGCTCGCGATCCGACAACGGATCCTGCATGGCGGCAGCGGCAATGAGTTGCGGGATGTGCGAGAGCGCGTAGCAGCATTTCAGCTGCGCCCGCATCAGCGCCGGCTGGTCGATGCTGCCGGCGGTCGCCGCAGAGAACAGGGCGAACAGGCGCTGGCGACCGACATTGAGGCGCAGCGAATAGATTTCGGCATGGCCGAGCACGTCGAGAAGGCGGGCTTCCTCGCCGGTGATCAATCCGTCTGTTTCTGGTGCCCGGGATGCCACCAGCGGCTGTGGACGGATACCTGGCGCGACGGTGAGCGCGCCTTGCGCGAGCCCGGCGATCAGCCGCTTGCCGATCAGCTCGATGGCATCGAAAATCCAGTTGGAGGAGACGATGCGCGCATCGTTGCGGTCCTGGTCGTGGACGATGGCGACCAACATGTAGCTGTCGGCGCCGATCTCGGCGGTCAGTTGCATGAAAAAACTGGTGAGATCGCCGCGCGACGTCAGGCGCGAGCCCAATGTGTCGGATTGAAGAAGTGCGGCGGGACTGCTCATTCTTGTTGCTTTTGGCCGGAATCGTTTCTGCTGTCCGGATGCTGGAAGCCAGCCGCCGAACCCGAATACGCATTACTTTGACGAAGACACACGCGTGGCGCAGGGCTGCGCCGAACCAAATCCCGAATCCATTCAGGGAACGCGAAGCCGTCCGCGTCTGGTGCCGGAAAAGCTCCGGAACAAGAGACTTTGGGTGGTCGCCGCGCCCCCCGAGGACCGGCTGATTCGGGTCTAATCTACCCGCAGTTGAATCTGACATCAAACGCGATTTGACAAAATCGAATCCGATGGACTCAGGTGCGACTCAGAGGTCGGTTTTCGCGCCTTGGACAGAAGACCGGGACGCGAAAGTCTTCGCCGGTCCTCTCGGCGGCTGGTCGATTTCGCCAGGCTCGGGAGCATTGAACAGATGGGCGCGCCGGTTGCTGTCCCGAAGGCTGGTGCCTTGGCCCGATAGTGGGAACCGGGCGATGTTGCCGCCCGGTCCCGGTGGTCCTTTGCTATGCCTGTCGTTGTCCCAAAATCGCTAGATGCTCCTGAACGACAGGCATTTACCGATCCTCGAACCCGGTCAGCACGCCTACCGCGTTGATGCCGATCTCCTCGACGGCATAGCCGCCTTCCATGACGAACAGCGTCGGCAGGCCGAGCCTGGCGATGCGGCGGCCGATCTTGGGATAATCAGATGTCTTCAGCTTGAACTGGCTGATCGGGTCCTTCTCGAACGTATCGACACCCAGCGAGACGATGACGACATCCGGTGCATAAGCGGTGAGCCTGGCGCAGGCATCCTCGAGCGAGGCGTTCCATGCATCCCAGTCGGTGCCGAAGGGCATCGGATAGTTGATGTTGAAGCCTTCGCCTTCGCCGGCGCCGCGTTCGTCGGCATGGCCGAGGAAGAACGGGTACTCGACCATCGGATCGCCATGCAGATTGAGCACCTGCACGTCGGCACGGTCGTAGAATATCTCCTGCGTGCCGTTGCCGTGGTGATAGTCGACATCGAGGATTGAGATGCGTTTGGCGCCCTGGTCGCGGAACCATTGCGCGGCGACGGCGGCGTTGTTGATGTAGCAATAGCCGCCCATGAAGCCAGCCCCGGCATGGTGGCCGGGCGGACGGCAGAGCGCGAAGGCGGAAGCCTCGCCATCCTTGACCAGGCCGGCGGCGGTCAGCGCCACATCGTACGAAGACTTGATCGCGGTCCAGGTACCTTCGACGAAGGTGGCGCCGGCATCGAAGGAATAATAGCCGAGCAGCGCGTCGACGCGCTTTGGCGGCACGTCGCCGCGCAACCCGCGCGTCGGCCAGGTGAAGGGCATCGCCGTGCCCGTGAGGCCTGCTTCCAGCCATTGCGGCCAGACCGTCGGGAGAAAGTCGATATAGTCTGATTTGTGGATGCGCTTGGCGGCGGCGAGGTCATGTTCGTGCGGCGCGATGATGGGACCCAGTTTCTCGCTTTCGACCCGTGCCTTGATGAATTCGGCCCTCGATGGCTTTTCGAAGCCCGGCACGATGGCCGATGTGACCAGTTCCATTTGGCCGGCATGGCCGGCGTGCAGGGGGGAGAAAACAGTCTTCATAAATTCCTCTCGAAGTGTGAAATCAGTCAAGATTCAAGATTGAGATAAGGGCTCACCAGAGCGAGCCACATGGTTTCCACATCGTCCTCGATGAGGTCGAACGTCCTGCGATCCTTTTTCAGCCCCACAAGCCGGCAAACGTGTCCGACCTCCATCATCAGCACACCGAGCCGGCTGGCGATCTTGTCTTCAAGTGCCGGGTTCACATGCTGCAGCCATGCGGCGTAGAGGGCGATGATCTGGTCGTCATATTCGTTCTGGATCGGCCTGAGGTCGGCGTTGCCTGAAATGGCCTCGATCACCGGCATCAGGCTGGCGTTTTCCAGGTAGAGCCTGGACGTGTCGGTGAAGAGCCTGCGCACTTCGCGCCGAAACTCTTCACGGTTGGTGGGCGGGGCGACCTTGATACGCTTGGCGATCACCTCGGGAAAGGATGACAGCCAGCGCCGGGCGAGGTCCAGAAGAATGGCTTCCTTGTTGGGAAAGTATTGGTAGATCGAACCAACCGACAAGCCTGCGCGCTGCGCAATGGCGAGCGTCGTCGGCGTCTTGGTTCCTTGCTCGCGCGTCAAGACCAGCGCTGCGTCGAGAATCCGGTCGACCACCTTGCTGGAGCGTTGTTGCCGCGGCTGTTTGCGCGGTTCGAGCGCTATCCTGGTTTTGCGGTCGAGACTGCGCTTCACGGCTTGATGTCCTCGTTCCCCGCCTGGTCTCAACATGGTGGGAGCTTGCTGTCCACAATACATTCCAGATTCGGTATGTTGACAAACGCGAATAATCAGTCGCATTCTTTATCCACGCTGCCTCTTGGGATGACAAGGGGAATTTCCAAGACAGCGCGCTGGCATTCTTTTTCGTCCCATGGCGCCGCTCCGGTGGAGTGGCAGGTCGTTGGACATGAGGGGTTGTCGGTCCCAGTCAGTCGTCAAAAGCGCGGAGTCGCGATGTCTGTCACAGGTGCGGGTCACAATGCGGATCTGATCGTCATCAACGGTCGTGTACGGACCATGGACGACGACAATCCCGCCGCCGAAGCCGTCGCCGTCAAGGACGGCGCCATCATCGCCATCGGCAGCCGCGCCTCCATCGAAGAGTTCAAGGGACCGACCACCAAGGTGATCGACGCCAAGGGCGGTTCGGTGGTCCCGGGGTTCATCGAAGCCCATATGCATTTGTTTTCGGGCGGGGCTGAACTTGCCCACCTTCAACTCACCGGTATTCATGGCCTCAAGGCGCTGCAGAAGGCGATCCGCGACTATGCGCCGACCCGGCCCGACGCGAAGATGCTGGTCGGCCAAGGCGTCGACTACACCGTGCTCGGCAGCGAGCGCGTGACGCGCCATCACCTCGACGCCATTTTGCCCGATCGCCCGTTCTGCATGGCGGCGCCCGACCATCACACCATGTGGGCCAACACCAAGGCGCTGGAAATGGCCGGCATCCTGCAGGGGTGCACGCTCGGCCCTGGCAATGAGATCGTCATGGGTGACGATGGACTGGCCGCCGGCGAATTGCGCGAAGGCGAGGCCTTTGGTCCGGTGCTCGATCTTGCCGGCGAAGGCCGGGTTCGGCTGGGGCTGTCGACCGGCGGCGAGCCGGACCCGATGCCGACGGCGGCGGAGCGGGACGCCGACCGCGACATCATGCGGCGCGGGCTCGCCTGGTGCGCCCGCCACGGCATCACCTCGATCCAGAACATGGACGGCAATCTCTATCAGCTTGAGCTGCTGGCCGAGATCGACGCCGAGGAAGGCTTGCCCTGCCGCGTCAAGATCCCGTTCCACTACAAGAATTTCATGACGCTCGACATGCTCGACAAGGCATCCGATATGGCCGAACGCTACAACAGCGAATGGCTGTCGTCGGGCATGGTCAAGGTGTTCTACGACGGCGTTCTCGATTCCTGGACAGCTGTCATGGTCGAGCCCTATGCCGACCGCCCGGACTGGGTTGGCGAGCCGCTGTTCACGCCGCAACAATTCATCGATCTGGCCGTCGCGGTCGACAGACGCGGGTTGCAGATCGCCGTGCACTCGATCGGCGACGGCGCGGTGCGCGCGGTGCTCGACGGTTATGAGGCGGCGCAGAAGGCGAACGGCAAGCGCGACAGCCGTCACCGCGTCGAGCACATCGAGGTCACCACCACCGCTGATGTGCCGCGTTTCGCCGAACTCGGCGTCATTGCCTCCATGCAACCGCCGCATCCGCCCGGCGCCATGGATTTTCCGTTGGAGCCGACAGTGTCTCGCATCGGGCCGGCGCGCTGGCCGCTGAGCTATGCCTGGCGGACCTTGAAGGATGCCGGCGCGCATGTCGTCTTCGCATCCGATTGGCCGGTGTCGCCGATCGATCCGATCCTGGGCATTCAGGCGGCAGTGTTGCGCAAACCGTGGGCAGAAAGCGACCCGGACCAGAGTTTCTCACTGCATGAAGCGATCGCCGGTTACACGATCGAGGGCGCCTACGCCGAATTCGCCGAGCACCGCAAGGGCACGCTGAAATCAGGCTACATGGCCGATCTGGTGGTTTTGTCGATGGATATCGAGAACACCGCCCCGGCCGACCTGCACAAGGTGCGGCCGGTGACGACGATTTGCGGCGGCAAGGTCACCTATCAGGCCTGACTATGGCATGGGGCTTGCAGGCCTCAATGACTGATTGAACTGTGACCCAATGCCGGGCTTGCCAACCCACCGGCCATGTGGTCACATCGAACAGGGGAAGAGCTCCGCCAGCAAGAGCGGGGTCAACAGTGAGGCGTAATCGTGCCGGACAAACCGGATCGGAATGCGATTGAAGTAGTAAACGTCAGCAAAATTTTCGGATCAGGTGAGGGGCAGGTAGCTGCCCTCGACACGGTCTCGGTATCTATCCGGGAGAACGAATTCTTCACGTTGCTGGGGCCATCCGGCTGCGGCAAGACGACGTTGCTCAGGCTGATCGCCGGCTTCGACTTTCCAACCGCCGGTGAAATCCTGCTCTACGGCCAGGACATCGCGCCGCTGCCGCCCTTCAAGCGGCCGGTTAACACCGTTTTCCAGTCCTATGCGCTGTTCCCGCACATGACGGTCGCCGACAATATCGGCTTTGGCCTGGAAATGCTGGGCAAGCCGAAGGCGGAGATCAAGGCGCGCGTCGCCGAGATGCTGAAGCTGGTCAAGATGGAGGCACTCGCTGGTCGTCGCACCAGCCAGATCTCCGGCGGCCAGCAGCAGCGCGTGGCTTTGGCCCGCGCTTTGGCGCCGCAGCCGAAGGTGCTTTTGCTCGATGAGCCGCTGTCGGCGCTTGACTACAAGCTGCGCAAGGAGATGCAGATCGAGTTGAAACGGCTGCAGCACGAGACCGGTATCACCTTCATCTTCGTCACCCACGACCAGGAAGAAGCGCTGACCATGTCAGACCGCATCGCGGTGATGTCGTCGGGCAAGATCCTGCAGGTCGGTTCGCCCTGGGATATCTACGACAAGCCGGCGGAGCGCTTCGTCGCCGACTTCATCGGTGAAACCAACTTCCTCACCGCCGCCATCAGCGAGATGGCCAACGGCAAGGCGCGCGCCACGCTCAAATCCGGTGCGACCATCGAGGCGACCGTGGCCCAGGGTTTCCAGCCCAAATCCAACGCCACGGTGGTGGTTCGGCCCGAACACGCCAAGCTGACCAAGGCCAAGGGCGAACTGTCGGGGACGGTCGAAAACATCGTCTATTTCGGCACCGACACCCACATCCATGTTCATCTCGACAGTGGCGAACTCTTCACCGTACGCCAGCAGAACACGCGCAGCGCGGGCTGCGGTTTCGAGAAGGGCGACGCAGTCGGCATCCTCATCGGCAGCGATGCCGCTCAGGTCCTGAAGGACTGACGATGGCGACCGCGGAAGAAGTCGCCAAGGCAGCGGAGCGGCGCGATGTCCGTGACCGCTGGCTTTTGTCAGCGCCAGCGCTGCTGGTCATTTTCCTCGCCGCGACCGGCCCCTTGCTGATCGTGCTCGTCTACTCGTTCCTGACGCCAGGCTCCTATGGCGACGTGAAGTGGCAGTTCTCGCCGGAAGCCTGGACATCGGTGTTTCTGGAACGCGATATCTTCGACGACACGCTTTCGATCGCCGCCGCCCACGTCACCATCTTCCTGCGCTCGATCAAGCTCTCGGTGGTGACGACGATCGCCACTTTGGTGCTTGGTTTCCCGACCGCCTATTTCATGGCGACGCGCAGCGAAAAGACCCGCGATCTCTGGCTGTTCCTGATTACCATTCCGTTCTGGACCAACCTTTTGATCCGCACCTTCGCGGTGCTGCAGATCATCCGCAACGAAGGCATCGTCAACACGATCCTGCTCAAGCTCGGCATCATCTCGGCGCCCATCCAGATACTCTACACCGACACGGCGATCCTGATCGGCATGGCCTATGTCTACCTGCCACTGATGGTGCTGCCGATCTATGCCAGCATGGAAAAGCTCGATTTCCGGTTGGTCGAGGCGGGGTACGACCTTTACGCGTCGCGCTTCCAGGTGCTGCGGCGGATCATCTTTCCGCTGGTCAAGCCGGGCGTCATCGCCGGCTCCATACTGGTCTTCATTCCAGCGCTTGGCGCCTATGTGACACCGAGCGTTCTTGGCGGCGGCAAGAACATGATGCTGTCCAACCTGATCGAATTGCAGTTCGGGCAGGGCCGCAACTGGCCACTCGGCTCGGCGCTGTCGATCGCCGTCATGATCATCGTCATGGTGGCGCTGCTTGCCTATGTGCGCAATGCCGGCAAGTCGGGGGTACGTCATGGCTAAGAACTTTTCCATCAAGCACCAGCCAGGATTCACCGCGATCGCCGCGACCTGCTTTATCGTGCTGTATCTGCCGATCATCGTGCTGGTCATCTATGCCTTCAACGCGGCGAGCTCGACCTCCGAATGGGGCGGCTTTTCGCTGAAATGGTTCCAGTCGGCATGGCAGAACACGCAGGTCGTCGATGCCACGCTGCGTTCCTTCCAGATTGGCTCCATCGCGGCGGTGCTCTCCACGATCTTTGCCACCATGGCGGCGCTCGCCACCACCCGCACCGCGCCCTATCCCGGCCTCACCTTCAAATATGCGGCGATCAACCAGCCGCTGATGGTGCCCGAGATCGTCACCGGCGTGGCGCTGCTGATCTTCTTCTCGCGCATCAAGATCTTCACCGGCTATTCCGGCATCGGCTATCTGGTCGCCGCGCACACGGCGTTCTGCATTCCCTTTGCCTATTTGCCGATCCGGGCGCGGCTTGAGAATATGGACCTGACGCTGGAGCGTGCCGCAGCCGACCTCTACGCGACGCCCTGGAAGGCTTTCCGGCGCATCACGCTGCCGCTTCTGTGGCCCGGCATCCTGGCCGGGCTGATGCTGGCCTTCGTCATCTCGCTCGACGACGTCGTCATCACCGAGTTCGTCAAATCAGGCGGCCAGGACACGCTGCCCACCTACATGCTCGGCCAGATCCGCCGCGGCATCACACCCGAGATCAACGCGATATCGACCGCCTTCCTGCTGCTTTCGGTCGCGATCGTCACGTTGTTTTTCTTCGTCAGCAGGAAACGAGACTGAACCGAAAAATGGGAGTTAAAACCATGAACTGGAAGACAACAGCAACCGCCATGGGGTTGGCGTTGCTCGCCTCGACGGGCCTGGCCCGCGCCGACGGCGTGCTCAACATCTACAATTGGGGCAACTACACCAGCCCCGACGTGATCAAGAAGTTCGAGGCCAAATACAACGTCAAAGTGACCATCACCGACTACGATTCCAACGACACCGCGCTGGCCAAGGTTCGCCAGGGAGGCACCGGCTTCGACATTGCGGTGCCGTCGCAGACCTACGTGCCGATCTGGATCAAGGAAGGCCTCATCCAGGAGACCGATCCTGGCAAGATGGAAAACTTCAAGAACGTGGCGCCGGAATGGGCCAATCCCGATTTCGATCCGGGTCGCAAATACAGTGTTCCATGGGCGTGGGGCACGATCGGCGTGGTCGTCAACACCGATGCCTACAAGGGGCCGGCCGATAGCTGGGGTATCATCTTCAACACGCCTGACGAGCTCAAGGGCAAGGTCAATGTCGTTCCGGAGATGGGCGATGTGATGTTCGCCGCGATCAAGTATGTCGGCGGCCAGCAATGCACCGACGACAAGGCGGTGCTGAAGAAGGTGCGCGACCTGCTGGTGGCGGCCAAGCCGAACTGGATCGCGATGGAATACAACACCATCGAGAAGATGGGCGCCGGCGACTTCAAGGCGACCAGCGACTGGAACGGCTCGGCGCTGCGCCAGCGGCTGGCCAACCCGGCCATCCACTACAACTATCCGAAAGAAGGCTTCGGCCTGTGGAGCGACAACGTCGTCGTTCTGAAGGAAGCCAAGAACGTCGAGAACGCCAAGCTTTTCCAGAACTTCATCATGGATCCGGAAAACGCGGCAGGTCTCTCGGCCTTCCATCGCTACGCCAATGCCATCACCGGCTCGGACAAGTACATGCCGGCCGACATGAAGGACGCGCCCGAAGTCATCATTCCGGCCGCGGACAAGCCACGCGGCGAGCTGCAGCAGATGTGCTCGCCGGAGACCCAGGAAATTTACACCAAGATCTGGACCGAGTTGCAGAAATAAACTGGGTTCGACGGACCCGGCGGCACACGCCGCCGGGTCCGTTTTCATGTTCAAAGGACTCGGCCGTCATGGACTCCTATCGCAATTCCGATCCGCGGCCGCCGATCATGCAGGGCTCGCCGCCCGCCATGGTACCGCCGAAGCTCGACTGGGACCGGCCGCCGTGGAACCGCTGGGCGTTCCAGAACATCCGTGAAATTCTGCCGACCGCCGAAGTCTGGCGCGGCAATGGCCATCGCCACCGCTTCGAACGCGCCGAGGCCGATCTCGACGGGCTGACGGTCGAGGACAGCACAGGCGCGCCGACGACGCTCGCCGGGCTGCTCGACGAGACCTATACGGACGGCTTCCTGGTGCTCAAGGACGGCAAGGTCGCCTATGAGCGCTACTTCAACGGCATGGATGAGCGCACGCTGCACCTGTCGCAGTCAATGGCGAAGTCCCTTACCGGTTCGGTGTTCGGCATACTGGTTGGGCGCGGCCTGATCGATCCGGCCAGACCGGTAACGGACTACCTGCCGGAGCTCGGCGTTACCGGCTGGGCCGGCGCCAGTGTGCAGCATGTGCTGGACATGACCAGCGGCGTCCGCTTCTCCGAGGAATACACCGACCGCTATTCGGACATTGGCCAGGTCGATGTCGCCACCGGCTGGAAGCCGGTGCCGCCGGGCAGCGATCCGGCCTTTCGCTGGCCATCGCACATGTTCGAGCTGATCCTGGGCTTGAAGGAAACGATCCGCCCGCATGGTGCCCAATTCGAATACCGCTCGATCGAGACCGACGTGCTTGCCTTCATCATGGAACGGGTGACGGGCAAACGGCTTCCGCAGCTGGTTTCGGAAGAACTCTGGCAAAAGCTCGGCGCTGATGAAAGCGCCTGCTTCACGGTCGATAGCGCCGGCTATGCGGTGGCGGATGGCGGCTTCAACGCGACGCTGCGCGACTATGGCCGCTTCGGCCAGATGATCCTCGACAATGGTGGCAGCGTCGTGCCGGCCGACTGGATCGAGGCAACACGCAACGGCAGGCATGGGCCTGACTTCAGCCCCAGCCTGCCGGAGGGCAGCTATCGCAACCAGTTCTGGATCGAGGACCCGCGCTCGCGCGCACTGATGTGCCGCGGCGTGTTCGGTCAGATGATCCATATCGACTGGAACACCGGAATGGTCGTGGTGAAGCTTTCGACCTGGCCGGATTTCGCCAATGGTGCCTATTCCATAGCGACGCTGAAGGCCGTGCACGCTATCGCCACGGCACTTCGCTGAGCCCCACAAAGAAGAAACGACCCGGAAGGAAACGCCATGACCGGCAAGACCGTGTTCGAGACCCGCTATGGCTTCCGGCGCAACCAGGTGGTGCTCGCCAACTGGCGCGAGAACCCGTTCAATCGGTGGTCGTTCCAGAATCTCGGCGAACTGGTGCCGACCGCCCGCGTGGCGGCGGCGTCGGGCGTTGTCGAAACCCCCGTGCGCGATATGGGCGGCCTACTCGGCGAAAAGGTCGTGATCGCCGGCACACCGGAGACGGTGGCTGAATTTCTCGCACGTTCGAGCACCGACGCACTGACGGTGATGAAAGGCGGCAAGATCGTCGGCGACTGGTTCGCCCCGCATATGGATTTCGGCGCCCGCCACATCATCTTCTCGATCAGCAAGTCGGTGACAGCCATCATCGCCGGCATATTGCAAGGCGAGGGGATGTTCGACCCGGAAGCGCCTGTGACGGCCTACATCCCTGAAGCCGCCGGCTCTGCCTATGGCGATGCGAGCGTGCGGCATGTGCTCGACATGAGCGTCAGCCTCGATTTCGAGGAGGCCTATCTCGATCCGGAGAGCGCTTTCGCCCGCTATCGTCGCGCCACGTTGTGGAATCCGGGCGGCGGCACGGAGAGCCTGCGCGAATTCATTTTGACCTTGCAACGCCTTGCAGAGCCGCATGGCCAGACCTTCCGCTACCGCTCGCCGAATTCCGACCTGCTCGGCCTGCTGCTCGAGCGTGCGTCGGGCCAGCGTTTTGCCGACCTGATGCGCGAGAAGCTGTGGCTGCCGCTCGGCGCTGTCAGCGAAGCCTCGATCGGCGTCGACATGGAAGGCACGGCGCGCACGGCCGGCGGCATTTCGGTGACGCCGCGCGACCTGGCGCGTGTCGGCGAGATGATGCGGCAAGGCGGGGTGGCCAATGGCCGCCGCATCGTGCCCGAGGTGTGGGTACGCGACACGACCAGCACCGGCGGCAGTGCGGACGCCTGGCAGCGCGGTGCGATGCTGCCACTGTTTCCCAAAGGTCGTTACCGCAACAAATGGTACCAGACCGGTTTGCCGAGCGGCGCCTATTGCGGCATCGGCATCCATGGTCAGTGGCTGTATGTCGATCCCAGGACCGAAGTGGTGATCGCCAAGATGTCGTCGCAGCCCGAGCCGGTCGACGATCCGCTCGATGTCGAGATCGTCGCCTTCTTCGAGGCGCTGAGCCGCATGGTCTAGACTGGGCCCGAGCCGCCACATTAGCGCACGCTTTCCTGTGGACCCGCCGGGCTGATCAAAGCGCGGCGGTTGGCGGGCCGGACGTCTGCGCCTATGGTCGCCGCTCTTTGGGTGAGAGCAGGTACGACATGGCATCCGACATCAAGCGCATTGCAGCCATCATCGCGGCCGAGATCAGCGCGCGGCCCGAACAGGCGGCCGCGGCGATCGAACTGCTCGATGAGGGCGCGACAGTGCCGTTCGTGGCGCGCTACCGCAAGGAAGTCACCGGCGGCCTGGACGACACGCAATTGCGCAATCTTGCCGAACGGCTTGCCTATCTGCGCGAGCTCGACGCGCGCCGCGACACCATCCTTGGCTCGATCCGCGAACAGGGTAAGCTGACCGAGGAGCTTGAAGGCAAGATCGTCGCCGCCACCACCAAGGCTGAGCTGGAAGATATCTACCTGCCCTACAAGCCCAAGCGCCGGACCAAGGCCGAGATCGCCAGGGAACGCGGGCTGGGGCCGCTGGCCGAGGCCATCTTGGCGAACCGCTCATTGGTGCCTGCCGAACTGGCGCTGGCCTATGTCAGCGAAGAGGTGGCCGATACCAAGGCGGCGCTCGAAGGGGCGCGCGACATCCTGTCGGAACAATTCGCCGAGAATGCCGATCTGGTCGGAAAATTGCGCAGCTACATGAAGGAGCGCGCCTTCATGCGGGCCAGGGTGGTCGACGGCAAGCAGGAGGCCGGCGCGAAGTTCTCCGATTATTTCGACCATGTCGAGCGCTGGACAAATGTGCCGAGCCACCGCGCGCTGGCGATGCTGCGCGGCCGCAACGAGGAAGTGCTGTCGCTCGACATCGAGGTCGATGCCGATGACACCTCGCCGGTGAAGCCGGTCGAGCGGATGATCGCCAATGCCTATGCCATCGGCGGCAGCCTGCCCGGCGACCGCTGGCTGATGGACGTCGCCGGCTGGACCTGGCGCATAAAACTGTCACTACACCTGACACTCGATTTGATGCGCGACCTGCGCGAGCGGGCAGAAGAGGAAGCGATCCACGTCTTTGCCCGAAACCTCAAGGATTTGCTGCTAGCCGCTCCCGCCGGTTCGCGCGCGACGATGGGGCTCGACCCCGGCATCCGCACCGGCGTCAAGGTGGCGGTGGTCGACGGCACCGGCAAGGTGCTGACAACAACGACGGTCTATCCATTTCCGCCCAGGAACGATGTGCGTGGCACGCAGGCGGAACTCGCCAAGCTCATCCGCTTGCACAAGGTCGAGCTGATTTCGATCGGCAACGGCACTGGTAGCCGCGAGACGGAAAGGCTGGTCGCCGACATGCTGTCCGACATGCCGGCGGATGGTGGGCCGAAGCCGCTGAAGGTGATCGTCAGCGAGGCCGGCGCCTCGGTCTATTCGGCATCGGCGACGGCGGCGGCGGAATTCCCTGGCCTCGACGTGTCGTTGCGCGGCGCTGTGTCGATTGCCCGGCGGCTGCAGGATCCGCTGGCCGAATTGGTCAAGATCGAGCCCAAATCGATCGGCGTCGGCCAGTACCAGCATGATGTCGACCAGTACCGTCTCGGCCGCTCGCTGGAAGCGGTGGTGGAAGACGCGGTCAACGCCGTCGGCGTCGATCTCAACACCGCCTCGGCGCCGCTGCTGGCGCGCGTTTCAGGTCTCGGCGCGTCTCTGGCCGACGCGATCGTCGCGCATCGCGATGCGACCGGCCCCTTCGCCAGCCGCAAAGACCTGCTCAAGGTGCCGCGGCTCGGACCTCGCGCATTCGAACAATCCGCCGGCTTCCTGCGCATTGCCAATGGCAGCGAGCCGCTCGATGCCTCGTCGGTGCATCCGGAGGCCTATGGCGTGGCCAAGAAGATCGTCGCCGCCTGCGGGCGCGATGTGCGGTCGTTGATGGGCGACAGTGCAGCACTCAAGGCGCTCGATCCGCGCGTTTTCGTCGATGAGCGTTTCGGCCTGCCAACGGTACGCGATATCCTGGCAGAGCTGGAAAAGCCGGGCCGCGACCCACGTCCGGGCTTCAAGACGGCGACGTTTGCCGACGGCATCGACGATATCAAGGATCTGAAGCCCGGCATGCTGCTGGAAGGCACCGTCACCAATGTCGCCGCCTTCGGCGCCTTCGTCGACATCGGTGTCCATCAGGACGGGCTGGTGCATGTCTCTCAGCTGGCCGACCGGTTCATCAAGGACGCGCACGAGGTGGTCAAGGCCGGCGATGTGGTGAAGGTGCGCGTCGTTGATGTCGACATCAAGCGCAAGCGCATCGCGCTATCCATGCGCAAGGATGGTGGCGAAGGGGGCGCGTCGAAAGGTGGGCCGCGCGATACCGGAGGCGGCAGGCCGGCACCGCGTTCGCCGGCGCCTCAGCGCCAGCCGGAGCGGCCGGCACAGCAAGGCGCGTTCGGCGCGGCGCTGGCGGATGCGCTGAAGCGGAAGTAGTTACCACGCCAGAACGGCCGGCTCCTTCTCGACCTGGCCCAGCAGCCAGTCGCGAAAACTGGCGACTGGCGGATGGCCGCGCTTGTCGTGTGGGACGACGAGATAGTAGGCGCTGCGGCTTTGCATGGGCTGGCCTGGCGCCGGCACCAATTGGCCGCGCTGCAATTCGCCTGCAATGAGGATCAGCGGTAGCAGCGCCACACCGAGCCCCGCCATGCAGGCCTGGGCGGCGGTGCCGAACTGCTCGAACTGCATGCCGGGCCCCGTCGGTGCGCTCAGGCCCTGATGCTCGAACCATTCCGTCCACGCGCCAGGGCGCGTCGCCATATGCAGCAGCGGCAACCGGCCGATATCGGCCGGTGTGGCGATGGCGCGGCCGGCGAGGAATTCGGGCGACACGACCGGCGCCACCGTTTCGCGCACCAACAGTGTCGAGTCGGCCTCAGGCCAGTCCGGCAGGCCATAGTGGATGGCGGCATCCAGCCTCTCCCTGGCGAAGTCGAAGCGGCCGATGCGGGTGACGAAATTGATGGTGATATCGGGATTGTTTTCGACGAAATCGGGGATCATCGGCATCAGCCAGCGCGTGCCGAAGGTCGGCAGAATGGCAAGGTTCAGGATGCCACTATGCCGATTGCTCATCAATCCAAGGGCTGCATCACGCAATTGCCCAAGTGCCGAACGCACCGCCTCGGCGTAGATTTCGCCCGATGTCGACAGCCTGACATTGCGGCTGTCGCGTTCGAACAGCCGGCGGCCGAATTGATCTTCAAGAAGCCTGACCTGCCGACTGACCGCGCCCTGGGTCAGATCGAGTTCCTGGGCGGCGGCGGTGAAACTGCCCAGCCGGGCCACAGCCTCGAAGGCGGCAAGGGCGCTTATGTTGGGCAAAAGGCGGCGTTGGACACTCATGATCCATTCCTATAGCTCATTGATCGGTGAATCAATTTCGTTTGATTTTTTCGAGGCGCAGGCCGATAGAACGGGCCAAGATTTTGCTTCATGCATGTCATCGTTTTGAGCGACATGCACTTGGTTGGGAGAACGCCATGGCCGCCGACAAGAATGCATTCGTCTGGGAAGATCCGTTCCTGATCGAGGGCCAGCTTTCGGAAGACGAGCGCATGGTGCGCGACGGTGCGGCGGCCTTCGCCGCCGACAGACTGGCGCCGCGGATCGAGGACGCCTACCTCAACGAGACTTTCGACACCGCGATCTTCCGCGAAATGGGCGAGGCCGGCCTGCTCGGCATCAATATCCCCGAGGAGTTCGGCGGGCTTGGCGCTAATTATGTGACCTACGGGCTGGTGGCGCGCGAGGTGGAGCGCGTCGATTCCGGCTATCGTTCGATGATGTCAGTGCAGTCGTCTCTGGTGATGTATCCGATCTACGCCTATGGCTCGGACGAGCAGCGCAAGAAGTACCTGCCCAAGCTTGCCAGCGGCGAGTGGATCGGCTGTTTCGGCCTGACCGAGCCGGATGCCGGCTCCGATCCGGGCGGCATGAAGACACGCGCCGAGAGGACAGCCAACGGCTACAAGCTGTCCGGTTCGAAGATGTGGATTTCCAACGCGCCGGTCGCCGACGTGTTCGTCGTCTGGGCGAAGCTGAAGGGCGAGAACGGCAAGGACGAGATCCGTGGCTTCGTGCTGGAAAAGGGCATGGAGGGGCTTTCGGCGCCGAAGATCGGCGGCAAGCTGTCGCTGCGGGCGTCGATCACCGGCGAAGTGGTGATGGAAGGCGTGGAGGTCGGCGAGGACGCGCTGCTGCCCAACGCAAAGGGCCTTGGCGGACCGTTCGGATGCCTCAACCGGGCTCGCTTCGGCATTTCCTGGGGCTCGATGGGCGCCGCCGAGGATTGCTGGCACCGCGCCCGCCAATACGGGCTCGACCGCAAGCAGTTCGGCAAGCCGCTGGCCGGAACGCAGCTCTACCAGAAGAAGCTGGCGGATATGCAGACCGAGATCGCGCTTGGGCTGCAGGCATCATTGCGCGTCGGGCGGTTGCTCGATGAAGGCAAGATGGCGCCGGAAATGATCTCGATCGTCAAGCGCAACAATTGCGGCAAGGCGCTCGACATCGCCCGCCAGGCCCGCGACATGCATGGCGGTAACGGCATCCAGATCGGCTACCACGTCATGCGCCACGCGCAGAACCTGGAGACGGTCAACACCTATGAAGGCACGCATGACGTGCATGCGCTGATCCTGGGAAGGGCGCAGACGGGGATACAGGCGTTTTTCTGAGCCGGCAACCGTTGCTTAAATTAGGTGCACCGCAACATCTCTGCTTGGAGAATGGCGGCCTGATGTGTCAGGGTTCGGCGAAATCGTTGAAACGCTGAATTCCGGGGCTTCATGGCAATTCTGGCAGCCGTCTATCACCTGACCCATTACAAATATGACCGGCCGGTGGTTCTCGGGCCCCAGATCATCAGGCTGCAGCCGGCGCCGCATTCCCGCACCAAGGTGCTCAGTCATTCGCTCAAGGTCGAGCCGGCGAACCATTTCGTCAATCTGCAGCAGGATCCTTACGGCAATTTCCTCGCCCGCTTCGTCTTTCCGGAGCCGGTGACGGAGTTGAAGATCGAGGTCGACCTCGTCGCCGACATGACGGTCTACAACCCGTTTGATTTCTTCGTCGAGCCGTCGGCCGAGGCGTTTCCGTTCGAGTATCCGGAAGAAATCCGCGACGATCTCGCCATCTATCGCACCCCGGAACCGGCGGGACCGCTGCTGTCGGCGCTGCTGAAGACCATCGATCGCAGCGCAGCCAACACCGTCAATTTCCTGGTCGACCTCAATGCGCGGCTGCAGCGCGAGATTGCCTATATCGTGCGCATGGAAACCGGGGTGTTCTCGCCGGAAGAGACCTTGGCCGCGAAAAAGGGGTCTTGCCGGGATTCGAGCTGGCTGCTGGTGCAGATCCTACGCAATCTCGGTATCGCGGCACGCTTCGTTTCCGGCTATCTGGTCCAGTTGAAGCCCGATCTGGTGGCGCTGGACGGTCCGCCGGGAACGGCGACAGACTTCACCGATCTGCATGCGTGGTGCGAGGTCTATCTTCCCGGCGCCGGCTGGATAGGCTTCGATCCGACCTCGGGCCTGCTCACCGGCGAGAGCCATGTGCCGCTGGCCGCCACGCCGCATTTCCGCAACGCGGCCCCGATTTCCGGCATGGCGAGCTTCGCCAATGTCGAATTCGGCTTCGAGATGCGGGTCGACCGCATCGCCGAGCATCCGCGCATCACCAAGCCGTTTTCGGACGAAAGCTGGCAGGCGCTCGACGCGTTGGGCAACAAGGTCGATGCAGCGCTTGCTGCCGGCGACGTGCGGCTGACGATGGGCGGCGAGCCGACTTTCGTGTCGGTCGACGATTTCGAGTCGGCCGAGTGGAACACCGCCGCCGTCGGTCCCACCAAGCGTGAAAAGGCGGACGAACTGATCCGTAAACTGCGCGAGCGCTTCGCGCCCGGCGGCTTTCTCCATTACGGCCAGGGCAAATGGTATCCGGGCGAAAGCCTGCCGCGCTGGACCTTTTCGCTCTACTGGCGTGCCGACGGCCAGCCGGTGTGGAGCGATCCGTCGCTGATCGCACGCGAAAAGAGCGAGGCCGATATCGGCCCGAAGCAGGCCGAAAGCCTGCTCACCGCGATTGCCGGCGAACTCGGCATCGACAAGGCCATGGTCAGCGAAGCCTATGAGGATCCGGCCGAATGGCTGCTCAAGGAAGGCAAGCTGCCCGACAATGTCGATCCGTCCAACTCCAGGCTGGAGGATCCGGAAGAACGCAGCCGCATGGCGAAAGTGTTCGAACGCGGGCTGACCAAACCGTCCGGCTATGTGCTGCCCGTCCAGCGCTGGAACAGCCAGGCATCGGATCCGCGCTGGCGCTCGGAAAAATGGAAGACGCGGCGCGGCCGGCTGTTCCTGGTGCCAGGCGATTCACCGGTCGGCTACCGGCTGCCGCTCGGCACGTTGCCCTATGTGCCGCCCGAGCAATTCCCCTATATCGTGCCGGTCGACCCGTCGCTACCACGCGGCCCGCTGCCCGCGCGTGAAGCCATACTGGCCGGACCGACTCCAGCCGAACTCGAAGGCGCCGACGAGATGGCGCGCCGCCAGCAGGCGGCATCGTTCACCGCTGCGACCGGCCAGCAGGAGCGGGTCGAGCAGGAGATCACCGAGATTGGCGGCGCTGTGCGCACCGCGCTTTCGGTCGAACCGCGCGACGGGCGGCTGTGCGTGTTCATGCCGCCTGTCGAGGCGCTGGAAGACTATCTCGAACTGGTCGCGGCGGCCGAGAACGCGGCAAAGGCGATCGGCCTTCCCGTGCATATCGAGGGCTACGGCCCGCCTCACGATCCGCGCCTCAACGTCATCCGCGTTGCGCCTGATCCCGGCGTCATCGAGGTCAACATCCATCCTGCTTCCAACTGGCAGGATTGCGTGGCGACGACGACGGCGATCTATGAGGAAGCGCGGCAGACACGGCTTGGCGCCGACAAGTTCATGATCGATGGGCGCCACACCGGCACCGGCGGCGGCAACCATGTCGTGGTCGGCGGTGCGACACCCAATGACAGCCCGTTCCTGCGAAGGCCGGACCTGTTGAAGAGCCTGGTGCTGCAATGGCAGCGCCATCCGTCGCTGTCCTATCTGTTCTCTGGCCTGTTCATCGGGCCGACCAGCCAGGCGCCACGCTTCGACGAAGCGCGTCACGACTCGCTCTACGAGCTTGAGATCGCGATGGCGCAGGTGCCGCATCCAGACCAGGGCAACGCACCCTTGCCATGGCTGGTCGACCGGCTGTTCCGCAATTTGTTGACCGACGTCACCGGCAATACGCATCGTTCGGAAATCTGCATCGACAAGCTGTTTTCGCCGGACGGACCGACCGGTCGGCTGGGGTTGGTCGAATTCCGCGGCTTCGAGATGCCGCCCAATGCACGCATGTCGCTGGCGCAGCAACTGTTGGTGCGCGCCATCATCGCACGTGCGTGGAAAGGCCCGCTCGATGGCCGCTTCGTGCGTTGGGGCACCTCACTGCACGATCGTTTCATGCTGCCGCATCATGTCTGGGCCGATTTCCTCGACGTGCTCGACGACCTCAAGCTCAACGGCTTCGAATTCAGGCCCGAATGGTTCGACGCCCAGCTCGAATTCCGTTTCCCGTTCTGCGGCGAGGTTCAGCATGCCGGCATCAAGCTGGAGCTGCGCCAGGCGCTGGAGCCGTGGCATGTGATGGGCGAGCAAGGCGCGATCGGCGGCACCGTGCGCTTCGTCGATTCCTCGGTCGAACGGCTGCAGGTCAAGACCGAAGGGCTGAACCCGGAGCGCCACGCAGTCGTCTGCAACGGCCGCATCGTGCCGATGAAGGTCACTGATAATCGCGAAGTGGCGGTGGCGGGTGTCCGCTTCAAGGCCTGGCAGCCGGCATCGGGCCTGCATCCGGCGCTGCCGGTCAACACGCCACTGGTCTTCGACATCTATGACCGCTGGTCGGGGCGTGCGGTCGGCGGCTGCGTCTACCATGTCGCCCATCCCGGCGGGCGCAATTACGACACCTTTCCGGTCAATGGCAACGAGGCGGAAGCTCGGCGGCTCGCCCGCTTCGAACCGCGCGGCCATACGCCATCCGCCTATGTGATCCGTGAAGAACAACCGGCGGAAGATTTCCCGATGACCCTTGACCTTCGGCGGCCGGCAAGACTCTGATCAGCGATGGCAAAGGGGAATCACAAGAGGGGACACGGCAAGCCGCGGACCCACAGCCTGCTGGAGCACTACCAGCCGATCGACGGCGTCGTCGACGAGATGGTCGATGCGTCAGGCAATCCTCGCCCGGTCTGGAAGCATTTTGTCGAGGCGCTCGAGGAACTCGGCGCTGAAAAGCTCGGCCAGCGCTTTGCCCGCGCCGACCAGTATCTGCGCGATGCCGGCGTTTATTACCGCGTCTACGACAAGGCCGGTGCCAATGAGCGCGAATGGCCGCTGGCGCATGTCCCGGTTCTCATCGAGGAGAGCGAGTGGGCGGCGATCAGCGCCGGCCTCGTGCAGCGCGCCGAACTGTTCGAGGAAACCATCGCCGATATCTACGGGCCGAACCGGCTGGTCGAGAAAGGCATCCTGCCGGCGGGATTGATCGCCGCCAGCCCCGAATATTTGCGGCCTGTCGTCGGCACCAGGCCGGCCGGCGGCCACTTCCTGCATTTCTGCGCCTTCGAGCTCGGCCGTGGACCTGACGGCCAGTGGTGGGTGCTGGGCGATCGCACGCAGGCGCCGTCCGGCGCCGGTTTCGCACTGGAAAACCGCGTCGCCACCACACGCGCGCTGTCCGACATCTATGGCGAGATGCATGTGCACCGCCTTGCCGGCTTTTTCCGCCGTTTTCGCGATGCGTTGATCGGCATGGCCAAGGAGACCGACGGCCGCGTCGCCATCCTGACGCCGGGGCCGCTCAACGAAACCTATTACGAACACGCCTACATCGCCCGCTACCTCGGCATCATGCTGCTCGAAGGCGAGGATTTGACCGTCTCCGACAGCCGGCTGATGGTGCGCACGGTTTCCGGCCTGATGCCGATCAGCGTGTTGTGGCGGCGGCTCGACGCCGCTTTCGCCGACCCGCTCGAACTGCGCCCGGATTCGCAGATCGGAACGCCGGGCCTGGTCGAGGCGATCCGCCAGGGCGCGGTTGCTACCGTCAATGCGCTGGGCTCTGGCCTGATGGAGACGCGCGCGCTGCTTGCCTTCCTGCCCAAGATTTCACGGGCCTTGCGTGGCGAGGAATTGCTGCTGCCAAGTGTCGCGACATGGTGGTGCGGGCAAGCTACCGAGCGCGCGCATGTGCTGGCCAATATCGATCGCATGGTGATCGGGCCGGCGCTGTCGACGAGGCTTGCCTTCGAGGACGACGATTCAACGAAGCTAGGCTCGGCTCTGTCGGCCGGGGAGCGGGCGGAACTGGTGGCGCGCATCGAACGTGATGGCGGCGATTTCGTCGGCCAGGAAGCGGTGACGCTTTCGACGACGCCCGTCTATGTCGGCGGCTGGCTGGAGCCGCGGCCAGCGAGCCTGCGCGTCTACCTGGCGCGAACGCCGGAGGGCTGGACGGTGATGCCGGGCGGTTTTGCCCGTATCGGCCTGTCGCTCGACCCGACGGCGATCGCCATGCAGCGTGGCGGCCAGGCGGCGGATGTCTGGGTTGTCAGCGACAAACCGGTGGAGCGCGAGACGCTGCTGCCGCAAGAAGGCGACAGTTTCAGCCGCACCAGGCCCGGCAGCCTGCCCAGTCGCGCGGCGGAGAACCTGACCTGGCTCGGCCGCTATATCGAGCGCTCGGAAGACACGGTGCGCATCCTGCGCGCCTACCATGTGCGGCTGGCCGAAACCTCCGACCCGGATATGCCGCTGCTCGCCGACATCAGGGATTATCTCGAACCTTTCGGCATCGATGTGGAGACAGCGATCCCGTCAGGGCTGATCGGCACGCTGGATAGCGCGGTCTACAGTGCCGGGCAGATCCGCGACCGCTTCTCGCCCGATGGCTGGCTGGCGCTGAAGGACCTGTCGAAAACCATCCATCAGTTCGCAACGACGGTCGCGCCCGGCGACGACGCGACCCGGGCGATGACAGTCATCCTGCGTAAGCTCGCCGGCTTTTCCGGCCTGCTGCACGAGAACATGTACCGCTTCGCCGGTTGGCGCTTCCTCGAGATTGGCCGCCGGCTGGAGCGCGGTATCCAGATCTCCCGCACGCTGTCGCGGCTGACCAGCGCCAAGGCGCCGGACGGCGCGCTCGACATGATGCTGGAAATCGGCGACAGCGTGATGACCCATCGCCGCCAATATCCGGTGCAGGCCGGTCGGCGCACGGTGATCGACCTGCTGGCGCTCGATCCGCTTAACCCGCGCTCCATCCTGTTCCAACTTGAAAGGCTGAAGGCCGAAATCGGCCTGTTGCCGTCGCTCGGCGGGGAGGGGCAAATGTCGCCGGCGGCGAAGGAAATCCTGCAGCTCAACACCCAGATCGCCATCAAGGAGCCTTCGGACATGACCGCAAAGGCGCTGGACGACCTCGCCTATGAAATCGGCGGCCTCTACAACAGCCTCGCCAAAGCCTATTTCGGATAAAGCATGCTCTACGACATCAGGCTTCATCTGCATTACGATTACGCTGCGGCGGCCGGCGGCGGTCGTCATCAGGTGCGCGTACTGCCGTCGACGATACCGGGCGTGCAGCGTGTCATCGCCGCATCCCTGTCCTTTGCGCCGGCACCCAACGAGCGTTCCGACTTTTCCGATTTCTTCGGCAACAATGTCACCTCGATCGTCTTTCGCGACGCGCATGACGCGCTCGACATCAGGATGAGCGCCCGCGTGTCGGTGTCTCGGCCCGAGCCCGGGCTCGACGTGTCGCCCGATATCGCCCGGCTGAGGCAGGAGCTCGCCGCGGTGCGGTCTCTGGCACCTGATGCACCGCACCATTTCCTGACGGCCAGCACCCATGCCGGCATCGACGATGCGATCACCGCTTACGCACGCGACAGCATCGCCGGCTCTGCCGCCGGCACGGTCATGAGCCTGTGCAATCGCATCCATCGCGATTTCACCTATGACGGCGAAGCGACAACGGTGCGGACCCGGGCCAGTGATGCCTTCAAGTTGAAGCGCGGCGTCTGCCAGGACTTTTCGCACATCATGATCGCCGGCCTGCGCGGGCTCGGTATTCCGGCCGGCTATGTCAGCGGCTTCTTGCGCACCATCCCGCCGAAGGGCAAGCCCCGGCTGGAAGGCGCCGATGCCATGCATGCCTGGGTCAAGGTCTGGTGCGGGCGCGATGCAGGCTGGCAGGAATTCGATCCGACCAACGGCATGCGGGCCAGCAACGACCATATCACCGTCGGCCACGGCCGCGACTATTCGGACGTGGCGCCGATCGTCGGCGTGCTCAAGACCACGGGGGGACAAGTTGGCGAGCAAGCTGTCGACGTCATTCCGGTCGTGCTCGAAAGAGCCTGAAGCAGGTCGTACACGCAGGTATTTGCGCTGCAATTCGGGATGGACAAGACTGCTTCTCAAATACCGATGCGGCCGCTAGTCTGTATTCGTTTCGGGGTGACGGTAGTTGTATCCTCAAGCGCATGGCGCGAGGTTTTGTAATTGAGAGCAATCAGCGTCGTCATTCCTGCCTGTAACGCGGCGGCGACCATCGCTGCAACGCTGGCGTCGCTACGCAGCGAGGCCGAGATCATCGGCGAGATCTTGCTGGTCGACGATGCGTCGATCGATGGGACGGCAACCATCGCGCGGGAGGCCGCGGCGCAACTGTCGTTGCCGCTGCGCGTGCTGTCGGCCAAATGCCGCGATGCAGGCGGTGCCCGCAATTTGGCGCTGGCCGAAGCGGTCTATTCCTGGGTCTACCTGATCGATGCCGACGACCTGCATCTGCGGGGCGGGTTGCGCGCACTGCTCCGCAAGGCCCGGGAGCAGCCGGAGGCCGACATGATCGTGGGTGCCTACCGGCGACGGGTGAACGGCCAGGACCGGCAGATCAAGATGCCGAACGGCTACCAGGCTGCGTGCCTGGCAAATGCTTCGGCCTATGTCAAAGGCGACATACGTTCGGTCGCCGTGGGCAGCGTTCTGGCATCCCGGACGCTGATCGGCGAGACGCGGTTCCCGATCGGAATGGCCTATGACGAGGACACGCTGTTCTGGGCACGGCTGATGAGCAAGGCATCGCTCGCCATGGTTTCGCAACCTGTCATGGTCTACGAGGTTTCGCCGGTACGTTCCGATGACCGCTTTGCCCTCAATCCGGTGCGGCGCTTCCTGGACTGGCGCCGGGAACTGCGCACACTCACCGACTGCAACATCCCGTTGTCGGCCCTCAAGGCCAGGGAAGGCCTTGTCGCCCTCAAGATCGCCCGGGTCCACTATGCGCGCGGCGATCTGGGCACCGCGGCGCGCTTCCTGGCGGTAGCCGCGGCCGCGCCAAAGCGGCGCTCAGAAGCTTGGCGCTGCCTGCGCTACAGGTTCAAGCTCGCGGCGCGGCGGCGTTTGTCCGCGCCGCCGATCAAGCTGGAAGGCGCTCTGTAGGCGCCAGCCAAAACGATATCGGCGCGAGACGCTTTTCGGACGGCGCGTGGAACCAGCGGTCGGCCAGTGGCTTATCTACGGAATTCGCGTGGAGCCGACATGTTGCAAAAATCCGGATTGTCGCCCAGCCGACCGGCTGGCCAGGATGCTGTGTCGCCAGATGGCGCGCCCAAAAACGGGGCACAAAGCTCGGCCGACCATGCGTCGCTTAGCTATGTCAGTGATGCTGAGCCCGGTATCCGGCGGCTGAAAACAGGCAAGGGGTTTTCCTACCAGGGACCGGACGGAGGGACAGTTTCGGACACTACCAGGGCCCGCATCGAGGCGATCGTCATTCCGCCGGCCTGGACCGATGTGTGGATTTCGCCGGATGCGGACGGCCATATCCAGGCAACCGGCAGGGACCAGCGCGGACGCAAGCAATACCGCTATCATCCGCAATGGGCCGAAGAGCGCGATGGTGCCAAATATTCGAGCCTGGTTGCTTTCGCCGAGAGCCTGCCGGACCTGCGGCACAGGATCGACAGCGATCTGCGCCGTCGTGGCCTGCCGTTCGAGCGTGTCGTCGCCGCGGTCGTCTGGCTGCTCGACAACACGATGATCCGCGTCGGCAATGCCGCCTACGCCCGTGACAACAAGAGTTTCGGGTTGACCACGTTGCGCGACCGGCATGTGGATATTGTCGGTTCAAGCCTGCGCTTTGCCTTCAAGGGCAAGTCGGGCAAGGAGTGGAAGCTGAAGCTGGTCGACCGCCGCATCGCCAGGATTGTGCGCGGCGCGCAGGACCTGCCAGGCCAGAAGCTGTTCCAGTATCTCGATGAGGACGGCAACAGGCGGCCGGTCCGCTCCGAGGACGTCAACCGCTATATCCGTGAGGCGGTCGGTGACGCCTTCAGTTCGAAGCATTTCCGCACCTGGGGCGGCACCATTCACGCCGCGTCGCTGTTTGCCCAAACGGAACTGCCGCAAAGCCCGGCGCAGCGAAACAGGGCGATGAACAGCGTTATCGACAAGGTTGCCGAGCGGCTGGGCAATACGCGTGCCGTCTGCCGCAAATGCTATATCCACCCGCGGGTCTTCGAAGCGTGGTCGCAGGGGCGGTTGCTGAATGAAATGGCGCAAGCCAACAAACGCAAACGCTCCATCGATGGTCTCGATGACGAGGAAGCTCTCGTGCTGCGATGGCTGAAACCGCGAGAAAGCTGACCAGCGCGGCCGGCTGTGGCCAAATCCGCCACATCTGGATTTTTTTATCGACGTCGTGTCGGGATCGGTCTTACTGTTTCGTCCTTTGACAGAGAAAAGGACCAGCCATGCTCTACGCAATCCTCTGCTATGCTTCCGAAGATGTCGTCTGCTCCTGGAGCAAGGCACAGGACGACGAGGTCATGGCCAATATCCTCGGCGTTCAGGAAAAATATGCCAAGGCCGGCCGGCTTGGCCCGGTGGCACGACTTCTGCCGACGACCGCCGCGACGACCCTGAGAAAGGTCAAGGGTGAATCGGTCGTCATCGATGGGCCGTTCGCCGAGACCAAGGAACAGTTTCTCGGCTTCTACACGCTCGAATGCGCTGATCTCGACGAGGCGGTGGAGTTCGCCCGCGAGCTTTCCGAGGTCAACCCGAGCGGTGGGTCGTATGAAATCCGGCCGGTTTCGGTCTTTAACCCAACAAGGGTTTCCGCATGACCGAAATGGCCTGGATAAGCTCCGCGATCAGCGCCGCCCGCCCGCAGGCCATGGGTGCGCTGCTGCGTTATTTCCGCGATCTCGATACGGCGGAGGAAGCTTTCCAGGACGCGTGCCTCAGGGCGCTGAAGAACTGGCCGCAGAACGGGCCGCCGCGCGACCCGGCGGCCTGGTTGATCTTCGTCGGTCGCAACAGCGGCATCGATGCGGTGCGCAAGCGCGCCAAGCAGGCGCCGATGCCGGAGGAAGACCAGGTTTCCGATCTGGAAGACGCCGAGAGCGATATCGCCGAGCGGCTGGACGGGGCGCACTACCGCGACGACATATTGCGGCTGCTGTTCATCTGCTGCCATCCTGATCTGCCGGCAACGCAGCAGATCGCGGTGGCGCTGCGCATCGTCTCCGGTCTTACGGTCAAGCAGATCGCGCGCGCCTTCCTGGTTGGCGAAAGTGCCATGGAGCAGCGCATCACTCGCGCCAAGGCGCGCATTGCGGACGCCGGCGTGCCGTTCGAGACGCCGGGCGCGGTCGAGCGGTCGGAACGGCTCGCCGCCGTCGCCGCCATGGTCTACTTGGTCTTCAACGAGGGCTATTCGACCAACAGCGGCGAGGCGCCGGCCCGCGCACCGCTGTGCGAGGAGGCAATCCGGCTGGCACGGCTGTTGCTGCGGCTGTTTCAGACCGAGCCGGAGATCATGGGGCTGACGGCGCTGTTGCTTCTGCAGCATGCGCGCGCACCGGCCCGTTTCGACGAGAGCGGCGAGATCGTGCTGCTCGAAGACCAGGATCGCAGCCTGTGGAGCCGCAAGATGATCGATGAGGGGCTGGCGCTGGTCGACAAGGCGCTGCGCCATCGCAAGCCCGGCCCCTACCAGGTGCAAGCGGCGATTGCCGCGCTGCATGCGCGGGCCGAAAAGGCCGAGGACACCGACTGGAACGAGATCGATCTGCTCTATCGCTTGCTCGAGCAGATGCAGCCGTCGCCGGTGGTCACGCTCAACCGGGCCGTCGCGGTCTCGAAGGTGCGTGGACCGGCAGAGGCGCTCGCCATGATCGAGCCGCTGGAAGAACGGCTTTCCGGCTATTTCCATTTTTTCGGTCTCAAGGGCGGCCTTTTGATGCAACTCGACCGGGGCGACGAGGCGCGCGTCGCCTTCGACCGCGCCATAGCGCTTGCGAACACGGCGGCGGAAGCTGCCCATATCCGCATGCATATCGACCGGCTGATCAAGGACGGTGCGGTACGCCCAGCGGCCAAGAAGGCAAACTGAGCGCCATCTGGCTCAATCGTGCAGTTTGGGCTTAGACCATGCCGGGGTGGTGATTTTCCCTTGAACCGAGTAATGCCACGCGATGATCGTGTCTGAGGTGCCTTTGTGCACGCGGGCAGCATGGCGCCAGGCTTTGACCGGCGTGCCTTTTGTGCATGTCGTTGTCCCAAAACCGCTGGGCACTTTTGGGCGACATGCATTATGAGCGACTGGATCTGAAAGGGACAAGAATGACGATAGGCAAGGAAACGACCGAACTGCTGGCGAAACTGGGTGTGGCCAAGGAGACGCTTGTCGGCGGCGACCTGATCGTGCGCAGCCCGGTGACGGGCGAGCAGATCGCGGCGCTGAAGACGATCTCACCGGCTGACGCGGCCAAGGTGATCGATGCCGCGCACAAGGCCTTCCAGGCCTGGCGCATGGTGCCAGGCCCGCGGCGTGGCGAACTGGTGCGGCTGCTCGGCGAGGAGCTGCGTACGCACAAGGCCGAGCTTGGCCGGCTGGTCTCGATCGAGGTCGGCAAGATCCCGTCCGAGGGGCTCGGCGAAGTGCAGGAGATGATCGACATCTGTGATTTCGCCGTAGGCCTCTCCCGGCAATTGTACGGCCTGACCATCGCCACCGAGCGCCCAGGCCATCGAATGATGGAAACCTGGCATCCGCTCGGCGTCGTCGGCGTCATTTCCGCCTTCAACTTCCCGGTGGCTGTGTGGTCGTGGAATGCCGCCCTGGCACTGGTCTGCGGCGACGCAGTGGTGTGGAAGCCGTCGGAAAAGACGCCGCTGACCGCACTTGCTTGCGAAGCCATCTTCAAACGTGCGGTCAAGCGCTTCGGCGCGGACGCACCTGATGGCCTGGCGCCGGTGCTGATCGGCGATCGCGCCGTCGGCGAGATACTGGTCGATCACCCTAAAGTGCCGCTGGTTTCGGCGACCGGCTCGACCCGCATGGGCCGCGACGTCGGTCCGCGGCTGGCCAAGCGCTTTGCGCGCGCGGTGCTGGAACTCGGCGGCAACAATGCAGGCATCGTCTGCCCGACCGCCGATCTCGACATGGCGCTGCGCGCGATTGCCTTTGGAGCGATGGGCACGGCCGGCCAGCGCTGCACGACGCTGCGGCGCCTGTTCGTGCATGACAGCGTCTACGACGCCTTGGTTCCGCGCCTCAAAAAGGCCTACGAGAGTGTGTCTGTCGGCAATCCGCTGGAGACCTCCTCGCTGGTCGGGCCGCTGATCGACAAGGCGGCCTTCGATGCCATGCAGAAGGCGCTGAAGGAAGCCGCCGCCCATGACGGCAAGGTGACCGGCGGCACGCGGGTCGAGAACGGCCACCCCGATGCCTACTACGTGCACCCGGCGCTGGTCGAAATGCCAAGCCAGGTATCCCCGGTGACGGAAGAGACCTTCGCGCCGATCCTCTATGTGATGAAATATTCGGATTTCGACGCCGTGCTCCACGAGCACAATGCGGTGGGCGCCGGCCTGTCGTCGTCCATCTTCACCCGAGACCTGCAGGAATCCGAGCGTTTCCTGGGTGTCGACGGATCGGATTGCGGCATTGCCAATGTCAACATCGGCACCTCGGGCGCCGAGATCGGCGGTGCCTTTGGCGGCGAAAAGGAAACCGGGGGCGGCCGCGAGAGCGGCTCCGACGCATGGAAGGCCTATATGCGGCGCGCCACCAACACGGTGAACTATTCCAAGGCGCTGCCGCTCGCCCAGGGCGTGTCGTTCGACATCGACTGAAGGGCTCGCCGGCTTGGGCATCCCGCACGGGGGATGCCCACCGGTCAGCTGCCTGCTGGCGAGTCAAAGGCCTTGACGAACGCGGCATCGATGATAGCCAGCTTGACGGCCTGGGCGGTCATGTACTCCCGGTAGAAATCGCCCGACACCCACATCACCGAATTGCCGCGCTGGCCAAGCCAGCCAACGCTGCCGAGGTCTTCGGCATCCCGCAGTTTGCGTGCCAGGTGGGTTCGCGACAGCTTGAGCCATTTGGCGAAATCGCCGATCGAGACGACGCCAGTCGGTATTGCAGCGAGGCCGGCATGGTCGGGATCGACGCCCGATATCAGCCAGTCCATGACGACGCCGCCATTGTTAAGCCAGGTGAACAGCGAAAAGGTCTGCTTGGGCTCGCGCACGGGACTGGAGGAGATCAGCCCGTCAGCCACCAGCGGTTGCACCCTGGCGAGCGCATAGGGCCGCTCCAGAAACGTTGCCAGACGGTTCGCGCCGTCGAGACTGTCCAGTGTGTGCAGATGAGCCATCATCCAGCCGGCGAGCGTGTCCAGCGTGTTCACTGTAGGCTGTATGGGGCGGATGCGGCCATCCTGAGCTGCCGAGAGGTGCTCGATGAAATTGTAGTGCAGCATCTCCTTGAGGAAGGCGTCGGCGGTGTTGCGGCTGGCGACGGAATTCTCCCGGATGACGTCGATGAAACGCGCCGCCGTCAACTGCTTGCGGTAGTCATCGGGCTCCCGTCTGAAATGCAGGGCAAGGCCGATATGCGCCATCAGCCAACGCTGCTGGGTGGCAAATATCGAGGCAAGCCTCGGGTTCGTCTCGTAGGTCTGGATAAGCGCCTGCGCCTGGGCACGGACACAGCGATGCAATGCCGGGTGACCGGCAATATGGTCCAAGGTCAGCGCTATTCTCCCCCCGTGCGTCAAGCCCCCCAACGCGAAGACGCAGATCACATTTTCAGCCTTCAAGGCCCGTGTCCAGACGCGCCCGCTCTATAACAGGTTATGATCGCCAGTAGACAATGTTCACGGCCCGGGCAGATATCGATCGCGCCGATCCTTCAGCGGTCTTCCGGAGCTGGAAAACAGGCGTCGAAGGCCGCATCGACAATGGCCAGCTTGGCGGCCTGGACGGTCATGTACTCCTGGTAGAAAGTGTTCGATACCCACATCACCGAATGGCCGCGCTGGCCGAGCCAGCCGATGCTGCCGAGTTCCTCGGCAGCGCGCAGCTTGCGGGCGAGGTGGGTCCGCGACAGCTTGAGCCATCTGGCGAAATCTCCGATCGAAACCACGCTGGTCGGAATCCGGTCCAGGCCGGCATGATCGGGGTCGATGCCCGACATCAGCCAGTCCATGACGATGCCGCCATTGTTGAGCCAGATGAACAGGGAAAAAGTCTGGTTGGGCTCGCGCACCGGCTTGGAGGCAAGCAGGCCGTCCGCCACCAGAGGCTGCAGCCTGACAACCATGTCGGGCCGCTCCAGGAACCTGGCCAGCCGGTTGCCACCGTCGAGATGATCCAGCGTCTGCAGATGGGCAAGGACCCAGCCGGTGAAAGTCTGCACGGTTGCCGCCGTTGGCTGCAAAGGGTGCGTGCGCCCGTCGCCACCCGAAACATACTCGGCGACATGATAGTGCAGCATCTCCTTGATGAAAGCGTCCGCCGTGTTGCGGCTGGCCACCGCGTGCTGGTGTACGAACTCGATGAAACGCGATACCGTCAGCTCCTTGCGGCGGTCGTGCGGATCGCGCCTGAAATGCATGGCAAGGCCGACATGACCCATCAGCCAACGCTGCTGCGTGGCGAAAATGGAAGCCAGTCGCGGGCTCGTTTCATAGATGTTGATCAGCGCCAACGACTGTGCCTGGACACAGCGATGCAGGGCCGGATGGCCGGCAATGTCTTCCAGATTCAGCGCCATCCTCCTCATGTTCCGAGTTAACTCCAACAGCGGAGTCGCGTCCACATTTTCCAGCCTTCGATAGCTGTGTCCAGAGGCACCAAATGCGAAGAGCAAGCCCAACCCGAACATGGGGCCGGCCACGATCGGTTCATGGGATCCGCTAACCGATTGCTATGGCTTGGAAAACCCCTCCCAATAATAGTCAGCCGGAGGGCCGCCCGTTGAATTGACCTTCACCAGGGCCCGGCATAGTTTCCGCGACATCCGAGCGGCGGGGGCACGCCTTCCCGGAAGTGAGTTCGAAAGCAGAAGCCAATTAACGAGCGATGAAATCTCGCGCGGTGGCGAAGCTTTGCCGAACTCTACCTCGAAGGACGAGTGATTGAGTGAAGTATACAAGCAAGATCGCGGTTGGCAGGGATAACGACTGTCACCCAGTTTTCGGCGGGCTGGCAGCCCGTAAGGGATGGTTGATCCTGTTTGCCGTCTCGGCGTGCCTGTGGCTTCAAGCCGGCGCGTTTGCGCAGACAGCCAGCCAGATCACGCCGCCCAGCTTTCGGCCGCCGCCGGCAGCCAACACGGCAGGTGTTTCCATTCCCGAAGGTGAGGGCCTCGAGGCGCCGGCGGGCGCCGGGAAGCTCAGGGTCAAGCTCGGGGATGTCAGGGTCGAAGGCGGCTTGCCCGACATGGCTGACGCAACACGCAAGATCGTTGCCGGCCTTGCGCACCGCACGGTGACGGCGGCGGAAATCTTTGCTGCGGCGCGAAAACTCGAAACCGAATATGGACGGGCCGGCTATGCGCTGGTGCGGGTGGTGCTGCCGGCGCAGAAGCTCAACTACGGCGCAGGGCTCCGGCTGGTCGTCGTCGACGGCTTTCTCGAACGGATCGACACCAGCAATCTGCCCGAGCGCATACGCGGGCGGGTCGAGGCAACGCTGGCGCCGCTCGTTGGACAAAAGAGCATCAAGCTGTCGGCGATCGAACGCAAGCTGCTGCTGGCTGGTGATACGCCCGGCGCCCGGCTGCGCTCGACCTTGCAGGCCGGGACAGCCAAAGGCGCCAGCGTGCTTGTCATCGACGGCAAATATCGCCCGATCGGCGGCCAGGCGACCGTGGACAACTCGTTATCGCCGTCGTTGCAGCGCTGGTCTACGGGCATCGGCGTCGATTTCAACTCATTGCTCGGCCTCGGCGAACTCGTCTATGTCAGGGCAGGCGGCTACCCCGATGGCGGCGAGAGCGGCCTGTTCACGGATGGCCCACGCAATCGCAATTATGCCGCCGGCATCGTCGTGCCGATCGGCTATGACGGGCTGACGCTCAACTTGGAAGCCAGCCGCACGCAGGCCAATCCGACAGCCGAGCCCGGCACGCTCGGCTTCGGCAGCGCCTTCGAGCGTTATTCGGCGCGGCTTCGATATCCCTGGATCCGCAGCCGTGCGCTTACGATCAGCACCGAACTGTCCTTCGACGTGCAGAACGACACGCTCGACGCGGTGACGCCGATTTCGCTGCCGATCGCCGAGGACCGGCTGCGCATTGCCCGGCTCGGTCTCGACGGCACCTGGTTCACACCGCTTGGCGGTGTCTTCATCGGCAATGTCGTTGCGTCGTTCGGCATCGACGGGCTCGGCGCGCGCTCGGCCGCCGATGCCACGCCGCTTTTGCCGCTGTCGCGCCAGGGGGCCGACGCGGCGTTCCAGAAGCTGGAGGTCTCCGCCAGTTACAGCCAGCCGCTGGCTACCCATCTCGGCCTCGACCTCTACGCCCGCGCGCAGACCTCGTTCGGCAAGCCGCTGCTGCAGTCGGAACAGATCGGGCTGGTCGGGGCGAGCGGCCTGTCGAGCTTCGACGCCGGCGCGCTGCAGGGCGATTCCGGCTATGTGCTGCGCGGCGAGCTGTCCTCACCCTGGTACGTGCCGTTCACTGGCGGCATCGTTTCGGTGTCGCCCTACGTGTTCGGCGCTGTCGGCCAGGTGCATCTCGAAATGCCGACCGCGCTCGAGACGGCCAACATCGTCGGCGCGTCATACGGGCTTGGCCTGAAGGTCGGCACCGCGCTGGCGGGCGACGCGACCAACGCCAGCCTGACGCTGGAATGGGGCCGCCAGCATCGTGACGACCAGTTGCCGACAAGCGATCGCTTTTCGCTCAGCGGCGCCGTCCAATTCTAGAGAGATGACCATGCAGCGCAAAGCCCACCTCCCACGGCGGCACCTGAACCGCACCGGCGCGCCGTTGATGGCGCTGCTTTTGACGTCGACGGCGCTTGTCGGCTTCACGTCGGCGCGGGCACAGGAACTGCCGACCGGCGGCAGCGTAGCATCCGGCGGCGTCACCATCGCCAACCCATCGTCGTCGCAACTGAACATCAGGCAGTCGACCAGTTCGGCGATCGTCAACTGGCAGAGTTTTTCGATCGGTGCCGGCGCGACAGTCACTATCGACCAGCCATCATCCTCGGCAACGATGCTGAACCGCGTCACCGGCGGTACCAAATCGACCATTGCAGGCCAGCTCAATGCCAATGGCCAGGTGTTCCTGGTCAATCCCAACGGCATTGCCATCTCCAAGACCGGCAAGGTTAGTGCCGCCGGCTTCGTCGCGTCCTCGCTGGGCATCAGCGACGAGGATTTTGGGGCCGGAAAGCTGGAATTCGAGGGCAAGGGAGCTTCAGCCGCCGTCTCCAACCAGGGTGCGGTCAGCATCGGGCGTGGCGGCTATGCCGCATTGATCGGCGGCAGCGTCGACAATGCCGGCTCGATCACCGTGCCGCTTGGCAAGGTCGGGCTCGGATCGGGTGAGAAGGCAACACTTGATTTGTCCGGCGACGGCTTCCTGCAGGTTTCCGTGCCGAGCAAGGCTGACGGCAGCAATGCGCTGGTCAGCAATTCCGGCTTGATCAGTGCCGATGGCGGGCTGGTCGAACTCAAGGCGGCTGCGGTGCGCGATGCCGCACGCCAAGCCGTCAACATGTCCGGTGTCATCGAGGCACGCATGGTGTCTGGCCAATCCGGTGCCATCGTGCTCGGCGGCGATGAAGGCTCGGTCGAAATCACCGGCATGCTCGACGCTTCGGCCCAGACCGGCGGCAAGGGCGGCAAGGTCACGGTCACCGGCCGCAAACTGAAGCTCAGGGCGGCCAAGGTCGATGCCTCGGGCAAGGATGGCGGCGGCACGGTCAGGATCGGCGGTGACAAGCAGGGCAAGGGCACCTTGCAACGCGCGGTCGCAACCGAGATCGATGCGAAGACGACAATCAGTGCCGATGCGACCGGCAACGGCACTGGCGGCACGGTCATCGTCTGGTCCGACGCGCAAACAAAATTCGCCGGCAAGATTTCCGCACGCGGCGGCGATGACGGCGGCAATGGTGGCTTCGCGGAAGTGTCCGGCAAACAGCGCCTCGACTTCACCGGTGAGGTCGACCTGCGGGCACGGTTCGGCGACACCGGCGACCTTTTGCTCGATCCCTACAACGTCACTATATCGAACGCTGCCGGCAACACCGGCGGCAGCATGTCCGCCAACACCAATGACAGCGTCATCAACGTCACCACGCTGCAGAACCTTCTTGCAACGGCAAACGTCACCATCTCGACCGGCAGCGGCGGTTCCCAGGCCGGCGACATCACCATTGCCGCGCCGATCGCCTGGAACACCAACACGCTGACGCTCAGCGCCTCTCATTCGATCGTCTTCAATGCGAACGCCACGATCGGCGGCGTCGGCGGACTGGCGCTCATCACCAACAATGGCGGCACCGGCGGCACGATCTCCTATGCCTTGGGCGCATCGGCGACCTTCACCGGCACGCCCGGTGCGCAGGCGCTGTCGGTCAACGGCCAGAGCTACACGCTGATCTATGATGTCAACGGCCTGCAGGCGATCAACAGCGGGCTCACCGGCAGCTACGCGCTGGCCAAGAATATCGATGCCAGCTCCACGTCCAGCTGGAATAGCGGTCTCGGCTTCATATCGCTGGGCACCGACGGCAACAGCAACATCCAGAACGGCGGCAACGGCTTCACCGGCTCGTTCGACGGGCTCGGCCACACCGTCGACAGCCTGTCGGTGACGCAGTCCGCTGCCCAGTATGTCGGCCTATTCGGCTATATCGGCGCGGGCGGCCTGGTCCAGAATGTCGGCGTCACCAATGTGACGGTCCGGGGGTTTAGGACCCTTGGCGGGATCGCCGGGTTCAATGCCGGCACGGTGGCCCAGAGTTATTCGACTGGTCAGCTGTTCACCACGCAATACGGGTCCACCTCAGGCGGTCTGATCGGCGAGAACGATGGCGCACTCTCCGACAGCTTCTCGACAGTGGTCATCAACGCACGCGACACAAATGCCGCGGGCGGCGCGGTGGGCTTCAACAATTTCGGCACCATCGATCGCGTCTATGCCATGGGCGCTGTCGATATCGGCAGCGGCGGCGCGGCCGTCGGCGGCCTCGTCGGATCGAATTATGGCTATTCGTTTGTCGGCGAGGGCGGCAGGATAACCGACAGCTATTCGACCGGCGCGGTCAGCGGCGGATGGAATGTCGGCGCGTTCATCGGCAACAACCTTTACGATGGCGTGGTCACGGGCGCGTACGACACGTCGACATCCGGCTCCTACAACACCACATCCAGCGCCAAGCCTGCGATCGGCGGTGGCACCACCGGCCCCAATGTCAATGTCGTCGGCCTGTCGACCTCCAGCTTCCAGAATGGCGGCGCCAATGGACTGAGTGCCGCCTTTGGCGGCGGGACTGGCGGCCTCTATCCCTATCTGAAGAGCTTCTACCCCAATGGCGTTCAGGCGATCTCCGGAATTGCTTACAAGGATGCCGGCAACACGCCGCTGATTTCCGGTACCGGCCAACCCTATTACACAAAGAATCCCGGGCTGGTGTCCGTCGTCTCCGGCGGCGTGAACCTCGGCACAGTCTCGACCGGCGTCAACGGCTACTATTATCTCGCTCTGCCGGCCGGCGCGGTCTCGAACTCGGTGCTCGCTTACACCGTTGCCGAAGCGGACTCGGGCGCCAAGAATGGCGTGACCTTCCGGACCGGCCTGTCCGGCAGCAATGTCTCGAACCTCAACGTCTATGGCGACTGGCGGCTCGACGAGGCGGATGGCTCGATCGCCTCGCTGTCGGCGCTGAGCAGCGCCTATAGCGCGGCGATTGGGTCAGCCTCTGTCGGCAGCCTGTCCTTCGCCAATCGCCAGATTGAAACCGCAGCAGCCACCTTCGCCCTCAACCAGGCGCTGTCGGTCGGCACCGGCACGCTGGCGCTGTCGTCGAACGGCGTGGTGACGCAGACTAGTGGCCTGACGGCGGCGTCGCTGGTTCTCGGTGGCACGGGTAGCTTCACCCTGACCAACGCCGGCAACCAGGTCGGCAACGTCGCCGGCAGCGCCGGTTCCGTCGATCTGCGCGATGGCGCAAGCCTGACGATCGCCAGTGCTTCCAGCGCCCGCGGGGTTACGGCGACCGGGGTGAACACCACCGGTTCGGTGAAGCTTCAGACGACGGGCGATTTGACCATTGCGGCAAATGCGACAATCAGCGGAACGGATCCAGTGCTCTCGGCCGCTGGCCTGTTCGTCAACAACCGGGGCAGTGACGCCGTCGCCGCCACTAGCGGACGCTGGCTGATCTATGCGGCAAATCCCACCGGCAATACATTCGGCAATCTGGACAGTGGCAACACGGCCGTCTGGAACACGTCGGCGGGTGGTCCGGTGAGTGCGACAGGCAACCGCTATGTCTTTGCCTATCAGCCGACACTGACCTTCAAATCCAGCAATGCGACCAAAACCTATGGCGATACCGCCCTGCCGGCACTGACCTATTCAGTGGCGGGCTACCAGGCAGGCGTGATCGGCGCCTATCTCGGCGACACCGCCGCCACGACCTTCAGCGGTGGCCCAAGCGTCACGTCCGTCAACCCGCCGGGCAATACACAGGTCGGAGCAGGATCCTATGCAATCACCGTCGGCGCCGGCAATCTCGCGGCGTTGAGCGGCTATGGCTTCGCCTACAACAGCGCGGGCCTGCTTACCATCGGCAAGCGCGCGGTGACGGTGACGGTGACGCCGGGCCAGGGCAAGATCTATGGCGATGCCAATCCATCATCCTATGCATACACCGTTTCGGATCTCGGCGCCGGCACGGCTCTGGTCGGTAGCCTTAGCCGCACGGCAGGGAACAGCGCCGGGACTTATGCCATCAACCAGGGCAGCATCACCAACACCAGCAATTCGAACTACGACATCACCTATGTCGACGCCAATTTCACCATCGCCAAGCGCGCGATCACGGTAACGGCCGATGCCAAGAGCCGTACCTATGGCAACTCTAATCCGACGCTGACCTATCAACTCACAACAGGCAACCTCGTCAGTGGCGACAGCTTGGGCGGTTCTCTGACGACATCGGCGACGACGGCATCCGGTGTCGGCAGCTACGGCATCGCGCAGGGCACACTCAACAACAACAACTATGCGATCAGCTATGTCGGCGCCAATCTGTCGGTTACGCCGCGCGCGATCACGGTGACGGCGAATGCCAAGAGCCGTGCCTATGGCGACGCCAATCCGGCGCTGACCTATCAGCTGACATCAGGCAATTTCGTCAATGGCGACAGCCTGAGCGGCGCACTGGCAACAACGGCGACGACGGCATCCGGTGTCGGCAGCTACGGCATCACGCAGGGCACACTCGCCAACGGCAACTATACGATCAGCTATGTCGGCGCCAATCTGTCGGTGGCGAAGCGCGCCATCACGGTGACAGCCGATGCCAAGAGCCGCATCTATGGCGATGCCATTCCAACGCTGACCTATCAGCTGACCACGGGCAATTTCGTCAATGGCGACAGCCTGAGCGGCGCGCTGGCGACGTCGGCCACGACAGCATCCGGTGTCGGCAGTTACGGCATCACGCAAGGCACACTCGCCAACAGCAACTATGCGATCAGCTATGCCGGCGCCAATCTGTCGGTGACGAAACGGGCGATCACGGTGACGGCCGATGCCAAGAGCCGCATCTATGGCGACGCCAATCCGGCGCTGACCTATCAGCTGACCTCGGGCAATTTCGTCAATGGCGACAGTCTCGCCGGTGCGCTCGCTACAACGGCCACGACAGCATCCGGTGTCGGCAGCTACGGCATCACGCAAGGCACACTCGCCAACAGCAATTATGCGATCAGCTATGTCGGCGGCAATCTCGCGTTGACCCCGCGCGCGATCACGGTGACGGCCGATGCCAAGAGCCGCATTTATGGCGATGCCAACCCGGCGCTGACCTATCAGCTGACATCAGGCAATTTCGTCAATGGCGACAGCCTGAACGGTGCGCTGGCGACGTCGGCAACGACAGCATCCGATGTCGGCAGCTACGGCATCACGCAGGGCACGCTCGCCAACAGCAACTACGCGATCAGCTATGTCGGCGGTAATCTGGCGGTGACGCAGCGCGCCATTACGCTAACGGCCGATGCCAAGAGCCGTGTCTATGGCGATGACAATCCAACGCTGACCTATCAGCTGACCTCGGGCGATTTCGCCAATGGCGACAGTCTGAGCGGTGCGCTGGCAACGACCGCCACGGCATCATCCGATGTCGGCGGCTACAGCATCACGCAAGGCACGCTTGCCAACGGCAATTACGCCATCAGCTATATCGGCGCGGACCTTTCGGTGACACAGCGCGCGATCACGGTCACGGCCGATGCGGGCCAGAGCAAGATCTATGGGGACAGTGATCCGCTGTCCTACGGCTATGCGGTTTCCGGTCTTGGCGGCGGGACGGCGCTGGTCGGCACGCTTGATCGCGCCGAGGGCGAGAATGTCGGGACCTATGACATTGGCCGCGGCACCCTCAGCGATGCTGCCAACGGCAATTACGACATCACCTATGTCGGTGCCGGTTTCAGCATCGGCAAGCGATCCGTGACCGTCACTGCCAGCTCGGGTCAGGGCAAGACCTACGGCAATGCCGATCCGTCGTCCTATGGCTACACCTTCACCGATCTCGGCAATGGTGCGGCGCTGGTTGGCGCTCTCGACCGCACGACCGGCGAAGATGTCGGCGCCTATCAGATCGGGCAGGGCACACTCGCCAACGCGGCCAACTCGAACTACGACATCAGCTATGTCGGCGCCGATTTCAGCATCGGCAGGCGTGCCGTGACAGTCACGGCCAATTCGGGCCAGGGCAAGATTTACGGCGATGCCGACCCGTCCTCCTATGGCTACACCAGCACCGATCTCGGCAGTGGTGTGGCGTTGGTCGGCGCTCTCGATCGCGCCTTGGGAGAGAACGCCGGAGCCTACGCGATCGGCCAGGGCACGCTCACCGACAACGCCAATGCGAACTACGAGATCAGCTATGCCGGTGCCGACTTCAGCATCGGCAAGCGGGCGATCACTGTGGTGGCGGATGCGCAGAGCCGGCCCCAAGGCATGCCCAATCCGCCACTCACCTATTCGATCGGCGGTCTGGGGTTGGTCAACGGGGATACATTCCTTGGCGCGCTCTCGACTGAGGCGACACCCGCTAGCCCTGCTGGCAACTATGCCATCGAACAGGGGAGCCTGACCCTCTCGGCCAACTATGAGCTGACCTATGTCGGTGCCGATCTGGTGGTCTCGCCGCCCAACACCGTGCCGGCACCGGATGCGGCCAGCACGGTCGCGTACAACGCCGATGCCCATACTGCCGGCGGGCCGGCTCGGGTTTTCTTCACCGGGCAGCCGGTGGATGGCGATGCGCAAACGCTGGTCGAAGACCCGCGGCTTGACGGTCCCGCCTTCTGCCAGGGCGTGGCGGACGCAGCTTCCGTCTGCAGCGTTGCCTCGGTCCGGTAGAAAATGGGGACGCCTTGACCGCGTTGCCGGCGAGACTGTCGGGCAGCTATCCCATCGCCAGGGCGGCATCACCAACGCCGCCAATCCGAACGGCGATATCACCTATGACCTAATGCCATGGCCGCCTGGGACCCGGCCGTCCTTGCCGCGTTTGCCACGGTCCGGTGAGCGTGCGGGCGACCACGATTTGACGCGGTCAATTATCACCTCTCACATCGGCGCTATTTCGTCAGCCGATCATGCACGATGAACCGGCCGGCTTTCGCCGGCCGGTTGCTCCGATCGGGATCAGCCGCAGACGCGGACCTCTTCGATCACCCTGTGGTGGTGGCGCCAATGCTTGACCAGTTCGATATGGCAGCGATGATGCCGGTGATGGCGGCGATATTCGCCGTACCGGTATTCGCCATTGTCATACTGAACATTCTGGTCGCCATCATACTGATCGTCATAATAGCGATCGCGGTGATGACGGCGAATAACGATCCCACTATCGGAATCGTCATCCGGCAAATATCGGTCGCCGTCGTCGGACTGGATGGTCACGCTTGCCGCTTGCGTCGGCGCAGTGATCGCCGCGGTCGCGGCCAATGCCAACAGGGAAGCCAGAATCAGCTTTTTCATCTCGTCCTCCTGCGTATTCAAGACATGTTAACTCGCGGAAGAACGGGGCGTTCCGCCTAATTTTACACGCTTTGCGACGCGGAAGACATCAAGGCGTTATCGTCCACCCGCTCCAGGCGCACGAAGGCCGTCAGCGGCAGGTGGTCGGAGGCAACGCGCGAAAGCGGCGTGTCATGCGCGTTGATGGCGGCAATCATGCCGTGCCTGTTGGCCATGATCCGGTCGAGCGCCAGCAGCGGCAGGTTCGACGGGAAGGTGGGGACCGCCGGCGGCTGCGGGCCGAACGTCGCATGCAGCGTGTTGAGAGCGGAGCGGTTGCCGAGCCGCCATTCATTGAGGTCGCCGAGCAGCAAGGTCGGTCTTTCGTCCGGGCTGTTCATCAGGTCGAGCACGACGCGCGCCTGCTGGGAGCGCGAGCGGCGCAGCAGGCCAAGATGGGCGGCGATGATGCGCAGCGTCCGGCTTCCATCGAGGTCGATCTCCGCCACCACCGCGCCGCGCGGCTCCAGTCCCGGAAGCTTGATCTGGTGCACGTCGCGAACGACGCCCTTCTTGAACAGCAGGACGTTGCCATGCCAGCCATGGCCCTTGCCGGTGGCCGAAATCGGCACCGGAATCAGGCCGGTTTCCCGCTCGAGCCGGGCCAGGTCGAGAAGCCCGACACGGTCGCCGAAGCGATTGTCGGCTTCCTGCAGCGCAATGACATCCGGATCGATTTCGCGGATGACGCGGATGATCCGCTCCGGGTCGAATTTCCTGTCGACGCCGATGCATTTGTGGACATTGTAGGAGGCAACCAGCGTGCCGGTGGTGGCTGTCGTCTTGAGTGCTGCGGCGTTAGCCTTCTGCATCCGGCGGTCACGAAGGGACAGAAGCATGCTTGCCGGGAGGCTGCGTCCAATTCTGTGCATCTCTGTGCTGCTCGTCCTCGCTGGTTTCAATTCAGAAGCCGGATACAGTCAAAATAGGCAATTTCGGCGTATGTTCCATGACAGACGAGTTCCTCAAGCGGCCCTCCGCCCTAGAGATAGGGTGAACCGAGCCACAATACCCGGTCGAACAGCCTGATAAGAAACGGCCGGGCTCGCAAGGCTTCCAGCGTCACCGGCACGGCGGAGGCAATCGCCGATCCGATCCGCGTCTCGATCTCGCTGGCAAAGCCGGCATCGAGCACCTCCAGGTCGATCTCGAAATTCAGCCGCAGCGATCGGGCATCAAGATTGGAAGATCCGACATAGGCCCACACGCCGTCGATCGAAAGCAGCTTCGAATGGTCGAACGGTCCCTCGGTTCGCCAGACACGGCAATAGTGTTTGAGCACCTGATCGAACTGCGCCATCATCGCGCGGTCGACGAGGAAAAGATTGTTCACCGCCGGCACCACGATGTCTATTTCGACCCCACGCCTGCCGGCGGTGATCAGCGCGCTGATCAGTTCCCGATCCGGCAGGAAATAGGGCGACATCACGCGTATAGACTTGCGGGCGACCGAGAATGCACCGATCAGCAGCTTGTGGTTGGTCTCGTTGCTGGCATCCGGGCCGGAAGCGACCGCCCGCACCATCATCGGTGCGCCTGGCGATGGCGACAGCGGGGCGATGCGCCAGGCGTCGCCCTTCAGCGCCTCGTTGGTGGCGAAGCGCCAGTCCTCGGCGGCGACTGAAAAGAGGTCGGCGACGATCGGACCGGTCACCCGGAAATGTGTGTCCCTGGCGCTGTTGGAGCCGGCGAATTCGGCTGAGAAGCCTTTTCGGATGTTCATGCCCCCGGTGAAGGCGGCGATGCCGTCGACCACCAGGATCTTCCGGTGGGTCCTCAGATTGGCGTAGGGCAGGCGCAGGCCCATGACGATGTTGCCGTTGAAGACATCGGCGGGGATGTTGGCCTCGCGCAAATGCCCAAGGATGCTCGGCACCGAGTAGCGGGCGCCGACGGCATCGATCAGCACGCGGACGGTGACGCCGCGCCGGACGGCGCCGGCCAGCGCCTGGACGAAGAGCAGGCCGACGGCGTCATTGTCGAAAATATAGGTCTCGAGCAGGACGCTGCGCTCGGCGCCATCGATCGCCGCGCACATGGCGGCATAGGCCTCGTCGCCGGTCTCCAGCACATCGATTGCATTTCCAGGATTGAGCGTGCGCCGCGCCACCCTGTCGCCCAGTGTCCGCAAGCCCGTGAACCGTTGCCCGTAACGCTCGACGATCAGGGCCTCTTCGACAGCGACGTTGCGCTCGTGCTTGGCGGACACCGCGCCGTCGGCAAACGGGCGCTGGGCGGTGATCGTGGCGCGGCGGATGCGGTTGATGCCGGCGATGGCATAGATCAGCACGCCAAGGATGGGGGACAGCACCATCACGCCGACCCAGCCGGTGGCGGCGCGGACATCTTCCTTGGTCATGACGGCATGGACGATGCCGACCGTCGCCATCACCACGGAGATGATCGCCAGAATTTGCGGCCAGTGAGTCGCCAGGGTCTCCAACATGCCGAGACTATCCAGCGAGCGGTTGCAGAAGGCAATGCAGCCGCTCGTGCCGCGCATTCGCCGGATGGTGGCATGCGGCCCTGGCTGAAGAGTTCGACCAGCCGCAGAGATCGATGGGTTGAAGCACCCCGATAGATCCTGTCCAGAAGGACAAACCTGACCCAAGGGAAGCATAGAGCCTGGCATCGTCCTGTTCTGCCCGGGCCCTCCGAAGCCTCTTATGCTTTGGTACCACCTCTATTGTATATCAGGAGGAATGATTTTAGTGATATAAACACTTTGATTGACGGCGAGGGGGGCGCCGAATGATGAAATTCAACTTCGATGGACCTCCTGGCGATGACGCAGCTGCCGACACGTCGGCAGAATGCCAACGCCAATTGCTGCCTCTCGTCCGTGAGATCGTTCAGGCAGCCGTCGCTGCCGGGTGGAGCGAGGAAGACGTTCTTCTGGGTTTTGTGGAACTTACATGGGATTTGTATGAGAATCGTCGCGACGATCTGCAATGACCGGCGGCAAATCCGGTAGCTCTACATTGTTGAATGGCCGCCGAAATGGCCAAACTGTCCGCTGAAGCAGGGCTCCGAATTCAGGTCGACCAGAGGCCTCGCGGCAGTTGGCAACTTTTGCGCACGCAGCTTTTCACGATAGGAATTTTTTCTTGACTCGGTGACCTCAGCTATAGTACATATTCGCCCATGGTGCTGATTTGCGCCAGTGACCCGCCGCGCAGGCGGGTTTTTCGTTGATGCTCCGTCAGCCAATGCGCAGGCGAAGGTGTCAAAAAATGTTCCAGTCCCTCCTTTGTGACTGGTTCCTCTTATCCCGAACAAAATTTTTTCTTTGCGTACGGATGTTATTCACTATCCGCGGCATGTGCGTTACGCTGGGTCCGGGTCGGGCTAAGGGGGATTTCAGGCAGCGAACAAAGCGGCAGAGGCCAAGCATGAAAAATACGGACGATGCTCGGGACAGCGGCGATTCCCGGGGCGTCAATCGAGAACGGACAGCTCGATATGTCCTGGACATAATTCCTGAAAGCGCAGGTCCCAGGAGGGCCACCACGCGGAGGAGTGTCATATACTCCGTCCGCGATCCCGTCCCGCAGAAATTCCTGGCCAAGAAGCATTCCACCGGAATTGTGCTGAGGCCCGCACGCGGAATGAGAGCCTCGCCCGGCAGCGACAAGATCACAGAATACGTCGCGCCACGCGTGCGGGAATATCTCGACGAAAACTTCGCGCGAAAAGTCGTCGCCGGATTGGCATTCGTCGCGGGAGTTTCACCGGACCCATTTCATAGCAAGGTTCGCCATGGCATTCGGCATGCCGCCACATCGCGGCGAGTTGCCGAAATCGCCTATCTCGCCGGCTTTTCGGATCAGAGCCATCTGGCCGTGGCGCTGAAGAAATACAGAGTGAGAACGCCGACCGGGGCCGGGCATGCTTCCCTCAAGAACTGAGGGCCCGGCCATGGCAAAATGGCAACGCCTGCTCGCCCGCGACGCGAGACCGGAATTTTCTACAAGGCTTGCTGAGTTTTTCAAAATACGTCCCGCTGCAAATCTGCCCCAAGCTCCGCAGGAGTCCTCTGGAATGTCATGCAGTCCGCGCATTGTTCGCCGTCCGGCCGGAACGATCCGATGAGTGGCGATGCCGGTCAGCTTCGATTAATCACGAATTGTTTTTCAGGGGAACATGGAAGGAAGCCTTGGGTTGAACCTCATCTGGGACGTATCGGGAGGCCGAAAAATGCCGGGCGATGATGGTTTCCCCGGACCGGTTTCCGGAACCAACTCGCGACAGCCGACGCTCAACGCGAAAGGCGGGCTTTCCGTCCGCGCCGCGCGCCGCGTGCAGCAATTCCTGGACGAGAACTTTACGCGCAAGCTGGCGCTGGCTGATATGGCCGCGGTTTGCGGGCTTTCCCCCTATCATTTTGTGCGGGCTTTCTCGAGGACGTTCGGAATGCCGCCGCACCAGTACGTCCTCGACCTGCGGCTGGATTTCGCTGAAAGACTGCTTGCAGACAGCCGCATGACGATCGCCGACATCGCCCACTCCAGCGGGTTTTCAAGTCAGAGCCATTTTACCACCGTGATGAAGAAATACCGGCAGAGGACGCCGTTGCAGGCACGGGTGGGAAAGCTTAACGCCAAGGTTAGGTGATGCGACGCTTATTTCATTGCTTTGTTTCTTGGTTTTAAAGCATTGGCTAAGGTAACAAGCCGTTAACCTCTGTAGCTTTGCTGCGCTCTTTTCTCACAAGGCAGCAATTTCGTGAAATACCGCGGGCAGGAATCATGTCTTCCTGCGGTGGAGCGGAATTGTCAGACATTTCGTGCCGGCCAGCGGAGAGGGAACCATGACCGACAACCAGTTTTCGAACGGCTCGCTTCTTGTTCAGCGTCGCGCGGCGCATTTCGCCGGGCACTGGATCGCGGGGGCCGATCATGGCTCACGCTCGACGCGCCGCCGCCTAATGGCGGTGCTGCGCATGGCGCATCGTGTGCTCGGCCTCGGCCGCAAGAATATGGGTTTGGGAACATTGGGCGCTGGTGGCAGTGTAGGTTCGGCGCTGGCGTCATCCGTCAGCCCGGCCAGCATCATCGGCGGCCTGGCGGTGCTCGTCGCGCTCGGCCTCGCCACGCCGGCCCAGGCACAGTATCAGGCGGGCGGCGGGTCAGCAACCGCCGGCGAGGCCGTGGCGATCGGAAATGGCTCTACCGCCAGCAACGCCTGGGCCATAGCGCTCGGCTTCCAGTCCGTTTCGTCGGCGCAATACTCGATCGCCATCGGCCGGACTGCGTCGGCCACAGGCCCCGGCGGCGCGATAGCGCTGGGCTCCGGCACGATCTCAAATAATGTCAATACGGTAGCGATCGGCGTCAACGCCAGTGCCACCAACGCCGGCGCCAGCGCGCTCGGCACTTTCTCCGTTGCTTCGGGTGGCAACTCCACCGCCGTCGGCGTCAGCTCCCTGGCCAGCGGCGCCACGTCGTTCGCCGGAGGCTGGGGGTCCCAAGCCACCGGGACGCGCGCCATTGCGATCGGGAGCCAGGCGGTCTCGTCGGGACTGGACACCGTTGCCCAAGGCACCAACACCATTGCAAACAGCCAGAATGCCATCGCTGTCGGCTTCCAGTCGACCGCAACCGCGATAAACGCCGTCTATCTCGGTTCGCGTACTGGCGCCGGAACCGGAGCGCTGGCCCAGAGTGCCATCGCCATCGGTACGGATGTGACGGCGTCCCAGGTTGACTCCACTGCGATCGGGCGCGCGAGCAAGGCAACGGGAACGTCCGCCATAGCGATGGGCGCGACCTCGATTGCGAGCGGCTCTGCCAGCACCGCGGTCGGCAACGCGTCCGCTGCCAGCGGCATAAACGCCTCCTCATTCGGGACGGGTGCAAATGCGATAGGAGACAATTCTCTCGCAGCCGGCGTCAGTGCCAACGCCGGCGGAGTCGGCAGCACCGCGCTCGGCATAGGTACGTCGGCCGGCGGCGCCAGTTCGGCAGCCGTGGGCTTCCAGGCCCAGGCCGCCGGCACCAATGCCGCAGCCGTTGGTCCTCAGGCAAATGCATCGGCGATAAACTCGGCAGCGTTCGGCAACGTCGCCACGGCTTCGGGCCAATTCGCGCTGGCCCTGGGCAATTCGGCCGTATCGAGCGGAGTAGGCTCGGTCGCGGCGGGCTCTGGAGCCCAGGCCACGGACGTCTCCACCACGGCTGTGGGTAACAACGCCGCGGCGACCGCCGCAAATGCCAGTGCGCTGGGATTGGGCGCCACGGCCAGCGGAGTGTACGCCACTTCGCTCGGTTCCACATCCAAGGCCACCGGTGCCCGTGCGTTCGCCGGTGGCCGTTCGTCCACTGCGGGAGGCGACGACTCCATTGCCATAGGCACGACATCCATCGCGACAGCGGCGAGCTCGACAGCAGTTGGAGCGGGCGCTGTGGCACAAGACGTCAATGCGATTGCCATCGGTACCGCCGCCGGTGCTATCTCCGCCGACTCCGTCGCCATCGGCACGGGCGCGACCGCCGATGGCGGCAAGGCGGTCGCGATCGGCTACGGCAACGTTGCCTATGGCGACGGCGCGGTGGCCATAGGCGATCCGAGCTATGCCAGCGGCACCGGCGCCTTCACCGGTGGCGCCAACAACATCGCCAACAGTGACGGCACGGCGAGCGCCACCGCGGCCAATACGGCCAACGGCGCCGTCGCCATCGGCAACAACAACAAGGCCATCGGGCAGGGCTCGGTGGCGCTGGGCAACGGTTCCACGGCGGGCGCGGCAGGCCTCGCGGGCAATGTCGCGCTCGGCAATGGCGCGACGGCGGCGGCGAGCTCCGGCGACGTGGCGCTCGGCTCCGGCTCGGTGACCACCACGGCCGTCGGCACGGCCAGTGGGGTGGTCAACGGCACGACCTACGCCTTCCAGGGCACCAACCCGCTCTCGACGGTCAGCATCGGCGCGGTCGGTGCGGAACGCACGCTCACCAACCTGGCGGCGGGGCGCGTCAGCGCGCTCTCGACCGATGCGATCAATGGCTCTCAGCTCTTCGCCACCAACCAGGCCGTCGACGCCATTGGCGTCACGCTTAGCAACATCAATGTCGGCGGCGGCATCAAGTATTTCCATGCCAACTCGACCCTGGCGGATTCGCAGGCTCTCGGAGCGGATTCCGTCGCGGTCGGCCCGAACGCCGTGGCCAACAATGACGGCGACGTGGCGATCGGCCTGAATTCGGCGTCGGGCGCAACGACCGCCGTGGGTGGCACAACGATCGGCGGCGTCAACTATACCTTCGCCGGCGCTACCCCGGCCGGTGCCTTCTCGGTCGGCTCGGCGGGCGCCGAACGCCAGATCCAGAATGTCGCGGCCGGGCAGTTGAACGGCGGTTCGACCGATGCGGTCAACGGTTCGCAGCTCTTCGCCACCAACCAGCAGGTCACGCAGAATACGACCGATATCGCCAATATCGGCAGTGGCGTGACCGATCTCGGCAACACGATCAACAACATCGCCGGCGACACGTCGACCGCCTATACCGACGCCAATGGTGTGGGCATCCGCTACGCCCGCACCAACGAGGCAGGCTTGGCGCAAACCGATTCCTTCGCACAAGGCGTCGGCTCCACCGCCGTCGGCTACCAGGCGACCGCCACCGGCGTCAGCGCACTGGCGCTCGGCCGCGACAGCAATGTCAGCATCGACGGCGGCGTGGCGCTTGGCTCGGGTTCGGTCTCCGATCGCGCGATCGCTCCGCTTACCGGGCAACTGCCCGCCGGCCCAGCCAACTTCATCCAGTACAACACGACCGACAAGACGCTGCTCGGCGCCGTTTCGGTCGGCGACGCTACCTCGTATCGGCAGATCACCAATGTGGCCGACGGCACGCAATCTCAGGATGCGGTAACGCTTCGGCAGCTGCAGGGCGCCATCGCCTCCGTCTCGGTGACGTCGACGAAATACTTCCATGCCAATTCGGCGGCGGGCGACTCGCTGGCGGTCGGCGCGGAATCGGTCGCGGTCGGCCCGACGACGGTCGTCAACGGCGACAACGGCATCGGCATCGGCAATGGCGCCACTGTCGAGCAGGATGCACCCGGCGGCACAGCGATCGGCCAAGGCGCCCACGTGATGCTGGCCGACGGCCTGGCGCTCGGCACCAATTCGCTGGCGTCCGGCATCCAGTCGGTGGCGCTCGGCGCCGGCGCCCAGAGCACCTTCATCAACAGCGTTGCGCTCGGCGCGCAGTCCATCACCAGCGTCGGCGCGCAGGCCGGCTACACGGCCTTTGCGCTCGCCGGTTCGCAGACCTCGGTCGGCGAGGTGTCGATCGGCGCCGCCGGGGCCGAACGCAAGCTCACCAACGTCGCGGCGGGCTCGGCCGATACCGACGGCGTCAACGTCTCGCAATTGCGCGGCGTGACGCAAAACGTCAGCAACCTGTTCGGCGGCGGCACGACCGTCAATCCCGACGGCTCCATCACCGGCCCGACCTACACCATCCAGGGCAACAACTATTCCACCGTCTATGACGGCTTCACGGCCGTCGACAATGCGCTGACCAGCATCAGCAATGGCGGCGGCATCAAATATTTCCACGCCAACTCGACGCTGGCCGACAGCATCGCCGGCGGCACCAACGCCGTGGCGATCGGGCCGGAGAGTGTGGCGAGCGGCACCGACAGCCTGGCTGCGGGACATGGCTCGACGGCCACCGGGCAGGGCGCCGTCGCGCTCGGCCAAGGCGCCAAGGCCAACAACGCCAACGATGTGGCGCTCGGTTCCGGTTCGGTGACACAGACCGCCGTCGGGACCTCCAGCACCGTCATCAACGGCAAGACCTACACTTATGCCGGGACGACGCCGACCGGAACCGTCAGCGTCGGCGACGCCGGCGCCGAGCGGACGATCACCAATGTCGCCGCCGGCCGCGTCGATGCCGGCAGCACCGATGCGATCAACGGCTCGCAGCTCTACGCCACCAACACGGCGATCGAGGATCTGAAAGCCGGCGTCGGAAACCTTACCCAGAACGCGGTGACCTATGACACCCAGGGCGGCAACAAGACGAACACCATCACGCTGCAAGGTGGCGACGTCAACGCGCCGGTCGTCATCTCCAATGTCGGCCCCGGCGTCAAAGGGACCGATGCGGTCAACGTCGACCAGATGAACCAGGGCCTGACCGCGGGCAAGAGCTATACGGACAACCGCGTGGCCTACGCTATCGATACGTCCAACGACTACACCGACAAGGTGGCGGTCACGACCTTGCAGCAGGCCAACGACTATACCGACCAGAAGCTCAGCCAGCTCAATTCGGACATCAGCGGCATCCGCGACGAGGCGCGGCAGGCGGCCGCGATAGGCCTTGCGGCCGCCTCGCTGCGCTATGACGACCGGCCCGGAAAGCTGAGCGTCGCGGCGGGTGGCGGCTTGTGGCGGGACGCAGGCGCGTTCGCCTTCGGCGCTGGTTACACCAGTGAAGACGGCCGCATCCGGGGCAATCTGTCGGGCACGGCCGCGGGTGGGCATGTCGGTGTCGGCGCCGGCATCAGCTTCACCTTGAACTGAGGCAGGAATGAAAGGACTTGTTGCCCTGACCTGCCTGGCGCTCTGCGGCGGCCTCGTGCCGTCCGCCGGGCAGGTCGCGTCGACCTACAGGATCAAGCCATCGGACGTAGTGGTGCCGCCCGAGGTCAAGCTCGGAGACTATCAGCGCACCATCCGCCCATTCGATAACTGGACGCTGATCTGCGACGAGAACCTCAAGGCTCGCAAGAAGGTCTGCAACGTCTCGCAGATCATCGAGGACGCATCAGGCAAGATGGCTTTCAGCTGGTCGCTCGCCGCCACCCAGGACGGCAAGCCGTATATGATCCTGCGCACCGCTCCGAACGCCAGGAGCGATGGCCTGGTGTCACTGAAGTTCGATGGACAGAAGCAGCCGATCGACGTGCACCTGAACGGCTGCAACGAAATGGTCTGCGTCGGCATGTTGCCGGTAGGCCCCGTCATGCGCCGACAGATCTCGCAGAATGCGACACCGGCGATCTCCTATTCGACGGTCGACGGTCAGACGATCACCGTGACCGCAACGCTCAAGGGGCTGTCAGAGGCCCTTTCACCACTCAAATAACCGGGGCATCACCATGAGCCAGCAGGACCAGTTCACGTCCGCGAAACGCACTGCGACCGTCGAGGCGGATCGGCAGAGGCGGGCCGAGTCCCCAAGGCGGCGCTGGCCACGCGTGGCCGGATATTCACTTCTGGGATTGGTCGTGGCGGGCCTTGGCTTCGCCGCAGGGAACTATGCCGCCATCGCCAATCTGGTCGGCGGCGCGACGGCCGCACCCGCAGAAACTGCGGCGGCCCCCGTGCTTCCGGACACGCCCTTCCTCGAGCATGTCAAGCAGGCCGGAGTGCAGGCCTGCTCGACCGTCTATCCGGCGCTCGGACAGATTCTGACGAACGGCACGAAATACAGCGTCAAATCCCTGTGGAACGACCAGGCCGCCGACAAGCACGCCATCCAGGCCTTTGTCGGCATGGATTATGCGTCGGAACGCTATAGCGGACCGGCCGCCGGCATCGTCTTCGCATCGCCCACCGCCACGGGTTGCGAAGGGGCGATGGTGCGGGTGGCGCCATTCGCCAGCCCGTGCGCCGACATCGCATCCATCCTGCCGCAGGGCAGCAAGATTACCGACCATCTCGGGCAGGTCGAGGTCTACGAGCTCGGCGGCAATGCCGGTGAAGCGCTTCTCCTGCCGACGGGCAAAAGCTGTGTGGTGATCTCCCTCGCTTCGGCGGCGAAGTAGGACGCGAAGCGATTGAGGTTAAGGAAAGGATGCCGACCATGAGATTGCAGGCTTTGGCAGTTTTGGGCTTGACCCTGTTGTGGAGCGGACAAGTCGTCTCGGCCGACCTTGTGGCCCCATCGGAACCGCAACAGGAGGAAAAAGGCATCTGGGCGGCCATTGCCTATTCGCAGGCCGATAGCAAATACGGCTTCTTCTGGGGCGCCGACAAGCGGCAGGAAGCGAAGGACATCGCACAGAAATATTGCGAGAACGCGGGCGGAAAGGCCTGCAACGTCGTCACCGTCTTCCGCAACCACCGCCATTGGAATGATGACGACGAGACCGGCTTTCCCTACAAGCACTGCGGTGCACTCGCCGTGGCAGACAAGGTGGAGAACCGTTTCACGCCCTGGGGCGTGAACTCGGCCGAGACCCGTCGCGAAGCGGAGGATCTCGCTTTGCAGGCCTGCGAGGCGGCGGGAGAGAAATGCAAGATCCGCGAGTGGGTCTGCACATGAAGCCTGGCCCGAAGGCCGTCTCCGCATGTGGGGCAATTCTATTCTCGTTGATGTCGCCGGTGTCTGCCCAGCAACAGGTGGCGGCTGTCCCGGATGGACCCTCATCGCTGCGTGAAGTCTATCAGGATTGGAGTGTGACCTGCTCGGTTCGAGAGAAGGCGAGAGTGTGCTCGCTCGCGCAAGATCAGGTCCAGCAGAACGGGCAGAGGCTTCTTGCCGTGGAGATCGCGGCACGCCCGGACGGCTCGACGACGGCTACCCTGCTTCTGCCCTTCGGCATCCTGCTCGACCCGGGCGTGACGCTGCAGATCGACGATCAGCCGCCACTGTCCCCGCAGCGCTTCAGGACCTGCCTGCCGACGGGTTGCGTCTCGGTCTTTACCGTCGATCGGCCGACGCTTGGAAAGCTGAGGGGAGGCTCGGTGCTGAAGCTCAATGTGACGACGGACGCCGAGACCCCGCTGAGCTTCCCGGTCTCGCTTCGCGGCCTGACCGCGGCGCTCGACCGCATGGTGGCGTTGAGCGCAAATTAGGGTGCGCGCTGACCCAGCTTTTGGCCGCAATCAGCGACATGACGCGCACGCCGGCCGCCGCGACGGAGTATTTTGGGGCGGCTGCCGAGAGGGCGTACCTGAAAATGGCTCAACTTCAGGTTGGGTCATCAACAGCCGCCATACCCACATGGCATGATTCTGGCCATATCGGCCCACTGACCTGCCGTTTTTCGGGCTATCCCGCAGAGTGCGGCGTCCGGATACAACCGGAGCGAGCCGACGTTATGTGCTATTTTTGCTACATCTCGCAGCCTTGTTGCCCAAAAAGGCTATTTAGCGACCTCTAAATCAATAATCGCTCACATATTTCGTGAATTTGTGAATAATCCACCGACGGGCAGGCCTTGGCTTGGTTAGCGCTCTGAAAAGGACGCTGGGGAAACGTTAGGGTGGGATTGATGAATACGACAAACATGTCGACCATAGGCAGGCGCCTTGGTCTTTTGATGGCGGCCACCATGCTGACCTGCGGGAGTGCTCATGCGCTTACGCTCAAGGAGGCGATGGCTGTCGCGGTGGAATCCAATCCCGAGATTGGACAGGCGATCGAAAATCGCGAAGCAATCGAGTTCGAGTTGCGGCAGGCCAAGGGCCTTTATCTTCCCAGTGTCGATGTCGAGGCATCGGCCGGCGTTCGCCGGCTCGACAATTCATCCCGGCGCTCCCTTTCCATCGAAGACGACGCGCTCTATCCGGCTGAAACGGATCTTACCGTTTCGCAGACGCTTTATGACAGCGGCGCAAGGCGGGCCGAATTGAACCGTCAGGCATCGCGCGTCGATGGCGCTTCGTTCCGGGTGCTGGAACGGTCCGAATTCATCGGGCTGTCCGTTGTCCAGGACTATCTGGAATACATGCTGCAGGCTTCGATCGTTGTCGAAGCGAAGAAAAATCTCGGCTTCCACCAGGGAATTCTCGGCGACATCCGGCAAGGCATTTCGGGCGGCGCGCTGAACGAGGCCGACCGGCAGCAGGCCGAGGAACGGCTGTTTGCCGCCAAGGCGCGCATGCAGGAGGCGACCGAGGAACTGGAAGCGGCCAAGATCCGCTTCTTCAAGACCGTCGGAAAGCCACTGACCAGCCCATCGAGGCCGGGCGATGTCTCGGCTGCGCTCCCGCGATCGCTTGACGAGGCAATAGGGTTGGCGCGCGAAAGCAATCCGCGCGTGCACATGGCCAACAGCGACATCGACGCGGCGGCTTCCCTCGTGGATGCCGCACGGGCTAAATTCGGCCCCTCCATCATCGCTGAAGGTCGCGCCCGGGCGGGAACTGACATTGACGGCGACGATGGCGACACCAGCGACCTGCAGGCACGCGTGGTCCTGCGGTGGAATCTCTACCGCGGTGGTATCGACAAGGCCAACGAGCAGGAGCAGATCCGCCGCACCAGCGAACAGCGTCTGGCGCTGCATCAGGTGCAGCGCGAAATCGAGGAAGCCGTTCGCACGTCGTGGGATCGTCGTTTCCGACAAGCCGATCTGGCGAAGACCCTGAGGCAGCAAGCCGCCGCCAATGAGAAGCTGGTCGCTTCCTATCGCGAGCAGTTCAAGGTTGGACAGCGCTCGCTGCTCGACGTGCTCGACGCGCAGAATACGCGGTTCAACACGGCAACGCTGGCGGATACCGCGTCCTACGCATCGCTGTTTGCCCAGTACCGGCTTCTGGCCGCGACCGGACAGTTGCTGAAAACGATGAACCTTCAGCCGGCAAAGCAGGCGACAGCCTATGCACGCACCGAGTTCGCAGCACCGGAAACCGCGGACACCGAGACCTATGCGCGGACGCCGTCGGAGCAGAAGAGCGACCTGCCTTTCGACATCCTCGCTCCGGTGAGGAAGAAATAAGACGACGCAAGGTCCAGCGAGCGTCCTGACGGGCAGATCGTGAACCAGCAACCCAACATCCTCTCCCCCAAGGAGGCGTTCAAGGCCTGTTTCTCAGCCGTTGCCGGATATCTCGGCAGGCCGAGCGCGGAGACCGTGCTGTTTGCCGGCGTGCCGCTCTCGGACACGCGAATTGCGGTCGACGACATCAGGCACCTTGCCGAACGCATCGGCCTGGAAGTCACCGAGTTCAACCACCGGGATTTTCTCAGGGGGCGTATCGATCTGCCCGCAATCGTCTTTCGCGTCAGCCAATTGCCCGTTGCCCTGCTCGCTCTAGGCGAAGACGATGCGTATATCACCGCGCCCCAGGAAGACGGCCGCACCGCGATCGGCCGATCGGAACTGGCCGCCAGCTACATCAGCGGCGGCGCTTCCTTCTCGATCACCTACGCCAATGCCGCCGAGACCATGTCGGTCGGCTCGGCGGCCAGGATCGAGCGGAGACATTGGCTCACGGGGACGATGGGCGCTTTCTGGCGCACCTATTCGAAAGTCGTCCTGGCGGCGGTGTTCATCAATCTGCTGGCCATAGCCTCGCCGATCTTCACCATGAACGTCTACGACAGGATCCTGCCGAACAAGGCAATATCGACACTGTGGGTGCTGGCTCTCGGCATCGGTGCGGTCATCCTGTTCGACCTGCTTTTGAAGACGGCCAGGGCTTCCCTCATCGACTATGCCGGGCGCAAGGCGGATCTCCGAATATCCTATCTGCTGTTCGAGAAAGTGCTGAACTCGTCGCTGTCGGCGCGCCCCGGTTCGACCGGTGAATACGCAAACAGGGTCACGCAATATGAATTCGTCAGGGAGTTCTTCACCTCCAACACCATAAGCGTGTTCATCGACACGGCATTCGTCTTCGTCTTTCTCCTTGTGATCTATGCAATTGGCGGCTGGCTGGTGATCATACCGGCGCTGGCCTTCGTGATGTCCGTCATCGTCGGCCTGGTCACCCAGCGCCGCATCGGCAAGCGCGTCGCCGCCTCGATGAACGAAGCATCGCAGCGCCAGGCACTGCTGGTCGAATCCATCTCGACGCTGGAGACGATCAAGTCGCTGCGCGCCGAGGCGTATCTGCTGCGAAAATGGGGGGAGCACTCCAAGAACGCCGCCAACACGTCCGAGAAGATCAAGCAGCTTTCGGCGGCGGCGGGCAACATCACCCAGTCCATACAACAGCTGGTGACCGTCGCCCTGGTCGTGGCCGGCGCCTATGCCTTCTCGGAAGGGCATGTTTCGACAGGAGCAATCATAGGAACGGTGATGCTGGCGAGCAGGGCCGTGGCGCCGCTCGGCCAGATCGCCATAACGTTGTCCCGGTTTCGCCAGGCCATGCTCTCGCTGAGAATGGTGAATTCGATCATGGCTCAACCGGAAGACCGACCTGACACGGTGGGTTTCGTCAACCGCCCCATTCGCAAGGGGGCGATGGTGTTCAGGAACGTCGGGTTCGTCTATCCCGGCTCGGAGAACGAGGTTCTGACCGGCCTGAATTTCTCGGTGAAGCCAGGGGAGCGGATCGGCATCATCGGCCGCATAGGATCGGGAAAGACGACGATGGGGCGGCTGATCGGCCGGCTCTTCCTGCCGACTTCCGGTGAGTTGCTGCTGGATGGGATCGACATTCGCCAGTATCACCCGTCCGAGGTTCGCGCCGCGGTCGGCATCGTTGCGCAGGCCGGCGACCTGTTCTCGGGCACCATCAAGGAAAACCTCCTGATGGCATGCCCCGAGGCTACAGACGAACAGATCATCGAAGCTGCAAAGGCGGCCGGCGTCGACGATTTCGTTTCACGCCACCCGCGCGGCTACGACATGAATGTCGGCGAGCGCGGCACCAATCTTTCCGGCGGCCAGAGGCAGACGGTGGCGATCGCACGCCTGCTTTTGACCAAACCGAAAATCGTCTTTCTGGATGAGCCGTCGGGCTCGATGGATCTTGCCTCGGAACGCCAGTTGATCAAGCAGCTCAAAGTCGCTTTCGACCGCGACACGACGCTGATCGTCTCCACACATCGGTTCAGCATGCTTGAGCTGGCCGACCGCCTGATCGTTATCGAACGGGGCAAGATCGTTGCCGACGGACCGAAGGACCAAGTCATACAGGCGTTGCAGAAAACAAGCGCCTGACAAAACAATTATTGCTGCATCCAATGCGTTGGGGCGTGGGAAATGCTTGCCAGGGAAGATCGACCGCCGCTGTTTGCGTCGGCGTCCATATTCATCATCGGAGCGCTCTTCGTCGTTTTTGTCGCTTGGGCGTCCTTTGCCGAGGTCGATGAGATCGCACGCGGCGATGGCAAGGTCATACCCGCTTCCAAGACCCAGATCATTCAGGCGAGCGAGGCCGGCGTCGTTCAGGAAATCGCAGTCACGATTGGCCAGATCGTCAAGAAGAACGATCTCATCATCCGCCTGGACAACACGCTCAACACATCCAGCCTTGGCGAGCAGCAGGCCAAGGCGCGCGCGCTGGAAGTGCGCATAGCAAGGCTGAAATACGAACAGGCCGGCAATCTCTCAGGCCCATTTCCGTGCCCGCCGGACATTCAGTCGGTCGCTCCGCAGATTTGCGACAATGAACAGAAGCTGCTCATTGCCCGGCGCGGGAACTTCGACAACAAGCTGTCCGTGCTCAAGTCACGCCTCGATCAGCGCGAGAGGGAACTGGCCGAGGCGGTGGCCAATTCCGACCGTCTGACCAAGAACCTGGTCGTCAGCGACCAGGAGGCAAAACTGGTCGACGCGATGGTCAAGAAAGGCCTGATGGCAAGGACCGAGCAGCTCCGGGTAGAGCGCGAACAGACCGAGCTCAACGGCCAGCTGAACCTGGCCGGCGAAACAATAAAGAAGATCAAATCGTCGATCACGGAAGCCCAGCTGCAGGTCGAGGAACTCGGCTTGCAACTGCAGCAGGAGGCGTTGGACGACCTTACCCAGGCGCTGGCGGAACTTTCGGTAGTGGATGAAACCATAAGGGGGGCCACCGACAAGGTCGCGCGCACCGACATCCGGTCTCCCGTGGATGGCATCGTCAACACGCTGGAGCTCAACACGGTCGGCGCTTTCGTCCAGCCTGGCGCCGTCGTCGCCGGCATCGTGCCGACCTCCGAGACGTTGCTGGTGGAGGCACGGGTCTCGCCACGGGATGTCGCGTTCATCCGTCCCGACCAGGAGGCCCTTATCAAGGTCACCGCCTATGATTTCTCGATCTTCGGCGGCATCGAGGGCAAGGTCTCCAACATCACAGCCGACAGCCTGGTCGATCAGAAAACGGGGGAACCCTACTATCAGGTGCGCGTGGCGACGGACAAATCGACCCTTCAAAGAGACGGCAAGGCCTATTCGATCATTCCCGGCATGATCTGCTCGGTCGACATCAAGACCGGGCGCAAGACGATCCTGCACTACCTCCTGAAGCCGATCAACAAGGCGCGCGAGGAGGCGATGAGTGAGCGGTAGCGCCAGCCCTCATCCTGATGGCGAGCGACTGCTTCCGCCAGTCGCGGCCGAGGATTTCGGGCTTGAATTTCGGGTCGTGGCGCGTGGCGGCATAAGACGCGGCATCCGCTTGGAGCGGGCATTCTGGTTGTCGCTGAAGCAGATGGCCGAACGCAGGAAATGCACGATCGGCATGCTCATCGACGAGATCGCCGAAAGCCAGGCACAGACAGGCAATTTGACATCCGCGATCCGGGTGGCCTGCATGCGTGGATTGGCGGATGAAAACCTGACCTTGCGAAGGCTTGCATCGATCAACACCATCAACGCCATACTCGTCGCTTGCCCGTCCCCGGCCTTTGCCCTGGCATCGTCGAAGAAGATCCTGTCGTTCAACGCGCCGTTCCAGCAACTGGTCAAACGTCAATTGCCGATAGCCCCAAGCGATGACGCACGGCACGATCTCAAGCTGGCATTGGACCTCAACGTAGCCGACATCTTCGCGCGGCTCGATGCCAATGGCGAATCGCCGGTGGCCACCGGCTTTGTCATCGGTGCGGGTGACCGTCGTTACCGGGGGCAATTGAATGCGGTGCGGGCTCCGGTGCTCGAGCCAGAGCTGCTGATGGCGTTCGTCTTCGGCGGTTGAATCACCACCAATCCAACGAGAACTTATGGCTGAAAACCTTCGCCAGGTGCGACGGTTGCGAAACCGCCTTTGATGTCAGCCATCTGGGCTCCGCCCGGTCTTGAACCGTGGATCCAGGCCCGGTCCGTGCTGAACGAATAAAGCGGAACATAATCCGGGAGATCGCTGTCACGCACCACAGTGTTGCTGAGGCTGTCGAGAATGAAGGTGCCGCTGCCTGTGCTCACCGACAGCACTGCGTGAAAGAAGCCTCGCTTGCGATCCTGGAGGACGACAAGCGCCATGCTCTGCGTCGGGATGCCGGCCCTCAGCAGGGCCGTCATCTTGAGAATGGCGAAATCCTCGCAATCGCCGGCTCGCCGCTCGAGAATCTCCGAAGGCTTCGCCCAATAGTCGAGCTTGCCGTAGACGACGCTATCTTTCCTGTAGGCGATCAGGCGATTTACGCTGCTGTTGACGAAGGACAGCTTCTCGCTGAATCCCTTGCCTTGAGCGGCGGCGACCATGCCGGCAAAAGCTGTGCTCTTGCGCTCGCAGGGGCTGCCCGCCGAACAAGCGGTGATTGCCCGGTACACGGGCGCCCAGCGCGCCGCGACGGGAAAATTGCGCATGGACAAGGCAACCGATCCGAAGACCCCCGGAATGATCGACGCGGTCTGCACCGGATCTATCCCGGCGTCATCTCGCGCCGTTGACGAGCCATCCCCGCGGTCAGCATCTGCCGGGCCATAGCTGCTGATGACCTGACCGATCCGGTAAGCGCCCGCAGGCTGCCTGGGCTGGGGCCTCGCCAGCGAAACACCGCCGAGACAGGGCGGCGTCTGGACCTTCTCCTGAGGCCAGCCGGATGCGGCGATATCGCTCGCGAATGACGGCCCCGCCAGGCCGACAAGCCCGATTGCCAGCAGGAGCATCTGGAGCCGGGTTTTTCCCGGAACTGTTTTTTGCTTTTTCATAACGCCCACCTTTGACTGTGGACGCTACCAATCTTGTCTCAAATTATTGGAAAGGAAGGTGGATAAATATCCAGCAACTGTCTTTATCCAGTTTGTCTAAAATTTTATTCAAATTTATACTTTGGTTCACCAAAAAGATGCCGACTAGTCATCCGTCAACCAGACCTCCAGAAACCAACATATATCAGGTTATATTGTTGCGGTTTACCACGTGTAAAAAATGCCGGGCAATGCATATCATAATATATGAAATAGATTAGGGGGCAGTTGCAAAGTAGAAGTGGCCGCTGTCTCTATCCGGTAAATATCGGAGGGGTTTCAGCCATGACGAACAATATCGAGTTGGACAGCTTTTCGGCTTCCTTGAACGAGCATTCCGCGTCCAATGAACACGCCGATCAGGCGTCGCCGGCGGAGATCCGGGTCGCACAGGCAAATTCGACGCAGCCCGCGCCGGCAGCGTCCGAACCGGTGCCGGTCGATGTCGGCGGCGGAGCGCCTGTCAAGCCAGAAGCCCCCGCGGAAGCAAAGGCACCGCCGGCAGCTGCGCCGCACGAATACGTAGCCGACGCCAGCCATGTGGTGAGGCTTCCCGCCAACGCCTCCATCGACAACATCAAGGTCGATGGCCAAAACCTTCTGCTCGAACAGGCCGACGGCTCGGTAATCGTGGTCAAGGATGGCGCCCTGAACGTGCCGACCTTCATCATCGGCGACGTCGAGGTGCCGCGCGTTGCTTTGCTGGCGGCACTCGAAGCCAGCCATGTCGATGTCGCCTTCGGCGCCGACGGCTCCATGTCGGCCGGCCCGGGCGGTTCGAATTCAAGCGCAGGCGGAGATTTCTCGGTTCCCCCCGGCGGCATCGGCGACGGGTTCGACCTGTCGGCCCTGTTGCCCCCGACGGCTCTGCAGTTCGGGCTTCTGGAGCGGCGCGAGCTGTTTCCCTCGATCGTCGACAGGCAGGTTTCAGTGACGGCCACGTCACTGCTTGCCCCGACCGAAGCGGCTAGTGAAACTGGCCTCGATGGCGGTGGGGCGCAAACTCCGGGTAGCGAAGCGCCGACCGACAAAGAAACGTCCAGCACTGGAACGATCAGCATCGACGCGCCGGATGGAATTGGCTCGATCGTCATCAACGGTGTCACCGTCACCGGCGTCGATCAGCACATCCCAGGGCAGTACGGTTACCTGACGATCGTCTCCTTCAATCCGAGCACCGGTGCCATCGAATACAATTATACGGTGACCGAATCGGTTTCCCATACGGATCAGACACCCGGCTATGATCCTAGCACCGACACGGTTCCTGAGAATTTCACCATCACTGTCACGGATGTCGACGGCGATACTGCCAGCACCACCTTCGCCGTCGCCATCGTCGACGATGTGCCAACGGCGCACGCCGACACCGACAGCATCGCGGCCGGCCAGTTCGGCCCGGCGACAGGCAATGTACTGGCTGGCGGAACCGATGCCGGCGACGCCAACGCGACGGACGGCGTTGCCGACACCAAGGGCGCCGATGGCGCGACTGTGGTTGGCGTGCAGGCCGGCAACACCAATACCGATGTCGACAATGCGGCCACGCTGAACGCGCCGATCCAGGGCAGCTACGGCACGCTGACACTGCTGGCGGACGGCTCCTACAGCTATGTGCGCGCTGCCGGCACGCCCGGCGGCGTCAACGACGTGTTCACCTACACGATCAAGGATGGCGACGGCGACACCTCGCATACCACGCTGACGATTTCGATCGGCAACTCGACGCCTGTGATCACCGACCTGACGCCGGAGGCCACCGGCGGCGACGTCGTCGTCAACGAGGCGGCGTTGAATATCGGCACGCCGGGCGGGCCTGGGTCCGATCCGGCAAGCACGGCCGAGGCCGGCGCCGGCACCTTCACCGTCTCCTCGCCCGACGGCATCCACTCGCTGGCGATCGACGGCAACGCCTTCATCACCGATGGCGTGTTCACGGGCGGCTCGTTCACGACGACGCTCGGCAACACGCTGACGGTGACAGGCTACAATGCCGCCACCGGTGAGGTGAGCTACACCTACACACTGCTCGACAACGAGGGGCATGACCCCATCCAGGGCACCAACAACCTCTTCGAGAACTTCACCGTCACGCTGACCGACCAGGATCTGCAGAGCGCCAACGCCACGCTCTCCGTGAAAATTATCGACGACATTCCGACGGCACATGCCGACACCAACAGCGTTGTCGAGGGCGGCATCGTGAGCGGCAACGTGCTGACGGACGGCACG